>QKED01000047.1 GCA_003252455.1 Gammaproteobacteria bacterium
GCCCTTGCCGCCTTTCGCGCCTTTCTTGCTTGGGTTAATCCAAGACATCAACTCGACGAGTTCACCGACATAGGGCACAGGCGCCAGGGAGATGATGGTGTTCATCATCTCCTCCTGGGCGTACTCCATCAGCTCGTCCTTCAGCGCGTCCTTCAGCGCATCCTTGCCCAATTCCATCAGTCTCTTGGCCAGGTCGCGCGGGAATCTCGCGTGCAACCTATCCATGATTCGGTGGGTACGGATGGTCATCTTGGCCATCAGACCACGCAGCGTCTCCCGCCCACTCGGGTCGCTGTTCTGAACGGGGTCAGCATGCCCATAGAGATACCCATTGGCACTCATCGGGTCGCCAATATTCCCCCACAGCGGATCCCGACTCTGGAAGCGCCCTATCCCTGGTGCGTAGTAGCGCGCACGCAGGTAGTAGTTGCCGAGTTCGGCATCATAGGTTTCCCCACCATAAAGCTCTGCGTTGTCGCTCTGGCCTTGGTGCTCGTCGAGTTCACCGAAGGCGTCATAGCGGTAGGCGTCGGTGAGCCGACCTGAGCGGTCGGTCAGTAGGCGGGTGGAGCCTTGGGCGTCGGCGTGGTAGGTGGCGGCCTGGCCGTTGCTGCGCCGCACGTTGATGCGCCCGAGGCCGTTGCTGTAGTGGCTGAGGGTGCCATCGGGGTGGTAGCTCTCGAGCAGTTGGGCGTAGGGGTGCAGCGGGTCGTAGAGGTAGTCGGTGCGGGCGCCGTCGACGGTTTTGTGGCTGCGTAGGCCGCTGGGGTCGTAGCCGTATTCGACGCTGTGGACGGGGGTCTGGGCGTCGGTGAGGCGGTTGGCGTCATCGTAGGTGTAGAGGCTTTGGCCTTCGGCGTCGAGAGTGGCGGTGAGGTTGCCGTTGGCGTCGAAGGTGTAGGTGGTGTCGCCTTGGGGGCCCTGCTCTAGGGTGAGCTGGTCGTTGGCGTTGTAGACGTAGGTGGTCTGTTGGCCCGCTTGGGTCTGGACGGTGCGGTTGCCGACGGGGTCGTAGGCGTAGGTGGTGAGGCGCTCGGCGCCGTCGCTCGGCAGGTGGCGCTCACGGATGAGGCGCCCGAGGGGGTCGTAGGTCCATTCGATGCGTTGGCCGTTTTCGTCCAGGGCGAGGCGGCGTCCGTCGAGGCCGAGGGTGTAGGTGTGGCGCTGGAGCAGGAGGCCGTCGGGGTCGTAGTAGGCGATGGCGGTGAGGCGGTCGCGGGCGTCATAGGTGGTTTCGGTGGTGGTGCCGTTGCTGGCTTGGACGCCGATGGGGTTGCCGACGCGCTGTCGTCGATGACGTCGGTAAGGCGCCCAAGGCGGTCGTAGGCGTAGCCGATGGTGCCGGCGGGGCTGGTGAGGGAGGCGCTCCGTCAAGGACACCCACGCATCGCGGTTCGACGCCAGACAGTAGGCCCGTCCCGCCCGTATTCGCTCCATGCAATAGACTCACGCAAACAACCGCACATTGACAAATAGGGCAGATAAATCAATCAGTTGAATATGATCCCCCACGTCACTTAAACTCCTTCGCGGTGCCGCCCTCGCAACCGGGGATCGCGCCATCAGGCGTGCCCCGCCCGTTCTACATCCACAGAGTCTGGAGCCTGGGAGGGGCAACAAAACTAAGCGCGACCAACGCGCCTTGCACTATAGGGAACACTCCGCCGATGCCACGCTTCACCTTTGCTGTGCTTGTCGCCAGCCCGCTTCTGCTCTTCACCGCCAGCGCCCACTCGGCCCTGATTCAGGTCGATTTCGAGAATCTCAGCGCGGTGGCCGAGGAGCAGACCCAGGCGGGTTGGGACTCCCAACTGCTCGCCGATGGCCCTGTCGTCGGGGCCATCGATATCGCCCTCACCAGCGAGGGCATCGCCAACGGCATCGGTGCGACCATCGATGACGATAGTGATGGCTGGGAGTCCCGAGGTGGGCTCAGCTTCCATCAGCGTGCGCAGGTCAGCGGGACCTCGTTCGACGACTTGGTAGAGGATTTCATCGCCACCCGAGATGGCGTGGCGAACATCACCTTCACAGGGCTGACTGTGGGCGGGAAGTACCTGTTGGAGGCCTGGCACAACGACTCCTACACCCTCAACGCGGGGTTCGCCGCTGGCGCTGGCAGCGTCACCCCCTCGGTCAATTCAGGGGGCTTCTTGCTGGGCTCTAGCGCGGGCAGCATCACCAACCTCTACGGTGCACAGACCGACGGCTCGTTCGGCATCAGCATGCTCGACTTCACCGCCACCGCCAGCACTGTCTCTGTCTCCCTGACAAGTAGTAATCCCTCCGGCTTTCTGCCGATCAGCGCCATCCGCTTCAGCGCTGTCCCCGAACCGCAGGCCCCGCTCATCTCGCTCTTGGGCGTGCTGGGGCTGCTCGGCGCCGCACGTCGCCGCGGCAAGAGCCTCCGCGACTAGGCGACCGCCAGGGTCAGGCCCACCTTGGCCAGACCGAGACTCATCGCCTCAGGCACCTCGTCGCGCGCGACTGAGGGAGAACTGCTCGCCGAAATCGGCTTGGCGGGACCAAGTTGTCAGGACACCCATCGTGGCGGCTACCCAGGAAGGAGCCTGTGGAAATACCTCAGGTCCGTCCAGAGCGGCACCATACTCAGCGCTCTCAGCCAGACAGCCTAACAACGCCTGACTCACCATTCAGGCTTTACGCTCGGCGTCATGGAGTTCGTTTGCGGAGATGAAGCGGCGCTTGGGGGTATGCCGCCCGGCACGCGCGGACTCGGATCTGCGAACTGTGCCGGGAGGACTCGCCGAATCCAGGCCCCAGAAGCGTGCGCCTCTCAAGACGGCGAGAGGTGACGCATGGGGTTCACCCACCGCCAGTCAGGGTGCCGATCACCTGTACGCCCAAAAGGCCTCTGCTCGGCTCGGTACAAGCCAGGGCCGAGCGTCTCCCCACCGAGATACCTGAGCGACCATGCCCCAGGCATTTCCGACAGATTATATAAACAAATCAACGCCTTCTCCGCCTGCCGACACCTCGGCACGGCCTGAAAATAATCCCACCTACGACCCTTGACGTTCCCCAAACCACGTCCATACTCATCGCCCGTGGAGGCCAAATATCCGGGCTTCCACGCACTCACGGCCCCTCTGTCTCGCGCGCCGTGATACCGCTCTCTCTCATGCGCGACACCTCTTAGAGGAACCTTCCCATGCGTATGTGGCTCTCTCTGCTCTTCGTCGCCCTTCCCCTGGCGGTCTTCGCCGACTGTGCCCAGGAGTGCACCAGCAGCTGCTCCGGTGCCCAGGGTCAACCCTATGAGGACTGCATGGTCACCTGCCTCCAGGATTGCCAGCGTTACGACCCGCCGCCGGTGCCGGAAGTACCTGCGCCGACCCCTGTGCAAGAGTAATCGGGCGCCCGGCCATGCTCGGTACTAACGAGGTGTTCCTCCTGCTCGGTCTGCTCAATCTCCCTGGGCTGATCGCGCTGGTGGTGATCCTGCGTGGCCCACACGCCGCGCCCGAACGGCTGCAGTGGATACTCCTCGTGATCCTCCTGCCGCTGCTCGGGCCGGCACTCTACTATTTTATCGGTCGCCCGACCCGGCGCGATTGATACCCGACGGTGTGATTTAGGAGGATAGATGCGCCACTTCACCCCTGCTCACGGCCTACTGTGCCTCGTCGTCCTGAGCCTCTCCCCGCTCGCCGTACACGCCGCCCCCGAGGCGGACGCCGAGCGGTGTGCACTGCTCCCCGAGAACGGTGAGTGTAAGGCGATGATCGAACGCGCCTACTTCGAGCCCGAGGACCAGCGCTGCATCACCTACTACTACGATGGCTGCGGCCCGGTGGTGCCCTTCGACTCCCTGGAGGCGTGCCGCGCCGCCTGTGAGGCCCCTGGCGACGGAACCTCGCGATGAGATCGCCCATCCCCCTCGTCGGCCTTCTATTCGCCCTCTCCTTCAGCCCTATTTGCGGCGCCGACGACTACTCTGTCGGCACCAGCCAGGGTACCTATCAGGGGGGTGGCATCGCCCCACCACGTAAGTGCACCACCGAGTGCCAGGGTGACTACCATACCTGCGTCGCCGACTGCATGCGGGGAGCCATCGAGACGATGGGGGGCTGTCTGGCCGAATGCCGCATCGGCTACTGCACTGAGGTGTGTGAATAACCCCTGGTTGCAGCAGGCGGGCGCGACGTGGACGCGCGTCGGCCCCCGTCCCCTGCATCTGCTGCCTTCGAGAGTTTCTCGATAAAATGGCGGCCCGCGAGTACCCAGAGGGAGTCCTGCATGTCATCCACACCGCCCCCCGGCCCAGACAACCACTACCTTGCCACACAGGTCGAGCCGATGCTCTCCAGCCTGGTGTACTGGAGCGGGCGTAAGCTCGCTGATGCGGCGACACCCGCGCTGCGCGCAGAGAACATCTACCACGCCCCCTTTGCCCTGCTGGCCCATGATGGCGGTGAGGAGCCGCACATCACCTACGCCAACCTCGCCGGTCAGCGACTCTTCGGCATGAGTTGGGAGGAGATCATCGGCCTACCGTCGCGGGAAACGGCGGAAGAGGAGCGGCGCGAGTCGCGTGCCGAGGTGCTGCGTCAGGTGGCCGAGCAGGGGTATGTCGATGGTTACAGTGGGGTCCGCATCGGCAAGGGCGGGCGACGCTTTCGCATCGAGCAGGTGACCCTGTGGAATCTACGCGGGGAGGAGGGGGCCTACTTGGGGCAGGCGGCGTTGATCGAGGGCTGGAGCGAGCTGTGAGCGGAACCGCGCCGAGGCGCGGTTCCGCTCACATCACCCCAACACGGCACAAGGGTTACTGGCTGCTACCGGTAATGCGCGCCCCACTCCACTCGCCGGACCACACCTTGCCGTTGTGGATGTAGTGCACGCCCTCTCCGGCGATGAGCGCGCGGTCGTTGCCGTCGCCCCAGGAGTAGGTCTGACTACCGTCGCTCTGCTCGACCAGCATCTCGCCTTGCTGATGGATGGCGGCGGGGCCGGTACCTAGAGTGCCGCTATCGATCTCGAAGAGGTAGAGGCCGGTGTGCTGCCAGGGGTAGTAGCACCAGGGGTCGCGGGTGTCGCAGCTGCCGTCGTGCAGGCGCACCGGTAGGGCGAGGCGACCCGGGGTGGCGTTGGTCGGGTCGGGGGGGAGCCAGGCGAGTGCGTGGTGGTCGCGCAGCAGGTCGCTGTCGCTGCCGCGCTGGCCGATCACCAAGCTGTCGGCGAGCTTCGGGGCGGCGGGGTCGGCCACATCGAACAGGCTCAGCTTGAGGCCCTGGTACCAGGCGCCACGCCCGTCACCCGCGCGGCTGTCGGCGATCGCCTCTTTGCCAATGCCGAGGACGAGGTTTGCGCTCACCGGGTGGAGGTAGTCGGAGTAGCCGGTGAGTTTGAGTTCGCCCGCGACGAAGGGGTCGCGCGGGTCGCTCAGGTCGAGGACGTAGAGCGGGTCGGTCAGGCGGAAGGTGACCAGGTAGCCACGTTCACCGAGGAAGCGCGCGGCGTAGAGGCGTTCGCCGGGCAGACCGATGCGCTCGGGATGGCGTGCGTTGGGTAGCTGGGCGAGGAGTTCCAGGCCGTCATCGCCCTCGGCGAGGGTGTAGAGCCGGGTGGAGGCGCTGGCGTCCCAGTCATTGCCCACGGAGAGGGCGACGCGCAGCACCCCTTGGTATTCGCCCATGCGGAAGGACTTTTTGTCCTGCTCCCAGCCGAGATGGCCATCGAGGGCGATGGAGCCGCGGTAGCCGACGCTGGCATCGGCGAGGCTGAATTTGTGCAGGTCGGTCTGCACGTAGCTCTCGTAACGGGCGCGCACCAGACTGTCGCTGTCGCTCCAGGTGGTGTAGTGGTAGCGGGTGGAGGCGAGGTAGAGCGCCTCGCTCGACATGTAGAGCGCCTCGCTGCGCCCGGTGAGGCAGTGGGCCTCTGGGGTGCTGGCGCTGTCGGCGAGGTCGAGCACCACGACGGTGAGCAGGTCGGGGCTACGGTCACGCGCGTCAGAGGGGATGCGCTGGCACTGGCTGGGTGCGATGAGGTCGCCCTGGCTGGTGCCGTTGAGATACCAGTCGGGGAGGAGATCGCCGAGGCTCAGAGTAGCGAGGGTACGGTCGAGGTCGGCGTCGCTGTAGGGGTAGGCGACATTCACCGTCGGGCTGTGGCGCAGGGCGAGATAGAGGCGGTCGCCGACGCGACGGCTACCGACCAGATGGCCGTCGAAGCTCAAGGTACGTGAGATGCGTGGCGCGTTCGGCGTGCTGACGTCGACCTGCTTGAGCCAAACGCGCCCACCGCGCCAGGTGTCGCTGCGATACCAGATGCCGGGGTAACCACCCTGCTCCTCGCTCACCACGTTCAGCGCATCGCCGAGCAGGTAGAGCCCGCTGGGGCTGCCCTGGTCACTCGGCCAGGCGAGGCTCGCCACCTCGGTGGCGCTCGGCGGCATGGCGCCGAGGCGCAAGACACGCAGCGCGGGGCCGCCGGTCGAAGCCGCCGTGGCGAAGAGGGGATAATCGTAACCAGTGGTACCGCTATCGAGGAGGTAGAGGTAATCGCCGTCACTCTTGATGCGATCGGCCTCGTCGACCCCCACCTCCTGCAGGTTGGTGCCGCTCACGCTGGTGGTGGTGCCGCCATCGGCCACGGCGGCCACATCCTCCAGCGCCTCCACCGCGTAGCGGTAGTCGCCACCGCCCTGATACTGCTGGCGCAGCCCCTCCTTGAGGTAGCCCTCCAGTTCACTGTCGCTGCCGAAGGGGATCAGGGCGACACCGAGGGTGGGACTGCGGCTGTCGGCACCACTGCTGCTACCCCTGTCGAGGCAGCCGTTCAGCAGCAGGGCGAGGAGCGGGGTGAGCCAGAGGACGCGGGGCATAGGACTCTCCTTGTGGTCGTGTGGATAGAGCATAGCCTGCGCGCCATGGAGACCCAATAGCGCCCCCTCGGTCGGGCGGGTGCGCGACGCTCACGCCGCCGGACCCCGTATGGCCTAGGGATCCTGGCGACGCAAATCGGCTCAATTCGTTAAATTTTGTTTACATTTGTCACAGACTATTTCACGATCCGGGTCCATGCTTAGCTCAGCTGTCCGTGAGTGGCGTCGGTCGCCCATCCCTACGATCACCCCCGCACGGCAGACCTGGCAACCTCCAGCCTAGCGGCCCACACCTGCTCGGCTGACCTTGTTCCCCCCGTTACGGCGGGGGAGCCTTTTCCCACCCTCCCCCTCATCCCGCGCAGGCCTTATCATCCCGCCATCCTACTTGCGATTCGGGGAGAGACCCATGCGCGCGCACTACCTTCAGCACGTCCCCTTCGAGGGGCTCGGCAGTATCCAGGGCTGGCTAGAGCAGGCCGGTTACCAGATCACGGCAACCCCGTTCTACACCGACCCGACACTGCCCGCACTCGATGCGATCGACCTACTGGTGGTGATGGGTGGCCCCATGAGCATCCACGACGAGGCGGAGTACCCCTGGCTGCAGGCGGAGAAGGCCTTCGTGCGCAGCGCCATCGAGGCGGGCATCCCCACCCTCGGTGTCTGCCTCGGCGCACAGCTGATGGCCGACGCCATGGGCGGCGCGGTCACTCCCAACGCGCAGAAGGAGATCGGCTGGTTCCCCATTCAGGCCACCGCCGACGCAGGGGACACCTTCCGCTTCCCCGACGCGTGTGAGGTGTTCCACTGGCACGGCGAGACCTTCCGCCTACCGCCCGGCGCGGTACGCCTCGCTCGCAGCGCCGCGTGTGAGAACCAGGCCTTCCAGCTCGGTCCACGTGCCATCGGCCTGCAATTTCATCTGGAGACCACCGCCGAGTCGGCCCAGGCCATCGTCAGCCACTGCGCCGACGAGCTGCTCCCCGGACACCCCTATATCCAAGACCGAACAACCCTCCTCGCCGCCCCCGCCGAGCGCTACGCGGCGATCAACCTGTTGATGGGCGAACTGCTCGGCTACCTCACCCGCCCCGCCGAGCACAAGGTGCGGATCGCCGTGGCCAGCCGCGACGGGGAGAGCGTCTCCGGCCACATCGGCAAGTGTGCCGAGTGGATCCTGTTCGAGGGGGAGTGGGTGGCACAGGGGGAGCCGACAGTACGCGAGCTGCAGCGCATCCACCTGCCCAAGGAGCTGGTGTTCCACTACTACAAGGAGGAGGGTCCACACCCACTGGGCGACTGTGTGGCGGTGATCGGCGCCAGCGCGGGTGACAGCTTCGTGGCCAAGATGGGCCGACGTGGCATCGAGGCGATACTCACCGCCGAGAGTGACCCGGCGAAGGCGGTGGCCGACTACCTGCGTCATCAGGTCACCCCGCCTAAGCCGCGCCCCATCGGACGCCTCATATGCAAGTTGCACGATGCCCTTTCATCGCACTGAGACGACACCGGACCGATGCGGTCGCCACTGTGCGACGTGGGGCCGCGTCTCTCCACTGCGTTGGGTCAGCGAGGGGGTCGTTGGCAGAACAATAGTACAGCGCACACGGCCGCGCCGTAGGCGTGCGGTGCATCGGCACGGCGCTGCACGTCCACCCCACACGCGACACCGCGACCGATGCCCGCCAAGGCACCCGATCCCCCGCCTGCGACGCCATTTGCGTGCATAATCGCCCCCTAATGGTCATCGACCTCACGCACCGGGGTCGCACAGGGAGGCACACAGGATGAGCACGACAACCCACCCACCCCGTGGCGAGCGTGGCACGGCGCTCTTCGCCGGGGCCGGAATTGGCCTGCTGGTCGGCTTCATCATGGGGCTCTCGGTGACCCCCGTCGTGAGTGTGATCCTCGGTGCGCTCGCCTCACTATTGGCGGTCTTTCTCGGGGTGCAGGATGGCCTCGCCACACGCACCGGGCCAGATGCAGCGGAACAGGCACGCATCGCCCAGCGCCTGCACACCAGCTCACTCAAGGCCGGGGCATTCGGTTTCGGCTGCGTCCTCGGCATTCTCGTCGGCCTCTACCTACGCGGCAACGAGACGCTCATGTCCAGCCCAGCGGCCCAGGTGGCACGCTATGTCGAGGCGGGTCTCGCCCCCGAATATGCACGTCAGCTCTGGGTCTTGGAAAAATTCGGCATCCCTCCCGGGGGAGGTGAGGCGCAGATGGGCGAGATGCAGAAGGCGAAGACCAATGCCCTCTTCTCCGGCGCGGGCGATGCCAACGGGAGCGCGGCCCTGTGCGAGGCACTCAAGCCAGAGCGCTACAACAACGACCCCAGTGAAGTGGCCTGGGGCTATAAGGCGCAAGACCGCCCAGAGCTGGATGCGCTGGCCGGGCTGCTGTTAGAGGGAAACCTCTCCAGCGCCGAAAAGCAGACACTCACCCAGGCCATTGCGGGGCTACTATGCACACCGTCCGACTGATCACCGCCCTCCTCCTCGGCCTCGTCGGCCTGCACGCCCCAGCCGCGGCACCTCAGCAGAGCGCCGCCTCCGTGGTGCAGATCACCGCCAAGGTAGGCAACAACGAACACAAGGCTACCGGTTTTGTCTGGCACAGCCCCACCGGCATCGTCACCGCCCTACACGTGGTGGCGGGCGCGGAACGCATCAGCGTCTACTCTGAGCCACTGAAAAAGGAGCGCCCTGCCACGCTCAAGCGCGTACACCTGGAGGCGGACCTCGCACTGCTGGAGCTGGCGGAGGATATAGGCTTGACGCCCCTCGCCGTGGCCCCGACCGACCCCAACAGTAGCACCGAGCACGAGATCTGGGGTTACCCCCACAATGTCGCCACCCTTCAGGGCGACGTGGTGCGCTTCTCCAAGAGCCTCGGCGAACGCCAGCCGACACTGAACAACATCTTCCGGCGTGCCGACAAGTTGCGCGAGGCGATCGGCGCCCAAGGCTTCCCTAAGTTGGAGACCCAGATCCTGCGCCTGGGCAGCACCATCCAACCCGGCCACTCGGGGGCGCCGATCTTCGATGCCGAGGGGCGTGTCATCGGCATCGGCGACGGTGGATTGCGCCAGGGCATCGCCCGCCTCAATTGGGCCATCCCCGCCGCCGTCTACCTGCCCGGGCTCGCAGACTCTCTCGACCCCATCCCCACCAGCGGCGGCGCCAGCACTCAGCTCTTCAGCACCTCCACCGCCGACCAGGAGCCCCCCGAGGTCGCGGGGCGAGAGCAGGTACACTACGTCGGCATGGTCACCCTGGCCCAGGTACTGGAGAGCTACGGTGGCGAGGCTCAGGAGCTGGCCGAACTGACCGAGCACCCGCTACAGGAGTACCTGGATACCCAACTGGCCATCTACGAAGAGCAGGAGAGCGGCGCCACCTTCGTCATACCCGCCTACACACAGGTGAGTTACAACCCCAGCGACGAACGCTTTCACGTCACAGGGCTCCGCTCCGAGCAGCTGGAGATGTACGTGGTCATCCACACCTCGGAAGATGCCCACACCGCCATGGCACGTGCCGAGCGCTACCTCGCTGACCTCAGTGCCGAGATCGAGCTCGATGCCACCGAGCTACCCGGTGAGGAGGCGCTGGAGGAGGGCCCCTTCTACCTCGACCAGCACATCGACCTGCCCGAAAGCGAGGAGGGGCCCGGTGAATCGATCACCAGCCTGATAGCCATCGACGAGGGCACCCTACTCGCCGCCACCGTGCTCGCCTATGACAGCGAAGAGGGAGAAGACGACACCGCCCTCGTGGCCGAAAACGACCTGCTGCTGCTCTGCAGCCACTTGATCGACTTTACTGTGGATTGAGGATTGAGTGCCGATCCGGGTGGGCCCGGCGATGCCCTTACCGCACAGCACACACCGGCCCGATCATCACTGCATGACCCGCAACGGCGCAAAGCGGCGACCTTATACCCCGCAATACGGGGATTGTGCCCCGTTTCATGGATAGTTCACTCACTTCGGGGCTAACAGGCAGACTCACGTATGTAGCCTCCGCCCCTGTGCCATCCGATCTATGACGGGCGCGAATCCCACATGCGCGCCATCACCTCGCCCTGCGCTCTCACGCACTGGTGCGATTACGCCCTATTCTGGGCCCAATATCCCCCGTCACGTCGGACTGGAAGAAATTTCCCTATGCATCAGCCACCATACGCTTACACTAGGGAGTTAGGCGCAGGGCCCGACTGCGAGGTTATCCCATGAGGGAGTGCGCCTGAGCATTTCATTTGTTTGGAGGTGACGAGATGCGTTTCAGGATGATTCAAACATGGGCCCAACGGGTGCTTACCGGCCTCGTCGTAGTCATACTGTTGAGCGGCTGCCCCGGCGGTGGTGGAAGTGCAAACAAACCACCTGTCGCCGATGCTGGCGCCGACCAACAGGTCGACGAACAAGTATTGGTCACACTGGATGGGAGCGCCTCCTACGACAGTGACGGAACGATCGCGACCTACCGTTGGGTTCAAACCGATGGCCTCCCAGTGACCCTGACAGGCAGTGAGACACCTCATCCCAGCTTCACCGCGCCCACGCTGACGACACAGCAGACGCTGACGTTCCGCTTAGGCGTATCGGACAACGCCGGACTCATCGCCTCCGATACGGTCTCCATCACCATTGTCCCTGTCAACAACGCCCCCACCCCCAACGCCGGTAGCGACCAAAACGTGCCGGAGCTGAGTGTGGTATCCCTCGACGGCAGTGCATCGCTCGACAGCGATGGCACCCTCGTTGGCTATCAATGGACCCAGACCGGTGGCACACCTGTCACCCTGAGCGCCGCCGAGAGTGTACAACCCCACTTCACCGCCCCGGCACGGGTCACGGCACAAACCCTCACCTTCGAGCTGCGCGTGACCGACAACGAGGGGGCGAGTGCGAGCGCGCAGGTCAGCGTCACGGTCTATCCCGTCAACGCGGCCCCACAGGCCGACGCCGGCAGTGACCAACAGGTCGACGAACAGACCCAGGTCACCCTGGACGGCAGCGCCTCCCAGGATAGCGATGGCTCGTTGGTCACCTACCACTGGAGCCAGACCGCAGGTAGCGCGGTAGTGCTGAACAATGCAGATACGCCTCAGGCCAGCTTCACCGCCCCCACCCTCACCACGGCAACGACGCTCACCTTCGAGCTGCGCGTGACCGACAACGAGGGGGCGAGTGCCACGGCCCCGGTCAACGTCACGGTCAATCCGATCAATACTCCCCCCATTGCCGATGCGGGCAGCGCCCAAAGTGTCGATGTGCAGACACTCGTCACACTCGATGCAACCGGCTCCAACGATAGCGATGGCGCTATCGTCGGTTATCTGTGGAGCCAGGTCAGTGGGCCAGATGTGTCGTTGAGTAGTGCCGATTCGGCCCAGGCGAGCTTCACTACCCCACTACTCGGCGGAACACAGGACTACGTGTTTCAACTGGAGGTGACCGACAACGAGGGCGGGAGTGCGACAAGCGACGTCACCATCAGCGTCACCCCACTCTATCCAGTCGTCACAATGAGCGATCTGAGCGTCGCCGAAGGGGATGGCAACCATAGTGTCGATATCACCCTGCAACTGAGTTCGACAGCGGGTGCGGGCGCCGCCATCACCTACCAGACCCTCGATCAAACAGCCACCGCTGGCAACGATTACGTGGCCCTCAACGGCCGCGTGGATCTGCTCAGCGGGAGCTCCAGTGTGACCCTGCATCTGACCATCCTTGGAGACGATGCCATTGAGGGTGATGAGCAACTACGCCTCGTACTCTCGGCGCCCGCCCAGCTCTACCTCGCAGATAGCGAGATGACCCTGACCGTGGTGGACGACGACTACCCCGCCGCCAGCGTCAACGACCTACAACTCGACGAGGGGGACACTCAGCATACGGTGTTCCTCACGATATCCCTCGATAAACCCGCCGAGGGTGATGTAGATCTGCAGGTCAAGAGTGTCGATGGCGGGGCCATTGGCGGCGAAGACTATGTCACCGTCAACGACACCTACATCATCCCATCCGGCACCGATACCCTCCAGGTCCCCATCGAGATACTCGGCGACCTCAGCCCTGAATCCGACGAGGGCTTTAGCATCGAACTGAGTGACCCCTCCTCCAACCTCGTGTTGGGGGGACAGACCAGCGCCGCAATCACACTGCACAACGACGATGGCGAACTCGGCGTCCCCAATGACACCGGCGTCACCTACGGCGGCAATTACCCCTCGGGCAACAACGCCGATTGCAGTGGTGAAACCATCGCCCGCCAAGACTGCAGCCATGGCCGCGACGTCACGGCAGCCGACGACAGCGACGGGCACGCAGGGTTTCGCTTCGTAAAGACCGATATCGACGGGAATGCGCTACCCGACGACGCTACCGACTGGAATTGCATCGCCGACAAGGTCACCGGGCTACTGTGGACACGTCACTCTGGCAATGACGGCATCGTGGCCAATCAAGGGCTGTTCGACGCCGACGATACCTATACCTGGTATGACAAATTCACCGGCTGGGGATACCAAAACGAGGCCGCGACGTGCTCCTTCTTCGAATTCAAGTTACTGGGGGGAGCTGACCCCGTGTTTGAGAACTGCTACACCACCTACTGGATAGGTCGCATGAGTTACTGCGGAAGCAGTGCCTGGAGACTACCCACCGTCGACGAACTACTCACCCTCGTCGACCACAGCCGCACCAACCCGGCTATCGACACCAAATATTTCCCTTACACCAGCAACGGCAACTATTGGACCAGCCAAAGGATCCCATACGAATGCCTCTCGCGTGTCGTCAGTTTCGGTACAGGCGGTGTTGATGTCGGCTTGTGCAACTTTACTAACCATATGCGCTACGTCAGCGACACACATCGGTAACGGCCAAGGAGTCGAATAATGGAGTATCAACCGACGACACAGCGCGCTGCGCTGACCCTCTCTCTCATCCTCTTCTCCGCAAGCGCCTGGAGCAGTTGCGACAACACAGCCAACACCCCGACCACGCCCGACAGCCGCTTCGCCGTCGTCGGCAACGAAGTGATCGACTACCAACTGCAGGTAGCCTGGACACACTGTCCGGCAGGCCTCTCAGGCACGGATTGCGAGGTGGGCACACTCACCCGAATGAACTGGCAGGAGGCGTTGCAATACGCTGAGCAGCAGGCCCAACTCGAAGCCAAACAGTGGCGACTACCAAACATTAAGGAGCTGTTCGGTCCCGTAGAGGCAAACTGTCGCGACCCCGCCATGCGGCCAGAGCTCTTTCCGCGCAGCGCCTCCATCGTCGACTATCACTACTGGTCATCGACCCCAACCGCACACGACGAAACAAACGCGTGGGTACTGATGATACCGCTCGGGGTGACAGAGGCGCACACGAGGACAACAACACACGGCGTCTTGCTGATTCGGGATTTAGATTGAGCGGTTCAATGGACATTACATGAACATCACATGGACACCCATCTCAAAGTGGCCAAACTGGCTGTCTCATGCAATGAATCAGTAGGGATCGGGGTCAGGTTCTGTGGGGGCCAAGAGGGTAACTGCTGGGTCTACCTGATAAATAACGTAAGCATTCGCTTACATTGTTTCAAGACCTGACCCCTTCTTTCGCGTGACCCCTTCTTTCGCGAGACCTGACCCCTTCTTTCGCGCCTTTAGAGAGCGACTTTCCAGCCAGCCAAGCGTGAGTGAAGGGGTGACCTGCATAGATCTGATGCCAGCGCTCGATCACCTCACGAGCCTCCCACCCCTCAGCCTGTTCTCGGTCCAGATGTAAGACGAGATGGTAGTGGT
>QKED01000056.1 GCA_003252455.1 Gammaproteobacteria bacterium
GCCGGGGCGGCCTTCGGGGTCGCGGCCTTCTTGGCCGGGGCGGCCTTCGGGGTCGCGGCTTTCTTGGCGGGGGCGGCCTTCGGGGTCGCGGCCTTCTTCATCGGAGCGGCCTGCTCGGTCGGGGCGGATTCGGCATTCGGGGCGGCCTTCTTTTTGGCGGCCCGCTTGGGGGTTACTGGCTCTTCACTCACTGCAGCGGCCTTCTTCTTGTGGGTGGCCTTCTTGGCCGGGGCGGATCTCTTGGCGGCACCTGGAGCCGATACGGCGGCCTCCACGGTAGCGACCGGCGCTTCGGGGGCGACCGGTGGGGTAGGTTCGCTGCTCGGGGTGACATCGACCGCTGTGGCGGTGCTGTCGCTCTCGCTGCCCGTGGGGGCCTCGGCCGGGGCCGTTTCTGGTTCCGGAGCCGGGGCCTGCGGGGTGGTCTCGTCGGCCACAACCACTGCGGCCGCGCTATTCTCGACCGGCTTGAGGGCCTCTCCCGGCAGGGTCAGTGTGCCGCGATCGAACAGCCCCTGAAGGGCTGCGTCGACCAGTGCACCGGTCGCATCGATGCTCCCCTCGCCATTGAGCGAGGTGACCAGGTTGCGGTTGCCCAGATACTCCAGCAGCGGGCGGGTCTGCCCGTCGAAGATACGCAGGCGGTTGCTGATGGTCTCTTCACTGTGGTCGGCACGCTGGCGCAGACGCCCACCGCACTCGTCGCAGCGGTCGTCGAGCTTGGGTGGGTTGAGGAAGATGTTGTAAGAGGTGCCGCAGTTCTGACAGGTGCGGCAGCCGGAGAGGCGCTGCAACAGCAGGTCGAGGTCGACCTGAATGTGCAGCATCGCCTCTAGTGGCATGCCCAAGCGCGCCAGTAGGGCGTCGAGGGCGTCGGCCTGAGGGATGTTGCGCGGGATACCGTTGAGGATAAAGCCGTGGCGGCAGTCGTCCTGTACCAGACGCTCCTCGATGACCCCGATATTGATGGCATCACCGGCGTGACGACCACTCTCCATGGCGGCTTTGGCCTGAAGCCCCATGGGGGTCTCGTGCTGCACGGCCTCGCGCAGCAGGTCGCCGAGCGAAAGTAGGGGCACGCCGTATCTCTCCGCCAGGCGTTTGGCCTGGGTGCTTTTTCCTGAGCCGGGTGCTCCGAGCAGTGCGATCCTCATGGTGCGATAATCCTGACGTTATCCAAATGGCTTGATCAACAACTCATTGTGACACTGCTAATGTGTCGTGAGATAGCGTAAATAGGCGCTTTTTCGTTGCCTTTGGGTTAAAAATTTTCCATGGCATCATATAGAAATTGCATTGCCTTCCGTTGCAAGGCGGGTTTAAGCTAATCCGACCATGCGTCTGAGTCAATCTACAAAAGCCGCTACAACGCGAGTATTTGGCATCTTTATAGCGTAAGCATGCCGGCGACTTCCCCCAGGCTTCTCGACCAGACCCCGCACCGCCGCCCGTGAGAGACCATGATCAGCATCGCCGACTTCACCGAAAGTGAGCTCTGGATCGTCAAGAGCACCTTACACGAGCGTTATGGCCAGGAGATCGAACCGGCTCTCGCCGATTCTGAACTGCGCCTCGATCCCCATTCCACTACCCTGACCCAATGCCCGGCCCTCTATTGGCAGGCCGATGGCGGGGTCCACTTCGTGATCGTCAAGGTCGGCGATCGTCGTTATCGTGCGCAATTCTTCTACCGTGGCTATCAGCAGTATGGTACCGGTATCGATGAATTCGACGACCTCTCCGAGTGCATCGTGACCCTGCTACAAGTGCAGGCGGACCATGAGCTGAAGAGGGCCGAAGAGGCAGACCGCGAGGCCGCGCGCGCACGAGAGAAGGCCCAAAGAGAAGAGCTGCAGAAGATCAAATAGGCAGCCTGCTTTCCGGTAGTTGGAATTTCACCTGAGCCTGTGTCGCGCTGCGTTTAGCGGGGCCCGGCAGAGGCGAACCCGCAACAACAATTAGGGAAACGGAGAGAAATATGGCGAAGAAAAACGCATTCTACGCCCAGTCCGGAGGCGTGACTGCGGTCATCAACGCTTCGGCCTGTGGTGTGATCGAAGCCAGCCGTGAGAACAAGGGCGTGATCGGTAAGGTCTACGCCGGTCGCAACGGCATCATCGGCGCCCTCACCGAGGATCTCATCGATACCTCCAAAGAGAGCAAGAAGACCATCGAGGGCCTGCGCTACACCCCATCGGGCGCGTTCGGTTCCTGCCGCTATAAGCTCAAGGACCTGAATACGCACAAGCGTGAGTACGAGCGCCTCATCGAGGTGTTCGAGGCGCACAACATCGGTTTCTTCTTCTACAACGGTGGCGGTGACTCCGCCGACACCTGCCTCAAGGTCTCCCAGCTCTCCGAGCAGATGGGTTACCCGATCCAGGCCATCCACGTGCCCAAGACCGTGGACAACGACCTGCCGATCACCGACAACTGCCCCGGCTTCGGCTCTGTGGCCAAGTACATCGCCATCGCCACCCAGGAGGCGAGCTTCGACGTCGCCTCCATGGCCAAGACCTCCACCAAGGTCTTCGTGCTGGAGGTGATGGGTCGCCACGCGGGCTGGATCGCCGCCGCTGGCGCCCTGGCCTCCCGTGAGGACCAGGAGATCCCAGTGGTCATCCTCTTCCCCGAGGTGCCCTTCAATCGCGCCAAGTTCATGGCCACCGTGCAGTCCAAGGTCGACAAGTTCGGCTACTGCTCCGTGGTGGTCTCCGAGGGTGTCGCCGACGCCGATGGTAAGTTCCTCGCCGACCAGGGCCTGAAGGACAACTTCGGCCACACCCAGCTCGGTGGCGTCGCCCCCGTGGTGGCCAACATGATCCGTGAAGACCTCGGTCTCAAGTACCACTGGGCCGTGGCCGACTACCTGCAGCGCGCCGGTCGTCACATCGCCTCCGGCACCGACGTGGAGCAGGCCTATCAGCTGGGTCGCGCGGCGGTGAAGCTGGCCGTCGAGGGTAAAAACTCGGTGATGCCCACCATCGTGCGTGGCAGTGGCAAGAAATACAGCTGGAGCATCGGTGAGGCCCCCCTCTCCAAGGTTGCGAACAAGGAGAAGTTCATGCCCAAGAGCTTCATCTCTCGCGATGGCTTCAGCATCACCCCGAAGTGCCGCGAGTACCTGGAGCCGCTGATCCAGGGCGAGGATCCGCCGCCCTTCAAGAACGGCATGCCTCAGTACGTCAAGATCAAGGGCGTAGCGGTGCCGAAAAAGCTCGCAGACTTCGAGCTGTAAGCACTGAAAAAAAGGGGAGCGCTTCGCTCCCCTTTTTCTTGGGCGTCGACTGGCCACAGATGTCGATGCCTCACCCTGGTGCTACTGCGCATGGGCGTGGGCCAGAAAAGATGCAGGTGTCTCCGTCACGTGCCCCATCATGGGGCTTGTTCGTCGTGGCTGGGGGCCGGGTCATGGGTGAGTGCCCTAGGGCGCGAGGGGTTGCACCTTTTTCTCCCTCACCCCGTTCGGGCCATAACTATAGAAAGATAGAGGAGTGTCTCCGTATGAGTTCAAGTCTGGTATTTGCGTTACTCTGTGCCCTGGTGGCGCTGGGTTATGGTGCCTATTCGATCAAGTGGATCCTGGCGTTGCCCACGGGTAACGACCGTATGCGCGAGATCGCCGCCGCGGTACAGGAGGGGGCCTCGGCCTACCTCAATCGTCAGTACACCACCATCGGTATGGTGGGTGCCGTGCTCTTCGTGCTGCTCGGCGTGTTCCTCGACTGGGCCACGGCCTTCGGCTTCCTCATCGGTGCACTGCTCTCCGGTGCCACCGGCTACATCGGCATGAACATCTCCGTACGCGCGAACGTGCGTACCGCCCAGGCGGCCAACGAGGGGCTCAATGCAGCCATGCAGGTCGCCTTCCGTGGCGGCGCCATCACCGGCCTGCTGGTGGTCGGTCTGGGTCTGCTCGGGGTCGCCGGTTACTACACCCTGCTCAAGGTATTCGGCGCGCACGACGCGCTGCACCCACTGGTGGGCCTCGCCTTTGGTGGCTCGCTGATCTCCATCTTCGCCCGTCTGGGTGGCGGTATCTTCACCAAGGGCGCCGATGTGGGCGCCGACATCGTCGGTAAGGTCGAGGCCGGTATCCCCGAGGACGACCCGCGCAACCCGGCGGTGATCGCCGACAACGTGGGTGACAACGTGGGCGACTGCGCCGGTATGGCCGCTGATCTGTTCGAGACCTATGCGGTGACCGTGATCGCCACCATGCTGCTCGGCAGCCTGATGGTGGTGGGTGATGGCGGTAATGCCGTGCTCTACCCGCTGGTGTTGGGTGGCGTCTCTATCGTCGCCTCGGTGATCGGTACCTTCTTCGTCAAGGCGCAGGAGGGGGGCAAGATCATGAACGCCCTCTATCGTGGGCTCATTGTCTCCGGCATCCTCGCCGTCATCGCCTTCTGGGTGGTGACCAACATGATGATCCCCAACACCCTGATCATCGGTGGCAATACGGTCCCTGGCATGAACCTCTTCTGGGCCTCGCTCATCGGTCTGGCCCTCACCGGCGCCATGGTTTGGATCACCGAGTACTACACCGCTACCGAGTTTGGTCCGGTACGCCACATCGCCGAGGCCTCGACCACCGGTGACGGCACCAACGTGATCGCCGGTCTCGGTGTCTCCATGAAGTCCACCGCCGCCCCGGTGCTGGCCGTGTGTGCCTCTATCTGGTTCGCCTACGACCTGGCCGGCCTCTATGGTATCGCCATCGCCGCCACCTCCATGCTCTCCATGACCGGCATCATCGTCGCCCTCGACGCCTACGGCCCGATCACCGACAACGCCGGTGGTATCGCCGAGATGGCCGAGCTGGACGAGAAGATCCGCAACATCACCGACCCGCTCGACGCCGTAGGCAACACCACCAAGGCGGTGACCAAGGGCTATGCCATCGGCTCCGCCGGTCTCGCCGCGCTGGTGCTGTTCGCCGACTTCACCCATGGCCTGGAGAAGGCCGGTATGAATCTGCGCTTCGACCTCTCCGATCATATGGTGATCATCGGCCTCTTCATCGGCGGTCTGGTCCCCTACCTGTTCGGTGCCATGGCCATGGAGGCGGTGGGGCGTGCCGCGGGCGGTATCGTCAACGAGGTGCGTCGCCAGTTCAAGGAGAAGCCCGGCATCATGGACTATAGCGAGAAGCCCGACTACGGCAGCGCCGTGGACATGCTCACCAAGGCGGCCATCAAGGAGATGATCATCCCCTCACTGCTGCCTGTGCTGATCCCGATCCTGGTCGGCCTGCTGCTCGGGCCGAAGGCCCTGGGTGGTCTGCTCATCGGTACCATCATCACCGGCCTGTTTGTGGCCATCTCCATGACCACCGGTGGTGGCGCCTGGGACAACGCCAAGAAGTACATCGAGGATGGCAACTTCGGCGGCAAGGGCTCCGACGCACACAAGGCGGCGGTCACCGGTGACACCGTCGGTGACCCCTATAAGGACACCGCTGGTCCGGCCATCAACCCGCTGATCAAGATCATCAACATCGTCGCGCTGCTCATTGTGCCGCTGCTGTAACGGTACGCACCGGGGCGGGTTGTCTGCCCCGGTGCTATCCGGTATCTTGTTCGCCTATTTGCTATGGAGGCCGGTTCGCACCGGCCTTCTGCTTTTTGTCCCAGCGCATACACAAGCAAAGAGGCACGTCACATGAATCTGGATCGCGTCAGCTCCGGTCAGGACCTTCCCAACGAGATCAACGTCATTATCGAGATCCCGGCACACGCCGACCCGGTGAAGTACGAGGTCGACAAGGTGACCGGCGCCATGTTTGTCGACCGTTTCATGAGCACCGCCATGCACTACCCGTGCAACTACGGCTACGTGCCTCACACCCTCTCCGCCGATGGCGACCCGGTCGATGTGCTGGTGGTCACACCGGTGCCGCTGATCAGCGGCTCGGTGATCCGTTGCCGTCCGGTGGGCGTGCTGAAGATGACCGACGAGTCGGGCGACGACGCCAAGGTGCTCGCCGTGCCGGTGACCAAGCTCTGTGCCTCCTACGCCAAGATGGGCAACATCGACGACATGCCGAAGATGCTGCTCGACCAGATCGCCCACTTCTTCGAGCACTATAAGGACCTCGACGAGGGCAAGTGGGTGCGCGTGGACGGTTGGGGCAGCGTCGATGACGCCAAGAAGGAGATCATGGAGAGCGTCAAGATGTTCAAAGACGCCCCCGAGAAGCCCAACTTCTAAGGCCAGGCAGGATACCCGCCCATGAAGGTCTGCATCGTCTCCGACAGCCACGACAACCGCACCATGCTCCACGCCGCCGTGGCCGAGGCGAAGGCGCGAGGCGCGCAGATGGTGTTCCACGCCGGTGACGTGGTCGCCCCCACCGCGCTGCGCATGCTCCAGCCCCTGGGGCTACCGGTGCATGTGATCCACGGCAACAACATGGGCGATACCTACGCCATGTTCATGCTCGCCCAGGAGCCTGACAGCGTCGTGCACTACCACGGGCAGGATGCCGGGATTCAGATTGCCGGTAAGCGCATCTTCATCGTCCACTACCCACATTATGCCCAGGCCCTGGCCCTCACCGGCGATTGGGACCTCATCTGCTGTGGCCATGACCACCGTCCGGCCATCACCCGGGTGGACAACGTCAAGGGCGGGCAGACCATTATCGTCAACCCCGGCACCGTGGCCGGGGTCGGCCCCTACGCCAGCTACGCCATGGGCGACCTCGAAACCATGCAGTTCGAGCTGTTCGACGTACCGGCACCCGAAGAGGCAAAGCCGAAGAAGTCCGTGGCGGAGATCGATCGCCCCTGAGGGCGAGTTCTGTGCCCCGAGGTGGGTAACCTCGGTCCTCCCATCGGCTAACGTCAGATCTATAGAGCCCGGTCTCGGCCCGCGCCCTACTCACGCGCCTAGGGGGGAGCACGCCGCGCGGCCTCGTCATACCACTAACGCCCCTCATCACGTCGGTCATAAGCCGCCGTGCTCGGTGTGGTTAAATTTCTTCACCCCCACTCCCGCGACCTCGAACCGACCTGCTAAGGTCACCCCATGACCCGCTACGAACAGCTCGCCGAGACCCTGGCGCGCCAGATCCACTCTGGGGCCTGGGGGCCGGGTACCCGTATCCCCGGTACCCGCGAACTGTCACGCCTGCACCGGGCCAGCATCACTACGGTGATGGCGGCACAGCGCCTGCTGGAGGGGTGGGGGTTGGTCGAGGCGCGTCCGCGTTCGGGCTACTACGTGCGTGGCGCGGCCCTGCCCCTGGAGGCACCGGCGCTGCCGGAGGCGGTCGCGACGCCGGGGGCACCGACCCTGGTGCAGAGTCAGCGCATGGCGCTGACTCTGATCCAGGCGACCCAGCGGCGCGACGTTCTGCCCCTCGGTGCCGCCGTACCCGACGTCACCTTCCTTCCAGTGGCGGCCCTTAATCGTGCACTGGGTGCCGCCGCACGGCTGGCTGGTGACCGCGCGGGGGGCTACGACTTCCCCCCCGGCTGTCCCGAGTTGCGCGGCCAGATCGCCCGACGCATGGCCCTGGCCGGGTGTGATACCGGCCCCGAGGGGATCATCACCACCAGTGGGGCCCAGGAGGCGCTCACCTTGGCACTGCGTGCGGTGGCCGAGCCAGGGGATGTGATCGCCATCGAGACACCCACCTACTATGGGCTGTTGCAGGTGATCGAGGCGCTCGGTATGCGCGCCCTGGAGGTGCCCACCGACCCCCTCGCCGGACTCGACCCCGAGGCCCTCGCTCAGGCGCTGGCGCGTTGGCCGATCAAGGCGTGTGTGGTGGTGAGCAACTTCTCCAACCCGCTCGGCTGCGCCCTCAGCAGCGAGCGCAAACGGGCCCTGGTGACACTCTGCGCCAAGGCGCAGATCCCCCTGGTGGAGAACGATATCTATGGTGAGCTGGGCTTTGCCGATCAGCGCCCGTTGGCGGCCAAACACTTCGACCGCCACGGCAACGTGCTCTACCTCAGCTCCTTCTCAAAGACCCTGGAACCAGGCCTGCGGGTGGGGTGGATCGCACCGGGCCGCCACTTCGACCGCGTCGCCCACCTCAAATACGTGAGCTCACTGGCCACCCCAACAGTGCCGCAACTGGCGGTCGCGCGCTACCTGGAGCAGGGGGGGTACGAGCGCCAACTGCGCCGGGCCCGCGCCGCCTATGCGCGGCATGTCGAACTGATGAGCGCGGCGGTGCAGGGTCACTTTCCCGTCGGCACGCGCATCAGTCGTCCTACCGGTGGCTTCGTTATCTGGGTTGAGTTGCCCGAGGGGGCCGACAGCATGGCACTCTACGAGCAGGCGCTGAGCGAACGCATCACCATCGCCCCCGGGCCGCTCTTCTCCGCCACTGGGCGTTACCGCCACTGTCTGCGCCTCACCTGTGCCCAGCCCTGGGGGGCGGCCAGCGAACAGGGGATCGCCACCCTGGGGCGCTTGGCGCGTCAACAGCTGGAGGTAGGCTGATGGCGGCGACGAGCAAGGGCACGCGCGGGCCGCAGCTCTATCCACTCTCTGCCAACCAGCTGGCCATCTGGCTCGACCAGAGTGCCTGGCCAGAGCTGCCGCTGCACCAGCATGGGGTCTACCTGGAGCTACGCGGTGAGCTGGAGCTGCGCCGCCTACGTCAGGCCCTGGAACAGTTGGTGCGCGAGACCCTCGCGTTGCAGTTGCGCTTTGCGCTGCGCGATGGCCTGGTCTGGCAGTACCTGGAGGAGGGGCCCGCGACCCTGCCGCGGCTCGACTTTCGCCGCCGCGCTCGCCCGCTGGAGGAGGCGCAGGCCTATCTGGCACAGCGTCTGGCCACCCCGTTGCCACTCGACAAGGGGGCGTGTTGGGCGGTGGAGCTGATACAGGTGGGCAGCGGGCGCTACCTGCTCGGCGTGCGCGCCCACGCCCTGGTGTTGGACCGGCGTGGATTGAGCCTGGTGTGTGAGCGGCTCGCGGCACTCTATAGCGCATATGTCGCGCACGAGAGCATCACTGCCAACCCGGCGCCCGGCTTCCTGCGTGCTGTCCAAGACGAGCAGCACTACTGTGCCTCCGAGGCCTATGCAGAGGATGCGGCCTATTGGCGGGCGCGCCTCGCCACCCCTCCGGTGCAGCTGTTGGCGGCCCGCGGACAATCCATCGACACTGGGGGTCGGCACTTGCGTGCCGAGTCGGTCGCGTTGGCCTTGAGCGCCGACACCGTCGACCACCTACGCGCCTATCTGGAGCATGCCGAGGGGGGGTTATACGACCTGCTGCTCTGCGCCCTGGCGGTCTATCTGGCGCGCACCGCCGGTGCCACTCGACTGCTCATCGGTACCCGCGCGCCGCGTGGCGGTGCGCGCTACCGCACCACGCTCGGCCCCTTGGCCAGTTGGCTGCCGCTGGTGCTAGAGCTCGACCCGCTGATGCCGGCGGCAGAGCTGCTTACCCACTGCCGCCTGCGCCGTGCCGAGGCGATCCCGCACTGGCGCTACCCCCTGAGTGAGGTCAATCGCCGTCTGGAGCTGTTGCGTCGGGGTCGTGGACAGCTCTTCGAGGTGGTGGTGGAGCCCCTGGAGGTGGAGGCCGAACTGCATTTTGGCCCCCTCAGCGCGACCTTGCTGCATCTGTCGAGCGGTTTCGCCAGCCACCCTCTGGTGCTGGGGCTGGAGGAGGGGCGACGTGGTGGCCGACTGCTGCTCACCGGCAGTGAGACGCTGTTTGGTGCCGCGCGCCTGCAGCGCTTGGGCGAGGGTTTGGTCCAACTCCTGGAGGAGATGGCCGAGCGACCGGAGGCGAGTCTCTCTACCCTGGAGCTGCTTGGCCCCACCGACCTGGCGATGCTGCGTGACTACAATCAGGTCCCCTATCACGCCCCGAACCAGGGGCTCAGCGCCCAACTGGAGGCGGCAGCGCGCCGCTGGCCCGAGCAGGTCGCGTTGGAGTGGGGCGAGGAGAGTCTCGGTTATCAGGAGCTGATGCTCTGGAGTGGGCGCCTCGCCATGCGTCTGCTGCGAGAGGGGGTCGGTCAAGGCGACCTGGTGGCCATCTGCACGCATCGCGGTCCCGAACTGATCCTGGCGCTGCTGGCGGTGATCCGCGTCGGCGCCGCCTGGCTGCCGCTCGACCCGGAGGCGCCGCGCGGCAAGCAGATCAAGTTCCTCGCCCAGGGCAAGGCGCGGCTGGTGCTCGGGCGCCAGGCCGACGCCGGGCTGCTCTACGGTCTGCACGCCCAGGTGCTGGCGGTAGACGAGGAGGGGGTACTCGGGCCGGTGGGTGAGCTACCCCCGCTCAAGGAGGGGGGGGTACGCGCGAGTTACCTGATCTACACCTTGGGTAACCCGCCCAAGGGGGTGGTGGTGAGTGAACCGGCGCTGCTCCGCCGGCTCGATTGGTTCCGTACCCACCTCGCCCTGACCGAGCATGACCGGGTCTGTCTACAGGCCCACTTCGCCACCGATGCGGCACTGGTGGAGCTGCTGCTCCCGCTGCTGCATGGTGCGACCCTGGTGCTCGCCCCCGAGCGCCTCACCCCGCGCGAGTTGGGGCGCTTTGTCCTCGATCGTGGGGTGAGCTGCATGACCCTCCTCCCGGCCTCCCTGCGCGGCTATGTACAGGCGGCGGAGGAGTTGGGGCGGGGCACCCTGCGTGTGGCACTGTGCAGTGGTGAGACCCTGCCGGCGCCGCTGGTCAACCGCTTCCTGGCGATCAACGCCGCGCGCCTCTACAACCTCTATGGACCCACCGAGGCGGTGCTCGGGGCCACCGCCTGGGCCGCGCGTGCCACCCACCCGGAGCACCCGGTACCCCTCGGTACGCCGCTGGACAACACGCGCATCCAGATCCTCGACGAGAGCCTACAACCGCTGCCAGTGGGGCAGGTGGGAGAGATCTGCATCGGCGGCACCGCCATTGCCGACGGCTACCTGGGCGACGAGGTGCGCGACATGCGCCACTTCATCCCCGACCCCTTTGCCACCCGCGCCGACGGGCGCCTGTTCCGCAGCGGCGATCTCGGCTACCTAGGCGACGATGGTCAACTCTATTTTGTCGGTCGCAGCGATCGTCAGCTGCGTCTGCACACTCGTACCATAGACCCGGAGGCGGTCGAGGCGCTCATCGACACCCTGCCCGGGGTGCAGTCGGCGGCGGTCCGTGTGCTCGGCAGTGGTGAGGAGGCGCGTCTGCACGCCTATGTGGTATCGAGCCGCCTCCCCGAGGGCGCAGGGGAGGCGGCCATCTCCCCGGTGCTGCAGGCCGCACTGCCCAACTACCTGCAGCCGCGCAGCGTGCAGTGTATCGAGCAGATGCCGCTCGACCCGGTGAGCGGCAAGATCGATCGCGAGGCGTTACCGCCGCCGTTGGAGGGGCACGAGGGGCGTTACGCGCGGCTCGATGCACCGTTGTTGGAGCAAGTGAGCGCGAGTTGGCAGCAGGCTCTCGGTGAGTTCGAGCCGCTCTACGCCGAGGATAACTTCTTCGACCGAGGGGGGGACTCCCTCGCCCTGGTGACCCTGGCCGAGAGCCTCTCGCGCCGCTTCGACGAGCGCCTGAGTGTCGAGGCACTGCTCCTGCGTCCCACCCTGGGCGAGCAGGTGGCACTCATCGAACAGCGTCGCCTGCGTGCCCACGGCGCCCTCTCGGTGCCGCTCAACGAGCCGCGACAGGCCTCCCTGACCCTCTATCTGTGCGCCGCCAGCGGCGAAGATCTGCTCCCCTTCACCGCCCTGGCCGAGGCGCTCCACCCCGATGTGCAGGTGAAGATGTTGCGCCCACCGGACCGAGTCGGGCGGATCCTGTTGCCCGAATTGGCGCAGCGTTATCTCGCGCTCATCGGGCGCGGTGGTGGGCCGACCCTGGTGGGGGGCTACTCGTTGGGCGGCTTTGCCGCCCTGGAGTTAGCGCAGGCACTTGCGGTGGACGGGCGCCCGCCCCAGGCGCTCCTACTCATCGATACCCCCTATCCACGCTGGCCACTGACCGACCCCGGCGCATCGGCACGTATCGCGCGGCGCCTGGCCAGTGCCGCCCCCTATCACGGTCTGGAGTTGCTGCGTCGTGCGGAGCAGGAGCCAGCACTGCGCGTGCAGCTGGAGGCGTTGAGCCACTATCGACTCGGACAACCCTGCCCCGTGGCCACCTGGCTACTCACCTCACCGGCCCTACCGTGGGTCGAGGGCTACTGGTACTCGCCCTGGCAGCGCTACGCCCCCGAGCGATTGACGCGGGTCACGCTGAGCGAGGGGGAGGGGGCGCTGTTCGGCCCACGCCACGTGCATGCCCTGGCCGGATTGGTGCGCCGTCTGGGCCGTTCGTCGGATGTGTGCGATTAGGTGGTGTTACGTAACCGTAAAATCTGGTGTGGCACCACTCTTTGTGCATAATTAACAAACAGGACACATTATCGAGAGCGTATTGGCAGATTCAAAGAATGAGGCCCGTCTCATTTAAATGAGACACCTTGTCACGTAGAGGAGGCTGTGTGATGAGTCTTTCTGGTGGTGATTGGGAGCGTAGGCTCGATAGTCGCATGAAGGTGGGTTGCAGTGCCGAGTGCCACCTGGAGGAGGGGCACGGCGAGTCGCTCCCGGCCATGTTGGACAACATCAGCCAGACCGGGGCCCTGGTCTGGCTGGGGCGTGACCTGCCGGTCGGTACCCGTTTCGAGCTGCTGCTCGAACCCGAGTGTGGTGACGCCGAGCCTGGCAGTGAGCCGCTCACCATGCTCCTTGAGGTGCTCCGTGTCGTGGGCAAACACGATGAGCTGGGGCGGGTCGGCTATGGCTGCATCATCCTCGAGACCAGCCTTGAGGCCATTGCCGCCGATATCTTCTCCTCGCCGGGTCCTATCGAGGCCCAACTCAAGGGACCCCTGCTCACCTGAGCTGCTTCACCCTCGACCGAGCCGCTCGACACAGGCCAGATAGGCCTGCTCGTCGGGTGGGCGTCCTGCGCGCTGTGCCTGCCATAAGGCCTCCCCAAGGCACTCCATCATCTGGTGCTCCACCGCGTGCTCATCCCCACACAACAGCAACAGCGTCTGATAGGCGGCGACGATGCCGTCGGGACGGTTGCTCGCCAGCTGCTCGCGGATCGCCAGGTGCATGCCCATGTGCATGAAGGGGTTGGTCTCGCCCGTCTCCGGCTTGTACTCACGCCCCAGTGCCGCCTCCGCGCGCCCCTCCAGCAGTGGCTGGTACTCCGGGTGGCGCGCCACCGTCTCACCAATCTGACGCTCCAGCGGTTCTAGCGGCTGCTGCTCACGGAACTTGCGCCAGGCGTCGCACCAGGCCTGGCGCAGTTTGTCGCGGTCTTGGGTAAACACTATTCGCTCTTCTCCTTGAACTCGCAGAGATCCTCGATGATGCAGGCGCCGCAGCGCGGCTTGCGCGCCACACAGACGTAGCGCCCGTGGAGGATCAGCCAGTGGTGGGCGTCCTGCATAAACTCCTTGGGGATGAAGCGCAGGAGTTTATCCTCCACCTCACGCACATCCTTGCCGGGGGCGATGCGCGTGCGATTGGAGACGCGGAAGATGTGCGTATCCACCGCCATAGTCGGGTGGCCGAAGGCGGTGTTGAGCACCACGTTGGCGGTCTTGCGCCCCACGCCGGGCAGCGCCTCCAGCGCGGCGCGATCCTCTGGTACCTCACCGCCGTGCAGCGTCACCAGCATCTCGCAGGCCTTCATCACGTTGGCCGCCTTGCTGTTAAAGAGGCCAATGGTCTTGATGTGGTCGCGCAGCCCTTCGAGGCCGAGGTCGAGGATCGCCTGCGGCGTATTGGCCACCGGGAAGAGCTTATCGGTCGCCTTGTTCACCCCCTTGTCGGTCGCCTGCGCGGAGAGGATCACCGCGATGAGCAGCTCGAACGGGGTGGTGTAGTTGAGCTCGGTGGTGGGATGGGGGTTCTCGGCGCGCAGGCGCTCGAAGATCTGGCGACGCTTCTCCAGGTTCATCGTGCTCTGCGGGGGCTCAGCCCGCCACCTCGGCCAGGTTGCCCTTCTCCTCCAGCCAGACGCGGCGGTCGGCGGAGCGCTTCTTCGCCAGCAGGCGGTCCATCACCTGGTGGGTGTCGTCGCCCTCGGCGATGGTGAGCTGCACCAGGCGGCGGGTGTCGGGGTTGAGGGTGGTCTCGCGCAGTTGTAGCGGGTTCATCTCACCCAGGCCCTTGAAGCGGGTCACTTGCACCTTGCCGCGCTTCTTCTCGGCGGTGATGCGGTCGAGGATGCCGTTCTTCTCAGCCTCGTCGAGGGCGTAGAAGACCTCCTTGCCGAGGTCGATGCGGTAGAGCGGCGGCATGGCGATGTAGACGTGGCCCGCCGCCACCAGCGGCTGGAAGTGGCGCAGGAAGAGGGCGCAGAGCAGGGTGGCGATGTGCGCGCCGTCGGAGTCGGCGTCGGCGAGCACGCAGATCTTGCCGTAGCGCAGGCCGTCGAGTTTGTCGGAGCCGGGGTCGACGCCGATGGCGACGGAGATGTCGTGCACCTCCTGCGAGGCGAGTACCTGGGTGGGGTCGACCTCCCAGGTGTTCAGGATCTTGCCACGCAGCGGCATGATCGCCTGGAAGGTGCGGTCGCGCGCCTGTTTGGCCGAGCCACCGGCGGAGTCGCCCTCGACCAGGAAGATCTCGCTGCGGCTGGTGTCCTGATTGGTGCAGTCGGCCAGCTTGCCGGGGAGGGCGGGGCCCTGGGTGACCTTTTTGCGCACCACCTTTTTGCCTGCGCGAAGGCGCGATTGGGCCGAGTTGATCGCCAGTTCGGCGATTTTCTCGCCCGGCTCGGGGTGTTGGTTGAGCCAGAGGCTGAAGGCGTCCTTGACCACGCCGGAGACGAACGGCGCGCACTCGCGTGAGGAGAGGCGCTCCTTGGTCTGGCCGGAGAACTGCGGGTCGGCGAGCTTGACCGAGAGGATGTAGCTCACCTTGTCCCAGACGTCGTCCGGGGTGAGCTTGACCCCGCGCGGCAACAGGTTGCGAAACTCGCAGAACTCGCGGATCGCCTCGGTGAGACCGGTGCGCAGGCCGTTGACGTGGGTGCCGCCTTGGGCCGTCGGCACCAGGTTGACGTAGCTCTCGGCCAGCGGCTCGCCGCCTTCGGGGAGCCAGGCGACGGCCCAGTCGGCCGCCTCGGTGCTGCCCGCCATCGAGCCGATGAAGGGGCTCTCGGGCAGCCGCTCGGCCTCGCCGATGGCGTCGGCGAGGTAGTCGGCGAGGCCGGACTCGTAGTGCCACTCCTCGACCTCGTTGGTGGCGAGGTCGGTGAAGCGCACCTGGAGGCCGGGGCAGAGCACCGCCTTGGCGCGCAGCAGGTGTTTTAAGCGGCGCACGGAGAACTTGGCGCTGTCGAAGAAGCTCGCCTCGGGCCAGAAGTGCACCGTGGTGCCGGTGTTGCGCTTGCCCACCGTGCCGACGATGTGTAGCTCTTCGACCTTGTTGCCCTGGCTGAAGGCGATCTGGTACTCCTGGCCGTCGCGCCGCACGCGCACTTCGAGGCGCAGGGAGAGGGCGTTGACCACGGAGACGCCGACGCCGTGCAGGCCGCCGGAGAACTGGTAGTTTTTGTTGGAGAATTTGCCGCCCGCGTGGAGCTTGGTGAGGATCACCTCGACACCGGGCAGGCCTGTGTCGGGGTGGATGTCCACGGGCATGCCGCGGCCATCGTCGCGCACCTCCAGCGACTGGTCGGGGTGCAGCAGCACCTCGATCCGGCTAGCGTGCCCGGCGAGGGCCTCGTCGACCGAGTTGTCGATCACCTCTTGGGCGAGGTGGTTCGGGCGCTCGGTCTGGGTGTACATGCCGGGGCGCTTGCGCACCGGTTCGAGGCCGGTGAGGACCTCGATGGCATCCGCGTTGTAGCCGCCGTTACTCATGCGCAGGGCCCCGGTTGGCGGATCAGGAGAGGTCGACGCCCAGGCGGTGGGCCACCTCTTCGTAGGCTTCGACCACGCCGCCGAGCCCCTGGCGGAAGCGGTCCTTGTCGAGCTTCTGGCGGGTCTCTTTGTCCCACAGGCGGCAGCCATCGGGGGAGAACTCGTCACCCAGGTGGATCTGGCCGTGGAACTTGCCGAACTCCAGCTTGTAGTCGACCAGGATCAGGCCAGCGGCGTCGAACATCTGCTTCAACACCTCGTTGACCTTGAAGGTGAGCGCCTTCATCTCGGCGATCTCCTCGGCGCTGGCCCAGCCGAAGGTGATGATGTGGTAGTCGTTGATCATCGGGTCGTGCAGGGCGTCGTTCTTGAGGAAGAACTCGAAGGTGGGCGGGTTCAGCTCCATGCCGTCCTGCACACCGAGGCGGCGCACGATGGAGCCGGTGGCGACGTTGCGCACCACGCACTCGATGGGGAACATCTCCAGCTTTTTGACCAGGGCGCTCTCATCGGCGATGAGCTTCTCGAAGTGGGTGGGGATGCCCGCCTCGGAGAGCTTCTGCATGATGAAGCCATTGAACTTGTTGTTCACCATGCCCTTGCGGTCGAGCTGCTCGACCTTTTCGCCGTCGAAGGCGGAGGTGTCGTTGCGGAAGTGCAGCACGAGCAGATCGGGGTCGTCGGTGGAGAAGACGGATTTGGCCTTGCCAGCGTAGAGTTCGTCGCGTCGAATCATGGGGCAACCTCAGTGGGTTCGGAGTGGTTAATCAACGGGTAGTTTAAAGCAGTTGGCGCCAGTCGAGCCCCTCGTCCTGAGAGGCGGCACTGAGCCACTCCTGGCCGCCGCCGACCACCGCCTCCAGCGCGGCGAGGGCCAGTGCCGGGGTGTTGTTCTGTTCGCTCAGGTGCGCCGCCACCAGGTGCTGTAGCCGCCCCAGCTCCAGTTGGCCGAGCAGCTCGGCGGCCTGGGCGTTGCTCAGGTGGCCGAGGCGCCCGGCCACGCGTGCCTTGAGGCTGGGTGGGTAGGGGCCCTGGGCGAGCATCTGGGCGTCGTGGTTGGTCTCCAGTACCAGGGCGTCGCACCCCTCCAACTGAGCCAGCACGTGTGCGGTGACGTGGCCGAGGTCGGTCACCAGTCCGAGGCGGTGGCGCCCGTCGCTGAAGACGAACTGACACGGCTCGCGCGCGTCGTGCGGCACCGGGAAGGGGTGCACCTGCAGCTCGCCGAGGGTGAAGTCGGCGTGCGGGTTGAGTTCGTGCAGCACGGGGACCTTGCCCGGGTGCTTGCGTACGGCGGTGCCATGGGTCATCCACAATGGCAGTTTGTAGCGCCTAGCGAGGGCACCGGCCCCCTGTATGTGGTCGCTGTGTTCGTGGGTGACGAGGATCGCACTCAGGCTCTCGGCACCGATCCCGAGGCGCCCGAGCCGTCGCTCCACCTCGTGCACGGGGAAACCGCAGTCGATGAGCAGGCGGGTCCGCCCCTGCTCCACCACCATGGCGTTGCCACGGCTCCCGCTACCGAGCAGGGCGAAGCGCATCGCCTCAGCGCAGTTGCTCGGCCAGGCGCCCGAGCACGCCGGAGGCGAGGTCGGGGGGGATCTCTATGCCCATCTGTTTGGCGGCCAGGGCGTTGGCGGCGGCCTGGGTCTCAAGCAATTCGATGCGGCTGCGTGCATCGACGCGCGACAGCTGTACCTGCATGGGCACACGGTAGACCTTGCGTTCGGCGCCGAAGTATTCGAGGAAGGCGTTGCTCTCTTCGTCTACTGCCACCTTGATGTAGTAGATGCCCTTACTGCGGTCGCGGTCTTCGATGAGCAGTCCCAGGTGGTCGAGGGCGCTGCCGAGCAGTCGCCAGGTGCGGTCGAAGCCTTCGCTGTACCAGAGGCCGTCGTTGCCTTGATAGTCGGCGCGCTCGACACGGCCCTGGTCCCCGTCCTGCGGGTCGCGTCCGATGGGCTCGGCCACGGTGACCTGCTGGATGGCGGGGGGCTTGAGCAGTTCGATCACCTCGTCGGCGGTAGGTAGCTGCGGCGGCGCGGCGAGGTCGGGGGCACTCATGGGACCCGGGGTGGGGCGGTCGAGTTCGAGCGGCACGCGCAGTTCGTTACCCAGGGTGTCGTCCAGGTGGCGTGGCGGGACGTCGCTGCAGGCGGCGACCAGCAGCAGTGGGGCCAGCAGGCCTAGGGCGCGCCGTGCCATCAGGAGCCCTGCACCAGCCCGCAGCGCTGCATGGCGGCGCGCAGGGTCGGCTGGTGCTGCTCGGCGAAGAAGGTGAGCGGCAGGCGGATCCCTTCGGGGATCAGCCCCATCGCGTAGAGCGCCCACTTGACCGGGATCGGGTTGGATTCGAGGAACAGCAGCTTATGCAGTTCGGCCACCTCGTTGTTGATGCGCTCGGCCTCTTCGCGGTTGCCGGCGAGGGCCGCGCTACACATCTCGTGCATCTGCTTGGGCACCAGATTGGCGGTGACTGAGATGTTGCCCTTGCCACCGAGCAGGATCAGCTCCATGGCGGTGGCGTCATCGCCGCTCAGGATGTCGATGCGGCTGCCGCAGCGCTGGATCAGCTCGCGTGCGCGGTCGAGGTTGCCGGTGGCCTCCTTGATGCCGACGATGTTGCTGATGTCGGCCAGGCGGTCGACGGTGTCGGGCAGCATGTCGACGCCGGTGCGGCCGGGGACGTTATAGAGGATCTGCGGGATGGCCACAGCCTCTGCGATCGCCTTGAAGTGGCGGTAGAGACCCTCTTGCGTCGGCTTGTTGTAGTAGGGAGTCACCAGCAGGCAGGCGTCGGCCCCGGCCTCCATGGCGCAGCGGGTGAGGGTGATCGCCTCTCGGGTGTTGTTGGCACCAGTGCCAGCGATGACTGGGATACGCCCCTTGGCGTACTCGACGGTGAGGCGGATGACGTGACAGTGCTCCTCCTCGTCGAGGGTGGCGGACTCGCCGGTGGTGCCGACGGCGACAATGGCGTCGGTGCCGTTCTCCACATGGAACTCCACCAGGCGGCGCAGGGCCACCAGATCGAGTGAACCATCCGCCTGCATGGGGGTAACCAGGGCTACGATGCTGCCGTGAAACATGACTCTCTTTCTCCACGGAAAATCAATCGCGCATGGTACTTGGGCCTCTTGGGCGTGACAAGGTGGCAGGGGCCGTTTGCGCGTCGATTCTATGGACAAACCATAAGGGGGTTTGGTTCGGCTTGGTCTGCAGGCTTTCTCAGGGGTACTATCCGGGCATAACCAGCCACCCTAAGGAGGCCTCTGATGCCGCAATCGGCTACCCATCTGGTGATCTCGGCGGTCGGCAGTGACCGGCCCGGTATCGCCAATCGCCTCAGTCAGCGGGTCTTCGACGCCCAGCTCAATATCCTCGATAGCCGCATGGCCCTACTCGGTGGCGAGTTCGCCATCCTCATGCTGGTAGAGGGGAGTGCCGAGGCGGTGGCGGCACTGGCCGAGGCGTTGCCTCAGGAGCAGGAGGCGCTGGGGCTGACGGTCCAATGCCGTACCACTGCCCCTGCAGCACTCAACGCCGGGCGCCCCTACCGTATCGAGGTGATCGCCCTCGATCACCCCGGCATCGTCGCCTCACTGACCCGCTTCTTGAGTGAGCGCGGGATCAACATCCATCAGCTCGACACCCAGAGCTATCATGCCCCGCACACTGGTGCACGCCTCTTTACCACCACTCTGGTGGTCAACCTGCCCAAGGAGGTGGCGAGTGCCAAACTGCGCGAGCAGTTCCTCGACCACTGTGACCAACTGAACCTGGACGCCACCTTCGAGGCGGTCAGGTAATCACCATCCACAAAGGGCATTCGACGCATGAATGAAAAACCGATGCAGGCCCCCGAGATCCGTCTACCCGCCACCGGCGGTCAGCAACTGGCGCCGAGCGACTTCAGCGGCAAGTGGTTGGTGGTCTATTTCTATCCCAAGGACAGCACCCCGGGCTGCACCACCGAAGGTCAGGATTTTCGCGACCACCACAGCGAGTTTCTGGCACTTGGTTGCAGCGTACTCGGCGTCTCGCGTGATGGCATCAAGGCCCACGAGAACTTCAAAGCGAAGCAGGCCTTCCCCTTCGAGCTGCTCTCCGATCAGGAGGAGCAGCTCTGCCAGGCCTTCGACGTGATAAAAGAGAAGAAGCTCTACGGCAAGGTCCATATGGGCATAGAGCGCAGTACCTTTCTGTTTGGCCCCGATGGGTCACTGCGCCAGACGTGGCGCAAGGTGAAGGTGCCTGGGCATGTGGCTGAGGTCTTGGCGACACTGAAGTCGCTGTCGGCCTGACGGCAATCCACCACTCGGAGAAATAACTCTATGAATAATAATGTAAAAAAGCTCTTCGTACTGGACACCAACGTGCTCATGCACGACCCGAGCGCCCTGTTCCGCTTCCAGGAGCATGACGTCTACCTGCCGATGGTGGTACTGGAAGAGTTGGACAACAATAAGAAGGGTCACTCCGAGGTGGCGCGTAACGCCCGCCAGGCGAGCCGCTTCATCGACGCCCTGATGGGGGGCATCAACCGTAAAGATTTCAAGTCCGGCTTGCCTCTTTCGGCGGTGAAGGCCGGTCTGGCGATGGTCGAGCGTGAGGGGGTGGTCCCAGGTCGCCTCTTCTTCCAGACCCACACCCTCTCCATGGACCTGCCCAAATCCTTGCCTGGGGCCAAGCCGGATAACACCATCCTCGCCACCGTGCTCGCCCTGCGCGAAGAGAACCCCGACAATCAGGTGGTACTGGTCTCCAAAGACACCAACATGCGCATCAAGGCGACCGTGCTCGGCATCCGCGCCGAGGACTATCGCAACGATCAGGTGCTCGACGACGTCAATCTCCTCTACAGCGGTCAGGCGCAACTCGAAGCAGGATTTTGGAGCGACCACTCTAAGGCACTGGAGTCTTGGCAGGAGGAGGGGCGTACCTTCTATCGCGTCAATGGACCCGATATGGGCAAACTGATGCGCAATCAGTTCCTCTTTTTGGAGGGGGAACAGCCCTTCGAGGCGATCGTGCGGCGTGTCGACGACGAGGGTGCGGTCATCGAGATGGCGCGTGACTACACCGAGGAGAAGCATAGCGTTTGGGGCATCAACGCCCGTAACCGCGAGCAGAACTTCGCCCTCAATCTACTCCTCGACCCCGAGGTCGACTTCGTCAGTTTGGTCGGGCAGGCCGGCACGGGTAAGACCCTACTCACCCTCGCGGCGGGTTTGCATCAGGTGCTGGAGCAGAATCTCTACGCCGAGATCATCATGACCCGTGTCACCGTCTCCGTGGGTGAAGATATCGGCTTCCTCCCCGGCACCGAGGAGGAGAAAATGGCCCCGTGGATGGGGGCCTTGATGGACAACCTGGAGGTGTTGACCGGATCAGAGCACAGCAGTGACTGGGAGCGTCAGGCGACGCACGACCTGGTCAGCAAGCGTATCAAGATACGCTCGCTGAATTTTATGCGTGGCCGTACCTTCCTCAATAAATATCTGATCATCGATGAGGCGCAAAACCTCACCCCGAAGCAGATGAAGACACTGATCACCCGCGCTGGCCCCGGCACCAAGGTCGTCTGCCTCGGTAACGTGGCGCAGATCGATACCCCCTACCTCACCGAGACCAGCTCTGGGCTCACCTATGTGGTCGACAGACTGAAAAACTGGGAGCACAGCGGCCACATCACCCTCACCCGAGGGGAGCGTTCACGTCTAGCTGACTACGCCTCCGAAGTACTTTAAGGCCACGGTGTGGTGTGGGGATAACACGCACACCGTTGAAAGGGCTGGGATAGGGCATTGATACTCGCTGCTGTTGGTCTCAATGACGAGCGCACGGCGTCTCATAGTTGCCCTGTACCGGTTCGCACTGGATCGAAAGGTGCTTGTGGCTACTGCCGCTTGACTGCTATATTTAGCCCAAGGTCTACCCGCTATGCATTACGTCGTAAATGTGGTGGGTCTGTGCAGCTCATCCTGCATCTATGCCGTTCGTCCGAGGGAGTCGAGGATAACCGGCTCTGTGTGGGATAAGTCACATAATGGTGTTGATCCTGTCATACCGGATCACTACCATTAGCACTGAGAATCTTGGCTGCTTGTGGGGTGTGCCCTTATCCTGTTTGGGGCCTCCATAGGGTGTCAGTAACTAGCAAATGTAGTGACATGTTTCGTCACTGAGGGAGAATACGATGGGTAAATTCAAACTTGCAGCGGTTGCAGCTGCCATGCTTGTGGGGAGTGCTGGCACCGCCAACGCCGCGATTATCGCGCCTAATGCTCTGGTCCCCGCCGGGGTTGCGCCGTATCAGTACTTCCAGTTGGTCTTCGTGACCAAGTGGACCAGTGGCGCAGATAACTTCTCGACCAATGCCAACTCCTCGTTTGCCGCTACCTACGACAACGTCGCTGCGGCTGCCGTGAACTACTACTCAACCTTGAATAGTGGCAATGCCTACTACGATGCCATCTCAACCATCTCCTGGAACGCTTTCGTCAGCACTTCTGACCGTACGGCGTCCTCTCTGATCGGTGATGGCAGTCTGCTCGACCTCGGCGCAGCCACGGGCACGGATGTGGCTATCTATACCGCCCTTGGTGACAATCTGGTGGCCACCAACGCTTCCGATTTCCTTGATGGCACCCTGTCCAGCGCGCTGAATGTCCGTCTTGACGGCACCACGACCACCGCCAGTGTATGGACCGGTTCCGCCGCTGACGGTACCGTCTCTGCGGTTCTGGGTGTAGACCCCGCTACCTTCGGCAGCACCAGCCAGACTAATTCGACCTGGGCCAATACCGGTACTAAGGTCATTGCCACCAAGCTCGGTATCTATGCCGTGTCCGAAGTGATGTATCGCGTGCCTGAGCCTTCGGCTGCTTTCGGTGTCATGCTGGGCGCATTCGGTCTCGTTGCCGCTGGCCGTCGTCGCAAGATCGCCAAGACTGCCTAATGCCTGTGACGGCTAGTGGTGCGCATGGCGTACCGCTAATGGTCACTGTGAATGCCCCCCTCTCATAGAGGGGGGCATTTTTTTTGGTGGACGCATTTAGCGCGCAATGCGGTTATTTAAGAACTGAACATGGCAACACGCGAGTGGGCCGCTACAACCATGTGATGGATTGCGCGAGCGAGGTTCTTGTAGCAGGGCAACCGCATACTTTTGCCACAGAGGCTCGGTGGAGACGCAGAGGTACAGCGCGGGCGCAATTGGCTGTCGAAGCGAACGCCACCGCTACGTGGGCAGCTTTGCCCGTGCGCCAATACCCGCCAATCTCCGTGTTCTCTGTGCCTCCGTGGTTAGACTTCGGCTGTTTTGGGCAAAGTATGCGGCGGCCTTGGTTCTTGTAGAGAGGGCGAGTGTTGTTGACACCTTAGGTGTCATGGTTATTGAAGCCCGGGATGCGTGTAATATCGACCTCATCCACCTGACTGGGGTCCATGTAGCGCTCTGCGTACTGTCGCCAGATACCGCCGCGGATGAAGAGGTCGAAAAGGTCTGGGTCGATGTGCCCATCCTGTTTCATAAAGCCGAGGATTCGTAGGCTTTCTGAGAGTTTTTTGCCTGGCTTATAGGGGCGGTCTTGGGCAGTGAGTGCCTCGAAGATGTCGGCGATGGCCATTACACGGGCCTGTACAGACATCTGGGGACCGGTGAGTCCTCGCGGATAGCCGTGTCCATCCATGCGCTCGTGGTGACCGCCAGCGAACTCGGGGACGTTGCGCAGGTGCTTTGGGAAGGGGAGCTTCTCCAGCATGCTGATAGTCGCCTCGATGTGGTGGTTGATCACCTGTCGCTCTTCAGGCGTCAGGGTACCCTTGGCGATGTTGAGGTTGTAGACCTCGTTGTCGCTCAATAGCGGCTGCTCCACCCCTGTCTCGTCGTGCCAAAGATTGCTGGCAATGCGTACCACGCGGGCCTGGTCGGCCTCGTCCATGAACTCGCCGCCGAGGTTGGCGGTCTCTAGGAAGGCCAATTCTGCTTCCATGTCCTTGATTTCTTGGTCGAGCTGCTGTTGCAGTAGCACGTCGTCTACGGCTTCGCCCGCCTCCAGTAGGGCCACCTTGCGCTGCAGCATGCGCGTCTGCGCCTCACTGCGTCGTACTGCGTAGCGGGTCTTGACCAGTTCGAGGCGGTCGAAGATGGTCTCTAACTTGGTTGCCTTGTCGACGACGTATTCGGGTGTGGTGATCTTGCCGCAGTCGTGCAACCAGGCCGCGATGGAGAGTTCATAGCGCTCTTCGTCGCTCATACGGAACTCTTTCAGTGGGCCGTCAGTGGTCGCTGCGGCGGCATCCGCGAGCATCAGGGTGATTTCGGGTACGCGCCGACAGTGGCCGCCGGTGTAGGGTGATTTTTCGTCGATGGCGGTTGCGATGAGCTGGATGAGGGATTCGAGCAGGATCTTGAGCTCATCCAGCAGGCGCTTCTTGGTCAGTGCGATGGCGGCCTGAGAGGCGAGGGATTCGGCTAGGCGCTGACTTTCGTAGCTGAAAGGGATCACCGTGCCACTGTCATCATCAGTGGCGTTGAGGAGCTGGAGCACGCCGATGATATCCCCCTCGTGGTCCTTCATCGGGATGGTGAGGAATGAGGTGGAGCGGTAGCCGGTCTTCTGGTCGAAGGCGCGCGTGCCAGAGAAGTCGTATCCATCGGCGTTGTAGGCGTCAGGGATATTGATGGTCTCGCACTCCAGCACGGCCGAGGTGACTACCATGTTGAGCTTGGGCGAGCCATCTTCGTCATAGAGTGGGATAGGCGGGAAGGGGATTGCTTTACCAGTAGTCCCGCCCATGGCGAAGTTGAGTGAGTCGGTGCGGATGATATCGATGGTGAGGGTATTGTCATCGTGCACCGTATAGAGAGTGCCACCATCGGCACCGGTGATCTCCTTGGCGCCGATGAGGATCATCTCCAACAGACGCGCGTTGTCTTGCTCGGCAGAGAGGGCGATGCCGATCTCGATCAGCTTTTCGATGCGCGCAAGCAGGGGCTTCATGCGAAGAGGGGTGTCTTGGGGGATAGTGAGTTACAGGTCATGTTCCACTCGATCGGGTCTCGCGAATGCCAAATCTCCGCCGCGCGCGGGAGGGAGAGGAGAGCGTAGACACTATCACAGATTGTCACAATCTCTGCGGATGTAAAGGGGTGGGCATCACCCAACCCTATACCGAGAATATGGCACCTGCTCGGTAATCGACCGACTGCACGTGCCAACGCCAGGGCCTCGGCGACACCGAGTGTATGGGGGGAGATATTTGCGCGGTAGGCGAGGTGTTCTGGGCGTAGAAGGTGGAGTGCGCCGCGCGGGAGGTCGGCCACTGCATCGAGGAGTAGCAGGGCGTCGACGCCGTGCAACGCCTCTAAGAGTTCGAGACCCGGCCGGTCAAGGGCCTCGACCCGGGACAGCCCCAGGCGCGACGGATCCGCAGTTGCAGTGAGCCATTGTGCGACCAGTAGACCGATAGCATCGGCGCCCTGAGGCGAACCGACGCCGATGAGGGTCAGCGGTTCAACGGCGCTGCACATCGAGGCGTAAGAAGTGGGTGGCGCAGGAGATGCAAGGGTCATAGTTGCGGATCACCATCTCCGCGTGCAGGCGCAGTTCGTCATCCGTGCGGTCGAGTCCGAAGGCCTCCAGCGAGGTGCGTAGGTCCTCCTCGATACGCGGCTGATTCTGACTCGTGGGCGGGATGATGGTCGCCTTGACCACCTTACCTGCTGCATCCATCTCATAGCGGTGCCAGAGGATGCCGCGCGGTGCCTCGGTGCAGCCGAAGCCGGTACCGGCCTTGGGTGTAGCGGTTACGCCGGCCTCGCCCTCGGGGAGGCGATAGGCGCGCAGCAGGCGGGCCGCCTCTGAGAGGGCGAAGTGCAGCTCCACGGCGCGTGCGAGTAGGCTGTGGAACATGTTGTCGCTGGGGAAGGCAACACCGGTGGCGTCGAGCAGTGCTCGGGTCTCGGTGGGCAGGCGGTCGAGATTGAGGTTGAGCCGTGCCAGAGGTCCGACCAGATAGGGCCTGCCGTGCAGGTGGCTGTGGAGCGCGGTGGAGTGGGGGGCGTGACTCTCGACGAAGTGCTCGGCGTAGTCACTGATGTCGATATCGAGGCCGTCGTTTGAGACCAGTCGCCCCTCATTGAGCGGGTACTCGTCTGGGTGGCGCAGGGCGACGCTGGTAAAGCGTTGATGGTCGTCCGGCAGGTCGAGTCGGGCGCACCAGCCGATGAGTGACGCCGCCTCGGGCAGCGCGGCGTCGATGGCGGCGAGCAGCTCGGCGGCCTCCGCCTCGCTCGGTGCATGGTAGAAGCCGCCGATGCGTACCCCAACCGGATGTACCGAGCGCCCGCCGAGCAGGCGTAGGATGCGATTGCCCAGCGCCTGGAGTGAGACGCCACGGGTGACCGCCTCGGGGTGGTCGGCGGCCATCGCCACGGCGTTGTTGTAGCCGAGGAAGTCCGGCAGGGCGAGCAGGTGGATGTGCAGGGCGTGGCTCTCGATCCACTCACCGCAGTAGAAGAGCCGACGCATGGCGCGCACCCAGGGCCCCGGCTGCATCTCGAAGGCCTGCTCGATGGCGTGGCTGGCACTCATCTGATAGGCCACCGGGCAGATGCCGCAGATGCGCGCGACGATGTCGAGCACCTCGTCGTGGCCACGTCCCTCCAGGAACTTCTCGAAGTAGCGTGGCGGCTCGAAGATGCGCAGCTGCACCTTGTCGATCTGCCCGTTGCTCACTTCGAGGTCCAGCGCCCCCTCGCCCTCGACGCGGGTGAGGACGGGGACCTCGATACGGATCTCGCGCGGCTCACTCATGGCTGTTGCTCCTGCTCGTGGCTTTTACCCGGCTCATGGCTGTCTCCCCGCTCATGGCTGTCTCCCCGCTCATGGCTGTCTCCCCGCTCATGGCTGTCTGCCCGCTCATGGCTGTCTGCCCGCTCATGGCTGTCTGCCCGCTCATGGCTGTCTCCCCGCCCATGGCTTTTATCCGGCTCATGGCTGTCCCTCCAGGCACGGGCCTCGGCGAGAAACTCCGGGGCGTTGTTGTTGATGAAGGCGAAGCGTCGCGCCACGGCCTCGGGTTGCAGACCGAGGCCGTGCAGGCGGTTGGCCAGGGTGCCGGTGTTGGCCGCCTCGGCGGGGCCGAAGCAGGCGAAGCAGTCGCGCCCGATGGCAGGGCAGATGGCGCCGCAACCGCCCTTGGTCACCGGACCGAGGCAGGCGACCCCCTTGCTCACTAGGGTGCAGACGGTGCCGCGGCGTTTGCACTCCAGGCAGACCTTCTCTTCGGGTAGGCTCGGGGCAGCGCCGAAGAGTAGCGAGCGCACCACGGCGAAGACCTGTGCCGGGTTGACCGGGCAGCCCCACACCTCGAAGTCGACCTTGATGAAGTCACTCACCGGGCGCGCCTCGGGTAGGGTCTCGATGTACTCGGGGCTGGCGTAGACCCCGGCGATCCACGCGTCTTGGTCGTGCAGGTTACGCAGGGCTTGTAGGCCACCGGAGGTGGCACAGGCGCCCAAGGTGATGACCATGGCGCTCTTCTCGCGCACCTTGTGTGCTCGCTCGATCTCGTGCGGGGTGGAGACGCTCCCCTCGATGAAGGCGATCTCCACCTCGGCCTCCTCATCGCACATGCCCGCCTCGGCGAAGTGCAGGATGTCGACCAGCGAGCCGAGCTTGAGCAGGTCGGGCCCGGCGTTGATGAAGGCGAGCTGACAGCCGTCGCAGGAGCTGAATTTGTGTACTGCGATGCGTGGCTTCATGGTCACACCCCCTTGCGCGCCAGCAGCGCCTTGATCTCGGGATAGTTGAACACCGGCCCATCCTGGCAGACGAACTTCGGCCCCATCTGACAGTGGCCACAGAGCCCCATGCCGCAGTGCATGTTGCGCTCCATGCTCATCCACAGGTCACGCTCGGGGATGCCGCGGGCGATGAGGTCGCCGCTCGCCGCGCGCATCATCCCCTCGGGGCCGCACATCATCACCAGGCTCACCCCAGGGGTGAGGCGCGCCTGGTCGAACAGATCGGGCACATGGCCGACGTGCCAGGGCCAGATGGGGCTGCCGTCGCTGGCGGCGAGCAGCACCTGGGTGTCGGGCAGCTCGGCCCACGCCTCGTAGCGTTCGCGCCAGATGAGGTCGTCGGCGTGGCGTACCCCCTGCATGATGGTGAGGTGGCCGAACTGCGCGCGGCGTTTGAGGATGTAGTTGATCACCGAGACCACCGGCGCGCAGCCGAGGCCGCCGGTGACGATGACCACATCGCGCCCCTGCGCCTCGGTGAGCGGCCAGCCGCGTCCGAACGGGCCGCGTACACCGATGCGTGAGCCTTCGCGCAGGTTGGCCAGGGCGTGGGTCACGCGGCCCACGGCGCGGATGGTGTGGTCGTAGAGGTGCTCGTCCTGCGGGTCTGAGACGATGGAGATAGGCACCTCGCCGACCCCTGGGAGGTAGAGCATGTTGAACTGGCCTGGGGCGAAGCGATAGGCGGCGTGGGCCGCCGGGTCGGTGAAGCGCAGGCGCAGGGTGAAGATGGAGGGGGTCTCCTGGATGAACTGGATGATCTCGGCGGCGAGGGGCACCAGTCCGGCGGTGTCGGGGGCGTTGTCGATGGCGTGCATGCTTACTCTCCCTGCGCGGGGTTGGCGTCGACCAGGGCGGCGGACTCGACGGTGAGGTCGATGCCCACCGGGCACCAGGTGATGCAGCGACCGCAGCCGACGCAGCCGCTGCGCCCGTATTGCTCGACCCACCCCGCCAGCTTATGCGTCAGCCACTGGCGGTAGCGCTCGCGGGTGGTGGTGTGCACCACGTGGCCGTGCAGGTAGCTGTGGCCGCTGGTGAAGCAGGAGTCCCACTCGCGGCTGTGCACAGAGCTTTGGCCGTCCAGTGCCGGGGTCTCGCGATGGGCGTGACAGAAACAGGTGGGGCAGACGGCGGTGCAGTTGCCGCAGGCGAGGCAGCGTTCGGCCACCTCGGCCCAATGGGGGTGATCGTGCTGAGCGGGTAAGCGTGCGAGCTGCTCGGCGTTGGGGAGTTTGCGTTGCTGGGCGCGCACGGCGCTTGCACGTTGGGTGGCCATCGCCTCCAACTGCATGTCGGTCGCCGGGAGCGTATCGAGTCGGTCGAGCAGGGTCTTGCCGACGGCGCTGCCCGATTCGATCAGGTAGCCGTCATCCAGCTCGTCGAGCAGTAGGTCGTATCCACCCTGGGCATTGGGGCCATCGCCGGTGGCGGCACAAAAACAGGTGGCGGCTGGGTGCGAGCAGTTGACCGCGATGGTCAGCAGGCCGCGACGACGCGCCGCATAGGCCGGGTCGGGGTAGGGGCCGTGGAGGAAGTGGGCATCCTGGAGGGCCAGGGCCGCCAGGTCGCAGGGACGCAGGCCGAGCAGCGCCAGGGGGGCCTCGGTATGCGCGGCGCCGATGAAACTCGGGCGCCCGTCACTGTCGAGGTCGAGCGTCCAGATAGGCTCACTGGGCCGAAACAGCAGCGGTTTGAGTGCCTGTGGCCCAGTGGCCCAGGCGAAGGCGCGGGGTGAACCGTTGTCGAGGAGACGATAGTGTCCCGGGGCCTGATGGTCGTGGAGACCCCAAGGGAGCTGTCCACTGTGGTGGATTGGACGGTAGAGGATCGCGCCGTCGGTGGACTGCGGTGCATGGAGACGGTAGCCAGCATCCAAGGTCTGCCGGATGAGCGGCTCTAGCCCCTGGCGTGGGATGAAACGTCGCTGCATGGTCTCTCCCTCTCGCTTATGATTGTGGCGCTCAGCTTATGACTCATTCCCGATGGTTCGCAAGTGAGCGATGCACATCTCACCAGGACGTAGTTATGGAGCTCAGCCTCGGGCCCGAGTGGGCACTTCTCTCGCTCTTTCTCGGCGCCTTTCTCGCCTCGACACTGCTCCCGGGGGGCTCTGAGCTACTCTTCCTCTATCTGACACAACAGCCAGGGGCGGATACCCCGTTACTGCTGTGCGTCGCCACGCTGGGTAACACTTTGGGCGGGATGACTTCGTGGTTGCTCGGGCGTTGGTTGGCGTATCGCTGGCCCGGTCGGGCGTTGCGTGAGGGGCATCGCCTGGCGGTGGTGCGGGTCGAACGCTACGGTCCATTGCTCCTGTTGCTGAGTTGGGTACCTCTGGTGGGAGACCCACTCTGCGTCGCAGCCGGTTGGTTGCGCATCCACTGGGCCCCGGCGTTGCTGTTCATTGCCTTAGGCAAGGCGGCGCGTTATGCGGTACTCCTCTGGCTGAGCGGTGGGTGAGTGTTTTGTGGACTGGGGAGTTGCAGCCGTCGGCACATGGTTGCAGACTTGTCCGAGCTTTCTTTGTGTGCGACCGGAGTCAAGTGGATGAGTGACAAGAGCTTCGCCATCGCCTTCGATGGGACCCTGGTCGAGGGTGCTCGTCCCGAGCAGGTGAAGGCCAACATGGCCAAACTGTTCAAGACCAGCCTCGATAAGGTGGAGCCACTCTTCGTTGGGCGTCGCGTAGCGGTTAAACGCGGACTCGACCGGGAGACGGCCATCAAATACCAGGCCGCGCTACGCCGTTGTGGGGCGATCACCCAGGTAGTCGATCTCAGTACTAATAAGGCTGCAGGGGCGACGCCAGCCCAGCAACAGGCGGCGCGTCAGCGCCAGATCGCAGCGTTGCGTGCCCGTCAAGCAGCGCAGGCCAAGGCACAGGCCGTCAGTACCCCGGCGGTGGCCAAGCCGGCCCCAGTGGGGGAGCCTGCGGACCGCTCCAAGGTCTTGGAAGTCTCTGCCGCCCACACCCTCGATGCAGTCCGCATCGATGCCCCGGAGCGCATCGTTCAGGAGATCGAGGTGCCGGAGCTCAAGGTCGACACCAGCCATCTCAGCTCGGCCAGGGTGGGCACCCTGTTGGTGGAGCCTATGCCGGATGTCGATCCCGGTATTGCCGAGATGCACGTCGGTATCGCCCCCCCGGGGGCCCAGTTGGTGGAACCGTCGCCTGAGGAGGCGTTGGTGGTCGACTTGGCCGGCCTGAGCATGGCCGCCCCCGGGACGCAGATCATCCCCCCGACCCCGTTCGAAGAGCTGAAGGTGGATACTAGTCGCCTGAGCATGGGGGGTTAGTCAGCCAAGTCGGTCAGCCTCTGGGCCTCCTGGCGTGACAGGTGGCGGCCTGGCCAAGGGTAAAGTCCTGGGACGCGACCTAGATAGCGCCGATAGGCCTCACCGTAGCGTGACAGTAGACGCCGCTCCTCGAACCAGGAGCCGATCACCAGGTAAAAACTGATGATGATAGCCACCGCTAAGCGGTGGCTATCCATGTCGCGGCTCCAGATCACCACCAGGCCCAGGGCATACCATGGGTGACGCACGAATCGGTAGACCCCCGTGAGGTTGAGTGGCGCGCGCTCGTCTACCTCCCGCTCCGCCCGATGCACCTGCTTGAGCCCGAGAAATTCACCGCTGTCGAAACCGTCCAGGGTGAAGAGATAGCCCACTAGGGCGGCGAGGAGCAGTCCATTCGCCAACCATCCCAAGGCCCCTTCCCACGCCCAGAGAGGGACTCCAGGATGGAGAAGGCCGTAGAGCAGCAGCGGGAGGATGAGGAGAGTGGCCAGGAGGTTATAGCCCAGACGGTAGTAACGCATCAGGTCAGGCTGCTGGCGTGCGAACCAGTGTTTGAGGTGCTGACTCGCGAGCAGGGAGTGGAGTAGGCAGTATCCAACCCAGGAAGCGAGATAAAGAGTGAAGGCAAGCTGGCTCAAGACGGCGTGTCGATCTCAAATGTTGAAGTGGAGTGTATGCGATGGGTCGATATGTTTATTGACGTTTTCGTGAAAAAATCGATGATTTTTATCGAAAAAATGGTCATTTTGGTGATTAGTGTCTCATCATAGTGGTGTTTACCTACTCAAACCGTCTCATATCTAGGCTACAATCATCGCGTAAAGGTAGTCATGGAGAGCTGTGGGGCGGTGGGGCATAGGCCCGTCATGCACCGCTCCTCGATGTACCTTAGAACGACAGATTTTGTTTACATCCCGTTTGCAAAATCGAGGTTGAGGTCACAGAAATCCGTTGCTACCTTTATTCACGCGCAAGAGTGGAACTTGTGCAGTTACACGTGTATCCGAAATAGTCAGTGGAGAATCACACATGAAATCCTTTATCCGCAACGCAGTTGCTGCCTCTGTGGCCGTGGTTGCCATGGCTGGGTTTGCCAGCGCACAGGCCGCCACTGTTTCTGCCCAGATCAGCGGCAACACCTACACCAAGTCCAGCGCCGGTGCAGGTACCTACAACTTCACCTTCGACAAGTTCGATAGTGCCCTCGGTACCCTGACCTCTGTTCAGTACGTCTTCAGCCTCTCTACCGCTGCTGGCTCTATCGGTCAGGCCGATAACGAGTCCGGCGCCGAGTCTGGCAACGTGACCTTCGCCTTCAGCGCCAACTCTACCCTGTCCGCTGTTTCCGGTATTACTGCTGCTGGCCTCGTGACCGATGCCTTCGGTAATCTGGGTACCGCCAGTATCACCGACAGCTCCATCCTCTTCCTGGATGTGGACGACGGCGACCCCTCTGGTAGCCCCACCACCGTCGATAACGACGGCGGCGCCGACTATGCCTCCTACGTCTCTCAGGTGCAGACCTCCACCGCGGGCTCTGGCTTTGTGAACACCACCTTCGGTGGTGTCAGCCAGTACGTCGGTACCGGTACCGAGACCTTCACCATCGCCATGAACGTGGGTACCAACTTCAGTGCCACGGGCCTGGGTAGTATCTCCAGCTCCACCTCCCCGATGTTCTTCAGCTCCGCTGTCGACGTCGTCTACACCTACACCCCCACTGATGTGCCCGAGCCGAGCTCCTCTCTGGGTGTGATGGTCGCTGGTCTGATGGGCTTTGCCGCCCTGCGTCGTCGCAAAACCATGCGCGCCGCCTAACAGAGTCTGGTCGTTCGACCGCTCTGTCTGCCCTAAGGGGTCGCCGCTTGCGGCGGCCCCTTTCTTCTTTCTAGCCTTGTATCATTTGTTGTTAGCATCGATCGTTTATCATCGGTCGCACAGAGCTACTTGGCTGTCGTTTCTATCTTGGGAGGAGTTCTCGGTGTTCGAAGATGATGACAATGAGGTTGGCAATACCCCTGTCCAGCTGACCAAGCGTGAGAAGGACCACATCCTTGATGAGCTCATCGCTGTCAGTGATGTGCGAGAGCGTGTAGCGGTACTGCTCAGCTCACTCAAGCCGATCCGCATCACCGGTTTTTTCCTGCTCATGCTGTTTGCGCTCTATTCGGTTGAGATCCTAATCCCGCCGAAGTTCATGAATCCCGACTGGGAGATGGTCGCCATGAACAGCTTGCTGGAGATTATTTTTCTCCCTGTCTTAGGCCTGAGTCTGGTCTTTTGGGGTGGGAATTATCACCGTAAGCAGATCGATAAATTCAACCTCTGGTTCTTCTCCTGGGTGGCGCTCTGGCTGGGCCTCGCCTGTTTCCTGCTGGTGCCCATGGCCACCCTCGACTCTTTCCGCATACTGAGAGGGTATAAGGTCGAGACCAGCACCAAGATCGAGTCGCAGATGGTCAAGATCGCCGAGGTGGAGAATCAGGTGCGCGAGGCGCGTAGCCATAAGGCCCTGGAGACGGTCTTGCGTCGTGCCTCCAGCACACCGACGCCGGTCGACCGTAACCAGGAGCTGGCCGTCATCAAGGAGGGGATCCTGGTGGCCATCAACGCGCAGCGTAAATCGGTCGAAGAGACCGCGAATAAGGCCTACGACCAGTCGGTGGTGGCGCTGTGGAAGCGCTTGGTCCGTGTGGCTATCGGCTTTATTCTCGCAGGTGTCTACCTGGTGGCCATCTGGTATCACACCCTGTGGGCCCGTGAGCAGTGGCTTGTGGCCCGCGGTAAGGTCGTCGGCTAATCCCTAGACCTACGCACCATGCCCAGGCTCAACCTCCTCTTTCTTGGGATCGGTCTGCTGCCTGCGGGGTGGTGGGTCATCGGCCTCCTCTCCGGACAGCTGGGGGCCAACCCGGTTGAGACGCTCACCCGCCAGAGCGGGGATTGGGCGCTGCGTTTTCTACTATTGAGCCTCGCCTGTACACCCCTCCGGGTCTGGGGGCACTGGCACACCCCCATGCGCCTACGGCGCCAGTGGGGGTTGTTTGCCTATTTCTATGCCTGGGTGCACCTCACCATCATTTTGGTGCTGGAGCATGAGTTGGATATGCTGGCGTTGTGGCGTGATGTGCTGGATCGCCCTTACATTACCTTCGGCATGCTCGCCTTTGCCCTACTCACACCTCTGGCTATCACCTCGACCAAAGGATGGCAACGGCGGCTCGGGCGAGGGTGGAGGCGGCTACATCGATGGGTCTACCCGACCGCGATTATCGCCGTGGTGCACTTTCTTCTCCTGGTGAAGGCCGACCTGCGCGAGCCGCTCATCTATGGTGCACTGCTCTCCCTGCTTCTGTTAGCGCGTCTACCCAAGCGCACTTAGGCCTTGAATCCCATCCCCAGTGCGCCCAATTCCATTGCCATACGGAGGATAACCGGGGCTATTCTTTAGTCCTGCACTTGGTTAACATCCGCCTGACAGATTTCATCCGTCGGTCAACCACCGGCACTACTCTTGTCTATCCGACCCGATCATCAAGGAGTCCACCGATGAGCTTCGAACTGCCCGCCCTGCCCTACGAGAAGACCGCCCTGGAGCCCCATATCTCTGCCGAGACCCTGGAGTTCCACCACGGTAAGCACCACAACACCTACGTCACCAACCTGAACAACCTGGTGCCCGGTACCGAGTTCGAGGGCAAGAGCCTGGAGGAGATCATCACCAGCGCCCCTGCCGGTGGCGTGTTCAACAATGCGGCCCAGGTGTGGAACCACACCTTCTACTGGAACTGCCTCGGCCCCAACGCCGGTGGTGAGCCGACCGGTGCCATCGCCGATGCCATCGACGCCGCCTTCGGCTCCTTTGCACAGTTTAAGGAGAAGTTCTCCACCTCCGCCGCCACCAACTTCGGCTCCGGTTGGACCTGGTTGGTGAAAAACGCCGACGGCTCCGTGGCCATCGTCAACACCTCTAACGCCGGTTGCCCGCTCACCAGTGGTGTCACCCCGCTGCTGACGTGTGATGTGTGGGAGCACGCCTACTACATCGACTATCGCAATGCGCGTCCCCAGTACCTGGCGGCCTTCTGGAACCTGGTGAACTGGGATTTCGTCAACGCGAACTTCGCTGGTTAACCGGTACATGGCCGATGCCGTACTCGTCGCGGCATCGGCTTCATCTTGTTAACGCCTTGTTTTGTAAGAAATTTATTGGGGTCTCAGAGCCTTGCAGTCAGGTTGAATAATCAGTAGAATTTTGAGTTTCTGATAGGGGCAGACTCTGATGAGCCTGCCTTTTTGCTTTTTTCGGCCCCCTATCCCAGGGCCGTGCAATGTGAGGCATGCCGATGAGCAGCGCGATCATGAACACCTATGGGCGTCTCCCGGTTACCTTCGCCAAGGGCGAGGGGGCGACCCTGTGGGACACCGAGGGCAAGGAGTATCTGGATGCCCTGAGCGGCATCGCTGTCACCGGTCTGGGTCATGCCCACCCGGCGGTCAGTGCGGCCCTGTGCAAACAGGCCGGTGAGTTGGTGCACACCTCCAACCTCTACGGCATTGCCAACCAGAGCCGACTGGCCGAGCGCCTCACGGCGCTCTCCGGCATGGATCGGGTGTTCTTCTGCAACTCGGGCGCCGAGGCCAACGAGGCGGCGATCAAGCTAGCCCGCTACTATGGCCACAGCAAGGGCATCACGACTCCCACCATCATCGTTGCCGAGAAGAGCTTTCACGGCCGAACCCTGGCGACTCTCACCGCCACCGGCAACCGCAAGGTACAGGCCGGATTCGAGCCGCTGGTGAAGGGTTTCCTGCGCGTCCCCTACGACGACATCGCCGCGATCAAGAGCGTAGCCGAGCACAACGCCGAGGTGGTGGCTGTGTTGGTCGAGCCGGTGCAGGGGGAGGGTGGTGTGCACATCCCCGCCGACGACTACCTGGTGCAGTTGCGTGCGCTGTGCGATACCAAGGGCTGGCTGATGATGCTCGACGAGGTGCAAACCGGCGTCGGACGTACCGGCAGGCCTTTCGCCTTCCAGCATACTGGCATCCAGCCTGACGTCATGGCCCTGGCCAAGGGGCTCGGTAATGGTGTGCCCATCGGTGCCTGCCTCGCGCGTGGCGCGGCCGCCGAGGTGCTGGTACCCGGTTCCCACGGCTCCACCTTCGGTGGTAACCCGCTGGCCTGTGCCGCCGCCCTGGCCGTGCTCGAAACCCTGGAACAAGATGACCTCTGTACCCGTGCCGCCACCCTCGGTGCGCGCCTGGTGCAGGGCTTTGGTGCGGCCCTGGCCGACATCCACGGTGTCACCCAGATCCGTGGCAAGGGGCTGATGCTGGCCATCGAACTGGACCGCCCCTGCGCCGCCCTGGTGGGCCAGGCGCTAGAGGTGGGTCTGCTGATCAATGTAACCGCTGAGAAGGTCGTGCGTCTGCTGCCGCCACTGGTGCTCAGCGACGCCCAGGCCGACCAACTGGTCGAGCGCCTGAGCGCCCTCATCCGCCGTTTCCTCAGCGAAGCGACCGACTAACCCGACCCCGGTCTGAACTAGAGAATTGCCTATGAATCCCCGTCACTTCCTCACCCTGATGGACCTCGACAAGGGTGAGCTGCGTCGTCTGGTGGCTCGTGCGATCGAGCTCAAGCGGATGCAGCATGCCGGTGAGATCTACGAGCCGCTGAAGAATCGCACTCTCGGCATGATCTTCGAAAAATCCTCCACCCGCACCCGCGTCTCTTTCGAGACCGGTATGTCGCAGTTCGGTGGCCACGCGCTGTTCCTCTCCCCGCGCGACACCCAGCTCGGACGTGGCGAACCCATCGAAGATACCGCCCGCGTCCTCTCGCGCATGGTCGATGTGATCATGATCCGCACCTTCGAGCACGAAAAGGTGGAACTCTTCGCCGAGTACTCTCAGGTGCCAGTGATCAACGCCCTCACCGATATGTATCACCCCTGCCAGCTGCTCGCGGATATGCAGGTCTATCACGAGCACCGCGGTGATGTGGCCGGCAAGAAGGTGGTCTACATCGGTGATGGTAACAACATGTGCCACTCCTACATGAACGCCGCGCGCCAGTTCGACTTCCAGCTGGTGGTCGCCTGTCCGGAGGGCTATGACCCCGATCCGACCCTGACCGCCGAGGTGGGGGATGCCGTGCGCATCGTGCGCGACCCGATCGAGGCCGCTGCCGGTGCCGACCTGGTCACCACCGATGTGTGGGCGAGCATGGGCCAGGAGGAGGAGCAGAAGAAGCGTGAGCAGGTCTTCGCCCCCTTCCAGGTCAACGATGCGGTGATGGCCGTCGCCAACCCCGACGCCCTGTTCCTCCACTGTTTGCCAGCCCATCGAGGTGAAGAGGTGAGCGCATCGGTCATCGATGGGCCCCACTCCGTGGTGTGGGAGCAGGCCGAGAACCGCCTGCACGCGCAGAAGGCGCTGCTCGAACTGCTGCTCGTCGGTCTGCCAGACTAAGCGCCTCTTCGCCCACACGGGGGAGCCCTAGCGCTGGCGGCGTAGGCGCAACAGCCAGAGGTCTACGAGCCCCCAAAACCACTCCAACCAACGCTCCCGCCAGGGTCGACGCAGCCAACGTGCGGCGTCGATCTCCAGTGCCTCCTCAAGGTCGTGGCGGAACAGCGCGGCCAACTCTGCGGCGAACGCCGACCCCTCCACCTCCTGATTCGCCTCCAGATTCCAGTGCATGTTCCAACGGTCGATATTGCTCGACCCGAGGCTGCACCACTGGTCCACCAGGATGTATTTGGCGTGCACGAAGCGCGGCTGATACTCGAAGATGCGTACCCCGTGACGCAACAACCCGGCGTAGAAGCGCCGCCCGGCGTGGCGTACCGCCGGGTGGTCGGTGCGTGAGCCGGGCAGCAGCAGGCGTACATCCACCCCTCGGCGTGCCGCAGCGCGTAACAGACGCCGCACCTTCCACGAGGGGATGAAGTAGGCGGTGGTGATCCAGACCTGGCGCTCCGCGCCCCGTACGCGCTTGATCAGTGAGCGCTTGATCTCCTTGTGTCCGCCACTGCCGTGGTGTGTGACCCGTCCACTTTCGCCCCCGGGGAGCGCAGCAGGGGGGGCGAAGGTCACCTTCTGTGCCTCGCCGGTGGGGTCGGCGCGCTGCCAAGTGCGCAGGAAGAGGTCACGCCAGTCGGCTACGCAGGGTCCCTCGATGGCCAGCATCAAGTCGTGCCATGGGCCGTGCTCTGCGAGCAAAAACTCATCGTTGAGGCCGGTACCACCGACGAAGGCGAGCACCCCGTCCACCAGCAGTAGCTTGCGGTGGTCGCGCAGTAGGTTGCGGCGCAGCTCGCCGTAGCGCAGGGGGTTGTAGAAGAGCAGCTCTGTACCGCTGAGTTTGAGCAGGGTGCGTTGGTGGTCGGAGAGGCCGCGAGCGCCGAAATCGTCGAGCAGCAGGCGCACGCGTACCCCGCGACCACGTGCGGCGCAGAAGGCCGTAACGAAGCGCTGGGTGACCTGTCCATCCTCCACCAGATAGAGCTCCAACAGCAGCTCCTCGCGCGCCTGATTGATCGCCTTGAGCATGCGCTCGAAGTAGCGCGGGCCGTCCACGAGCAGTTCGAACTGGTTACCGTCGCGCCAGGGGTAGCAGTAGCCGTTGGGGGAGAGTGTCGTCGCCATGGGTTCGAGCTGGGGGCGGAGCGTGGCGCTTCAAGGCGTGGGCTGGCGTCGTTGCAGGCGTTCGTACTCGGCGATCACCTGCGCGCCGAAGAGCAGGATGATCGCCCCTACCTCCAGAAACAGCAGCGCCACCACCGCCGTGGCCAGTGAACCGTAGATGAGGTTGACCAGGGAGAGGGTGGAGAAATACCAGACGAGCAGGTGGCGTGCCGCCTCCCACAGTAGGGTGGCGGTGATGCCGCCGATGAGGGCGTGGCGCCAGGCGAGCCGCCCAAACGGCATCACCAGGTAGAGTGAGGTGAGTAGCACCACGAGTCCGCCGATGCCGCAGAGGTAGATGAGTAGGCCGGAGAGGCCGTCGAGGGAGAATTGCCAGATCCCCAAGGTGATGCTCTGTTGGTCGAGCAGTTGCAGCGCGCCGCTGAGAAAGGTGATGAGCAGCAGACCGAAACCGAGCAGCACGATGTAGGCGTAGGGGATGACGGCGGAGATAAGAAAGTGGCGCCGGTTCACCGCTACTCGGTGGTGAAAGATGAGCGACATGGCGTTCTCTAGCACGCTGAAGGCAAGGGAGCTGAAGAACAGCATCACCCCCATCGCCACCCACCCCACCAGCTCGCGGTGGGTGAGGAAGTTGCCGAACTGTGCCGTAAGTTCGGACGCCTGTGCCGGGAGGATGATGGTCAGGTTGGCCTCGACCATGCGTAACAGCTGTTCGGGCTTGAGCAGGTGCGAGAGGGCGATGAGGAGCAGGGTGATGAGTGGGATGATCGAGAGCAGGGTGTTATAGGCCACCGCACCAGCGAGCAGAAAGCCCTGGGCGCGGTGGAACTCGACCATGGCGCGCCAAAGAAACGCGAGCGGGTTGAGCAGTAACTGGCGGAGTGTGGGCGACATGGGGCCATGTGTCTGTCGAGAGTGGCCCCATGTTACACCCTCAGGCTACTCCACAGGCTGAGCGCGGTTCTTCTCTTCGTCCAGTCCGCCACGCTGTTCGACCCATAGCTCGCGGGCCCAGGTAGTGGCCACCCAGAGGTAGAAGTAAAAGCCCATGCTGAGGATCAGCCCCATGAGCATCTTGAGCATCTTGCTCCACAGCTCCAGGGCACGCCTCTCCTGGCTCTCGTTCTGGGTCTGGGCGAACTCCTCCCAGCGCTTGTTGATCGCCGTGAGCATCTCCGCACGTGCCGTCTCCAGCTCGGTGCCGGGTTTGAGGTCGATCTGCATCTGCGTCAGGCGGCGGAAGTTACCGGTCAGCTCATCCAACGTGGTGGCGCTCTCCAGCCCCTGCTTGATGCGCTCGAAATTGCCTTTTTGGGTCTCCATCACGCTGTCGAGTTCGATCTCGAAGGCGTCCTGCAGACGCAGGGTATCGAGCAGGGTGAGGGGGACCAGCAGGGCGAGGGCGACCCCGAACCAGAGCGCCGTCCAGGAGCCGAACCAGAGCAGGAAGGTGTCGCCCTTACCGCGCAGATAGGTCCCCCCCCAGAAGAAGAGTGCCGTGCCCAGCACCGGCACGATGATGCGCTCCACCAGGTTGTTGATCACCCCCAGCTCCCACTGTGGGTTGAGCAGGTTGAGTGGGAAGAGTAGGGCGATCAGGTCGAGGGCGAAGAGCGCCACCAAAATTAGCCCCACCACGCGTATGGGGCGCAGTGAGTGGAGGATCAGCGCGAGCTGCTCACGTGTCTGCGTGTTGGCGGCCAGCTCCTCTTGGATCAGCGCGAACTGCTTGCCAGAGAGCAGCACGGGGGGGCGGTGATCGGGCTGCTCTTGGCCGATGGGGTCGAGGTTCAGTTCGACGCGCTGCGAGAGTTCAGGCTTGGCCTCCAGCGCATCGACCCCACTCAGGTCGACCGCGACCGCCCCGGCCAGCAGGGCACTGGCGTCGGCCTCGGCGATGCCGCTGAGGTCGACCACCTCGCCGCCACGCAGCTTGGCCACCTTCTCATCTTCGGTGACACGGATGAGATCATCGAGCGCCTCGCGCTCCGTACTCTTGCTCTGGTCCGACATGCAGGGTCTCCGCAAACTTGATATCGCCGCATAGGGTAGCGGTGAATGTAAAGCGCCACCATTAGTCAATTGCCCTATCCACTGGTCGATATGTGTTGTGGAAGGGGGGCAATGGCCTCCCCTTGCCATGTGCGCCGTGACAGGTTACCGGTCGTCTCCGGCTAGGCTGCGAGGTGCACAATGGCCCACAATGTGGGAACTCCTCGCCGGGCGGTCGCGCAAAAGTCGTTTGCCGTCCGCGAGCCTTTCGCCAACGCCAGGAGCGTCCATGAGCCAAGCCACTCCCCTGACCGCCAAGCGCTGGTTTCGTACCGGTGTCGGCGTGCTTCTCTTCCTCCTCTTCATCGGCCTGTTGCGCGCCGCCCAAGTCGCCTTCGACAGCCGCCTTCAGGGTGAGCGCGCGCCCTATCTGCAGATGGTCGGTAGCCATCAGGCCCAGGTGAGCTGGGACGGCGAGCGTCTGCGTCGCGGACGGGTGCGCTATGGCATCGATCCCACCCGGCTCGACCAGGTCGCCGTGGAGGCCCAGGCCAGCGTGCACCACGAGGTGACCCTGCACGGGCTTAAACCCGACACCCGCTACTGGTTCGCGGTGGAGGAGGATGGTGCCGTGGTGTGGCCCGGTGAGGCCACACGCTACCTGGTCACCGCCCCTGAGAGTGGCGTACGCGTGCCGCTGCGCCTCTGGGTGGTGGGTGACCCTGGCTACGCCGACCCCAACTCCGCAGCCGTGCGCCAGGCCGCCACGGCGTGGCTCGACGCCCACCCGAGACCGGGCCGCGAGGCGCTCGACCTCTGGCTCACCACCGGCGATAACGCCTACCGCTCCGGCAGTAACGAGCAGTTCGAGCAGGGTCTATTCGAACCCTACGCCGAGTGGTTCAAACACCTGCCGCTGTGGCCGGTCTATGGTAACCACGACGCGCGGCGCAACGCCTTCTTCGACATCTTCAGCTTCCCCACCCAGGGCGAGCTGGGTGGCCTACCCTCGAACACCGAGCACTACTTCAGCCTCGACTACGGCCCGCTGCACCTCATCTTCCTCGATACAGAGGCCAGCTCCATGCACCGCGAGGCGGCGATGCAGCGCTGGCTGCATACCGACCTGCTGCTCAACCAGCAGCCCTGGACCATCGTGCTGTTCCACCACCCGCCCTACACCAAGGGCAGCCACGACTCCGACTCCGAGAGCGACAGCCATGGGCGCATGCGCGAGGTGCGCGAGGGGCTGCTGCCGATCCTCGAACAGGGCGGCGTCGACCTAGTGCTCGCTGGCCACAGCCACGTCTACGAGCGCTCGCACCTGCTCGCCTGCCACTATGGCGACAGCACCAGCTTGCAGCCGTGGATGATCCTCGAACCGGCGGCGGATGGGCGCTATCAGAAGGTACCGGGGTCCGATCAGGGCACCCTCTACGCGGTGGTCGGCTCCTCGGCCAAGCTCGACAACGGCCCGCTCGACCACCCGGTGATGGCCCGCTCGCTGCACGAGCGCGGTTCGCTGTTTATCGACATCGAGGGCGATGAGCTGCGCGGCACCTTCGTCAATCTGCAAGGTGAGGAGAGCGACCACTTCAGCCTGACCAAGCGTCCCGGTGAGCCACGTGCGCTGCCGCTGTGCACAGTCCCCGAGGCGTCGCTGGTGCAGTAAACGTGCGCGTGTGTGGCGCATGCGGCTCGACTGCCTGCGTCGAAGCCTGCGCGAAGGCCGGGCTCACCCGTCGGCGCTGGCGGGCCGTGCCTGGTCTTTAGGCGTACCTTGGCACTCGGGCGATCTGCGCCACCCCCACCCCGTGCAACCCCACCCCGTATAACCCCACCCCGTATAACCCCACCCCGTATAACCCCACCCCGTATAACCGAGAGCCGGCGTATGCCCCAACCCAGTGAGCCCCAGACCATCGTCCTCGTGCACGGCCTGTGGATGAACGGGATGGAGCTGTGGGCGCTACGGCGCAGGCTCGCGGCGGCGGGTTACCGCCTACGCAGCTACCGCCACCCGACCATCTTCGGGGAGTTCTCCAGCAGCGTCGCGCGCCTTGCCGAGACCCTCGCCGCAGAGACGTCGCCACAGCTGCATCTGGTCGCACACAGCCTGGGGGGTGTGTTGGTGCGCCACCTCGTTGCCGCCTACCCCGACCTCTGCCGAGGGCGCATCGTCACCCTCGGCACGCCGCACACCGGCAGCGCGGTGGCACGCGCCCTCGCCTCGCACCGAGGGCTGGCCCGCCTCACCATGGGCAGTAGTCGAGAGGTGTTGGCGCAGACGCCGCCGCCCTTGCCGCATGGCTGCGAGCTGGGCTCCATCGCCGGGGATCACGCCATCGGCGTGGGTCTGCTGCTGCCAGGGCGCGCGGCGATCTGCGACGGCACCGTCGGCTGGGACGAGACCCAGTGCCCAGGGCAGGCGGACCACCTCACCCTGCACAGCTCGCACTTCGGCATGCTCTGGCAGCAGGAGAGTGCGAGACAGGTGGCGCATTTTCTCGCCCATGGCGTGTTCGACCATCCGCCTGTGGGGTATTGGCGCCCGGAATCAGCGCCAGAGTAGATCGAGCGCGAAGGCGGTGGCGTCGAACGGCGGCTGGCTCACCGGCTGGTCGTCGCTCAGGGTGGCGAGCAGGCGCCAGTGGCCGTCGTTCAACTCGTAGGCCTCCAGGATCTGCGCATCCGGGTCCACCAGCCAGAGCCACTGCACCCCCTGCTCGGCGTAGATCGGCATCTTCAGCGCGCGGTCGGTGCGCTGGGTGGAGGGGGAGAGGACCTCACAGACCCAGTCCGGGGCGAGGTCGAACCCGGCGGTCGAGGGGAGTTCCGGCATGCGCTCGCGGCGCCAACCGGCGAGGTCGGGGACCAGGATCTGCTGGCCCAGGTGGAGCTCCGGTTCGTCGAGGATCCACCAGCCGCCTGGGCCACCACGTCCTCGATGGTAAGGACCACCTACTTCAAACCCGAGCCCTGAGATCGCATTCGCATGCCTGGGGGCCGGCCGTGGGTGGGTGTAGAGCTGCCCGTAGAGGATCTCCCCCACTGTACCCTCAGGTAGATCGAATAGATCGGCATATTCGGCCTGCTTCTCAGCGACGTGGTTCATGGGAGGCTCGCGCTAGCAACATGATGAGGTAAGCGTAGCCTCCAGGGTATGCGGGGGTAAAGCACAGGGATGTTGCGTGTTGGGGGGAGCTGAAAAGGTCACGGTCGTGGGCAAGGGGAATTGCCTCAGTTTGCTGCGGCCCTGTTTTGAATGAGGAGGCACTCGTCGATACGGAGGCGTCGGATAGCGCTACCCGCTAAAGCGTCGACCTCCGACGGGGATTCTCTGGGAGGTCGAAGCTTTAGCCGGTGAGAGGTGGCTTTGTCGAGCGCTACCCCCTAAGGCGTCGGGGATTCTCAGGGAGGTCGAGGCTTTAGCCGGTGAGCGGTGGCTTTGTCGAGCGCTACCCGCTAAAGCGTCGACCTCCGAG
>QKED01000077.1 GCA_003252455.1 Gammaproteobacteria bacterium
GAGCAGGCACAGATCACCCTCGGCAACGGCTCCAACGACGTGCTCGAACTCCTCGCCCGCGCCTTCGTCGACAACGGTGAGGAGGTGCTCTTCTCCGAGCACGCCTTTGCCGTCTACGGGCTCGCGACCCAGGCGGTAGGGGGGCGGTCGGTGATCACCCCGGCCAAAGAGTATGGGCATGACCTCGACGCGATGGCCAAGGCGCTCACGCCCAACACCAAGCTGGTGTTCATCGCCAACCCCAACAACCCTACGGGCACCTGGCTCGGGCGTCATGAGCTGCATCACTTCCTCACCCAGGTGCCCAAAGAGGTGGTGGTGGTGCTTGATGAGGCCTACTTCGAGTTCGCCTCCGACCCCGACATGGGCGCGCCCGACTACCCGGATACCACGGCGTGGCTCGGCGAATTTGCCAACCTGGTGGTGGCGCGTACCTTCTCTAAGGCCTACGGGCTCGCCGGGCTGCGTGTCGGTTATGCCGTATCGAGCCCCGAGGTGGCGGACCTGCTCAATCGGGTGCGCCAGCCCTTCAACGTCAGCATCCCGGCACTGTACGGTGCGGCAGCGGCGCTCGACGACCAGGCCCACCTCGATGCGACCCTGCGCCTCAACCGCGACGGACTGGAGCAGTACTACCAGGGGTTTGTCGCGCTCGGTGTGGCCCCCATCTACTCCCTCGGCAACTTCGTCTGTGTCCATGTGGGGCGTAACGGCGGTGAGTTGTACGAGGCGCTGCTGCGTGAAGGTGTCATCGTCCGGCCCGTGGGCAACTACGGCCTGCCCAACCACCTGCGTATCAGTGTCGGCAGCGAGCGTGAGAACGCCCGCTGTCTCGACGCCCTGGGGCGCCTGCTTGGTGCGTGAGCACTGACTGGCCCCAGCCCACAGGGTCTGAGGTTGAGCTACACGCCTGAGCATGTAACTCTCTGTCTACTCCGCGCCTCCGTGGCCAATCTTTCTACCCGGAATGAGCTGAAAATCCGATGATCATTATCATGTCCAACGAGGTTACCGACGGTCAGATCGACGCGGTGACTGCCAAGCTGCAGAAGATGGGCCTCGATGCCAACATCTCCCGCGGCGTCGAGCGCACCGTGATCGGCGCCATCGGCGATGAACAGAAACTCGACAAGGAGGCGCTACAGGCGCTGCCCGGTGTCGAGGAGGTCATCCGCGTGATGAAGCCCTATAAGATCGTCGCGCGCTCGTATCACAAGTCGGACACCGTGGTGGACATCGGTGGGGTCAAGCTCGGCGGCAACCAGGTGCAGGTGATCGCCGGTCCCTGCTCGGTGGAGACCCAACCGCAGATGGACGCCGCTGCCGATGCGGTGGCCGCCGCAGGCTGCAAACTGATGCGTGGCGGCGCCTTCAAGCCGCGCACCAGCCCCTATAGTTTTCAGGGCACCGGGGTCGAGGGGCTGGAGATGTTCCGCAACGCGGCGCAGCGCTACAACTTGCCCATCGTCACCGAGCTGATGGATGCGCGCATGCTCGACACCTTCCTGGAGCACAAGGTCGACGTGATCCAGATCGGCACGCGCAATATGCAGAACTTCGACCTGCTCAAGGAAGTAGGGCGTACCCACGTGCCGGTGATCCTCAAGCGCGGCATGTCTGCCACCATCAGCGAGTGGCTGATGGCCGCCGAGTACATCGCCGCCGGGGGCAACCACAACATCATCTTCTGCGAGCGCGGTGTGCGTAGCTTCGAGACCTACTACCGCAACATGCTCGACGTCACCGCCATCGCGGTGCTGAAGAAGGAGACCCACCTGCCGGTGATCGTCGACCCGAGCCACGCCGGTGGCAAGGCGTGGATGGTCCCGGCCCTCTCCCGTGCGGCCCTCGCCGCCGGTGCCGATGGCCTGTTGGTCGAGATGCACCCGACCCCCTGTGAGGCGTGGTGCGACGCCGACCAGGCGCTCAGCCCCGAGCAGCTCAACACCCTGATGGGCGAGCTGCGCGGCATCGCCCAGGTGATTGGACGCGAGATCGCCTAAGCACCATGAGCGACGCCCCGCGCATCGCGCGCCTCTGCATCATCGGTATCGGTCTCATCGGCGGCTCCCTCGCCCGCGCCCTGCGTGCGGCGGGCGCGGTCGATGAGGTGGTCGGCTGCGCACGTAACGAGGCGGACCTTCAGCGCGCGGTGGAGCTGGGCTTCATCGACCGCTACAGCACTGACCCCGCCGAGGCGGCAGCCGGGGCCGATGTGGTCTTCCTCGCCGTACCGGTGGGGGCGATGGCCGGGGTCTGCGCCCGCCTCAAGGGGGTGCTCGGCCCCGACACCCTGCTCACCGACGGCGGTAGCACCAAGATCTCGGTGATCAACGCGGTGCGCGAGGGGATGGGCGAGCTGCCCGCCAACTTCGTCCCCGGCCATCCCATCGCCGGGACCGAGAAGAGTGGCGTCGAGGCCTCCTTCCCGACCCTCTACCAGCAGCGTATGGTGATCCTCACCCCGCTGGCGCACAACCCGCCCGCACTGGTGGCCCGCGCCCGTTGGCTCTGGGAGCGTGCCGGTGCGATGGTGGTGGAGATGGGCGCCGAGCATCACGACGAGGTGCTCGCCGCCACCAGCCACCTACCGCACCTGCTCGCCTTCTCCCTGGTCGACACCCTGGCCAACCTCGAAGAGCACCCGGAGATCTTCCGCTACGCCGCCGGGGGGTTTCGCGACTTCACCCGCATCGCCTCCTCCGACCCCACCATGTGGCGCGACATCTGCCTCGCCAATCGTGAGGCGCTGCTCTCCGTGCTCTCGCGCTTTCGCCGCGACCTCGACCAGCTGGCCAGCGCCATTGCCCAGGGCGATGGCACGCATATCCACGAGGTGTTTACCCGTGCCAAGGCCGAGCGGGATCAGTTCTGTGAGCTGTTTGGGGCGCCTGCGGATAGGGAGTAAGTCAACGATTCAACTGGCTGTTCATGGAAATGGCACACTGATATGGATTTCGAGAAACTGCAAAGAAAAAGACAGCTGAATGTCCAGCAGCAGAATGAATTGCTTAGACATAGGATATTGAAAGAAGCCTGTTATTGGAGAGAGCGTGGTATCCCAATGCCTCTTAAGCAGGTTATAGAAGAAAAAGGGATTGATAGTGATAAATGTATCATGCTGGAGTATGAACAAAACTTTCCTGGATGTTGCACTGATGAGGGTATGGTTTTAACGGATGTGAATAAGTTCTATAGGTTCGAGATGGACTTATCATGCAACAAGGCTGACCTGATAAAGTTATACCTATGGTCTGATGTGACGGATGATATTGAAGTCAATGCACATAAACCTGGGATAGGCGCTACATTTGGATACCTGGCTATTAAAGTGTTGTCGGAACTGAATTGCAATCAACTCGATTGCTAGTGTTGTTGTAATGCTCTCGACTCAGGCAGTTGTAAGTCTGCGTTGATATAATGACCTTAGTGCTGGATGTGGGCTCAAGGATCCCCTCATTTAGCGTGATCGGCCCATAAGAATTACTGATCGCGCACTGCTTGCGCCGACGACAGAGAAAGATCAGGCTTCGCCCCACTCCCTTGACTTATGAGAAGCCCAGATGAAGACGATCCAACCCAAGTTC
>QKED01000041.1 GCA_003252455.1 Gammaproteobacteria bacterium
TATAACCACTCGATCCCACAACGCGCCCTGGGGCATGTCACGCCGATTCAGGCGATGAAGGAGTGGCATGACCGGCAACCTGAGTTATTCCAAAAACGCATCTATAATCAGGCGGGACTTGACAGGTAGTTCACCACAGAGAACACAGAAGGCACAGAGAACACCTTGATGCGCCACAGGAGACCGAGGCCACCCTCTTCAACTCTGTGTTCTCTGTGCTCTCTGTGGTGAACACATTGATCAACCGAGTTCACCAAGCTCAGTTCGTAGCCCGGATGCAACGCAGTGGAATCCGGGGAAACGGGGCGGCCTGCTCCCAGACGGTGGCTGCTCCACGCGAGCTGTTAACCACAGAGAACACAGAGGGCACAGAGAACACCTTGATGCGCCACAGAAGACCGAGGCTGCCCTCTTCAACTCTGTGTTCTCTGTGCTCTCCGTGGTGAACGCATTGATCAACCGAGTCCACCAAGCTCAGTTCGTAGCCCGGATGCAACGCACTGGAATCTGGGGGAACGGAGCAGCCTGCTCCCAGACGGTGGCTGCTCCACGCGGGCGGTTAACCACAGAGAGCACAGAGGGCACAGAGAGTTCCTTGATGCGCAAGAGAAGACCGAGACCGCCCTCTACAACTCTGAGTTCTCTGTGCTCTCTGTGGTGAACACATTGTTCAACCGACGCCACCAAGCACAAAAAGATTCACTCAACTTGAACCAACACCAAGCCAGCATGACCGCCAGCCAACACCTCATCGCCGCCGCCCTGCTCCTACCGAGCCTGGCCCTGGCCAACCCCTACGGCCAACCGGACCCGACGCTCGACGCAGAGGAGCGGATGAACTTCCGCCTCGGCCAGGCGCTGTTCGAGCGGCTCTGGGTCTCGGCCCCCTCCTCGACCCAGGCCGCCGACGGCCTCGGCCCGCTCTACTCCGCACGCGCCTGCGCCAGCTGCCACCAACACAACGGGCGCGGCGCACCACCGGAGCCGAACGCCAAACACGCCATCTCCTTCACCCTGCGCCTCTCCATTCCGAGCAAAGACACAGACGGCGACGGCTACCAACGCAACACCCCGGACCCGGTCTACGGCCACCAGCTCCAGGAGTTCGCCGTGCGCGGCCTCGACGCCGAGGGCCGCATCGGCCTCGACTACGAGGAGCAGACCGTCACCTTCGCCGACGGAGAGACCATCACCCTGCGCCGCCCCGCGTATCGCATCGACGACCTGGCCTACGGCCCACTCCACCCCGAGGTGCGCCTCTCGCCGCGCATCGCCCCGGCACTCATCGGCCTCGGCCTGCTGGAATCAATCCCAGAGAGTGTGATCCTCGCCATGGCCGACCCCGACGACCAAGACGGCGACGGCATCTCCGGTCGCGCCAACCGCGTGCGCGACCCGGCGGACGGCGCGCTCAAGCTCGGACGCTTCGGCTGGAAGGGGGGCAACGCCACAGTGGCCGCCCAGACCCAGGCGGCCTTCGCCACCGACATCGGCCTCGCCGTCCCCTTCCACCCGTCCGGTGAGGGCGACTGCACCGCCGCACAGACGGCCTGCGTCGCCGCCCCCCACGGCACCAGCCCGCAGTTCGACAACCTGGAGGCGGACGCCCAGGTGACCGGGCTCACCGCCTTCTACGCCGCGCACATCGCCCCGCCCGCACCGCGCGAGGCCGACCACCCCGAGGTGCGCGCGGGCCGCACCCTGTTCGCACAGCTCGGCTGCGCCGCCTGCCACACCCCGAGCCAGACCACGGCGGATGGGCGCACCCTCGAACCCTACAGCGACCTGCTGCTGCACGACCTCGGCGCCGAGCTGGCCGACCCCGCAGGCGACGGCCTGGCCAGCGGCAGCGAGTGGCGCACCGCGCCGCTCTGGGGCATCGGGCGCAACGCCGAGGTCAACGGCCACGCCGTCTACCTGCACGACGGACGCGCCCGCACCCTGCTGGAGGCGATCCTCTGGCACGGCGGCGAGGCCGAAAAAGCACGCGCGCGCGTCGTCGCCCTCACTGCCGATGAGCGCGCCGCACTCATCCGCTTCCTCCAATCCCTCTAACCCGGAGAGCCGCCATGCGCCACATCCCCCACCAAGCCATCCACTACCTGGGCGCGCTGCTCGGCGGCCTCGCCCTGCTGCTCATCGTCAGCCTCTCGGCCCACGCCGAACTGAGCGACACGAGCCGCGACTGGGCCGGGGCCAACCGCGCCGCCGTCGAGCAGCTGATCATCCCCGGTTACCAGCAGTTCGCCACCCAGAGCGAGGCGCTGGTGAAGGCGGTCGACCAGCTCTGCGCCAGCCCGCGCACCGACACACTGATGCTCGCGCAGTCTGCGTTTCACAGCGCCATGGACGCCTGGCAGGCGGTACAGCTCTACCGCTTCGGCCCGGTGGACGACTACCTGCGTTACCACCGCATCCAGCTCTGGCCCGACAAACGCAGCACCGGCAGCAAACAGCTCAAGCAGCTCATCGCCAGCGAAGACCGTACCCCGCTCGGCACGGACCAGATGCGCCACGCCAGCGCAGGAGTGCAGGGCTTCCCGGCACTGGAGCGCCTCTTGTGGAACAGCGAGCGCAGCGTCCCCGAGGGCTATAGCTGCGAACTGGCACGGGCGATCAGCAGAAACATCGCGCAGATGGCCGCCGAGGTGAGTGCGGAGTGGCGTGGCGGCAGCCGCCATTTTCAGCAAGTGGTCTACACCCCGGGCGAGGAGAACGAGGAGTTCGCCGCCCACCTGGAGGTGACCGCACGGCTGCAGAACAACCTCAACACCGCCTTCCAGTTCATCGCCGAGAGCAAACTCGCCGCCCCCCTCGGCAGCGAGGGTGGACGCCCGCGCCTACAGAAGGCGGAGAACTGGCGCAGTCAGCGCTCGCTGCGCAACCTGCGCCTCGACCTCGACGCTGCAGAACAGCTCTACCGCATCAGCTTCCGCCCACTGCTCGACGACAACGCCGAAGGCCAGGCCGCCGACGCGGCGCTGCTGGCGGCCATCGACACGCTGCGCACGGCGCTTGCAGCGCTGCACGAGCGCCCGCTTGAGACGCTGCTCAACGATGCGGCGGCCAAGCCCCAGCTCGATCAGCTACAGGCCGCCGCCACCGCCCTGCACCACACCTTTGCAACGACCATCCCGGCGGCCATCGAGATGCCGCTCGGCTTCAACAGCCTCGACGGAGATTGACCATGCAACGCCGCACCTTCCTCTTATCGCTCATCGCCGCCAGCGTCGCCCCGCGCCTCGCCACCGCCGCTACGCCCGCGTTCAAGCCCCAGGCGCACTGGTTCAGCTCTCGCGGCGACCTGCTCGGCAACTACCACCTGAGCGGCTTCAGCGCCGACGGCAGCCTCGCCTTCGACCTGCCGCTGCCCGCGCGCGGCCACGGCATCGCCCTGCACCCGGACGGCACCACCTTGGTCCAGGTGGCACGCCGCCCCGGTCGCTACCTGCTGGTGGTCGACGCCAATTCAGGCGAGGTGTTGCATGAACTCGAATCCGCCGAGGGGCGGCACTTTTGCGGCCACGGCCTCTTCTCCGCCGACGGGCGTACCCTCTACACCACAGAGAACGACTACGAGGGGAAGCGCGGCGTCATCGGTGTGCGCGACGCCACGCGCGGCTATCTCCAGGTGGGTGAGTTCGACAGCCACGGCATCGGCCCCCACGACCTGCGCCTGTTGAGCGACCAACGCACCCTGGTGGTGGCCAACGGCGGCATCCTCACCCACCCCGACACGCCGCGCGCCAAGCTCAACCTCGACACCATGCAGCCCTCGCTGGTCTACCTCGACCGCCGCGACGGTGCACTGCTGGAGCAGGTCGCCTTCCCCGCCACCGAGCACCAAAACAGCATCCGCCACTTGGCGGTCGGCGCGGACGACACGGTCTGCCTGGTGATGCAGCACCAGGGCCCACGCAGCGAGCACCCGCCGCTTATCGCCCTGCACCGACGCGGTGAGGCGCTGCAACCCTGCACCATCCCTGATGAACTGCACGCGCGCATGCGCAACTACTGCGGCAGCGCGACTGTCGACCCGAGCGGCGCGCTGTTCGCCGTCTCTTCGCCACGCGGCGGGTTGGTCACCTATTGGAGCGCCAAAGCGGGAGAGTTCCTCGGCCACACCGAACTGGCCGACGGCTGCGGCATCGCCGCCGGTGAGCTACCGGGCGAGTTCATCCTCAGTAGTGGCCGTGGAGATCTGGTTCGACACCGCATCGGCGGTGGCGCTGATCACGCGATCGTCCTCGACCTGCCAGACGCCCGTTGGGACAACCACATGGTGCGTGGCTAGACACATTCACCCCAGAGAACAGCGCGATGCGAGTGATGCGTTGGACCACGCGGCAGAGCCGCAAACACAAGGTGCCGAGGCAGAGCCTCGGCACAAGACAGACCACGAAGGTCACGAAGGCGTGATGACGAACTGAGTGCGCCTCGTTCCCGCGCTCCGCGTGGGAATGCAGACCTAGCCGGAACCTACCCCGTGCGGGCGACAAGCACGGTACACACTCCCACGCAGAGCGTGGGAGCGAGAAAGCGCGGACCTGCAACTGCGCCTCGTTCCCACGCTCCGCGTGGGAATGCAGACCTAGCCGGAACCTACCCCGTGCGGGCGACAAGCACGGTACCCACTCCCACGTAGAGCGTGGGAGCGAGAAACAGTAACACCAGAACCTAGCACGCAAGTCCACATAAGGAGACGACCATGCAGCGCCTCATCACTTTCAGCCTGCTCGCCGCCTTGAGCGGTACACTCCACGCAGCGCCACGCCTCGCCAGCCCAGAGGCGCTGGGCCGTACGCTCTTCTTCGATAGCAGCCTCTCGCTCAACCGCACCCAGTCCTGTTCCACCTGCCACGACCCGGCCAAGGGCTTTACCGACCCACGCGACAACGGCGTGCAGGGCGCCCTGTCGCTCGGCGACGACGGCCACTCCCTCGGCGACCGTAACGCCCCGAGCGCCGCCTATGCACGCTTCAGCCCGCCCTTCGGCAAAGATGCCGAGGGTGAGTGGCATGGTGGTCAGTTCCACGATGGGCGTGCGGCGGACCTGGCGGCGCAGGCCGGTGGCCCACCGCTCAACCCCATCGAGATGGGCATGCCGGACAAGGCGACGCTGGTGGCACGTCTGCGTGACAACCCGCTCTACGCCGAGGCCTTCCCGGTGTACTTCGGCGCGGGCGTGCTCGACGACCCGGAGCGCGGCTATGCGGCCATGACCCAGGCCATCGCCGCCTTCGAGCAGACCGACGAGTTCGCCCCGTTCGACTCCAAGTACGACCGCCACCTGCGCGGCGAGTACCAGCTCACCGAACAAGAGGAGCTGGGCATGACGCTGTTCTTCTCCGACCAGTTCACCAACTGCGCCCTCTGCCACCAGCTGGAGCGTACCCCCGCGGCCCCCGGCGAGACCTTCAGCAACTACCGCTACTTCAACATCGGCGTGCCGGTGAACCGTGCGGCACGCCTGGCCAACGGCCTGGGCGAGGGCCACGTCGATCAAGGCCTGCTCGACAATCCGGCCATCGACGACCCGGCCCAGGCGGGCAAGTTCAAGGTACCGACCCTACGCAACGTGGCGGTGACCGGCCCCTATATGCATAACGGGGTGTTTCAGGACCTACGCACGGTGATCCTCTTCTACAACAAGTACAACTCGAAGAGCGCCAAACGGCAGATTGACCCAGAGACGGGGACGCGTTGGGCGGCACCCGAGGTGGCACAGAACCTCGCGCTGACCGAGCTGGAGCACGGTCCGGCGCTGGACGACAAGCGCATCGATGCACTGGTGGCGTTTCTCAAAACGCTGACCGATGCACGCTATGAGGGGTTGTTGCAGTAGCCCCTCGCGGCTACTGACTGGGACGGGCACGAACCTCTTGGCCCGTGCCCAGGGGAGGGGCATCACCTGTCAGCGACGCCCGGCGCGTGAGCTCACTCCCAGGGGGCGGCCTTGCGCACGGCGGGCCAGACCGGGTTCTCGATGGTCAGGGCGAGCTGGCGCGCCAGTTCGCTCATGCCGTCGTAACCGGCGTAGCCGAATTCACGCTCCTGGTTGATGTCGAGGAAGGGCACGCGCGCCTTGAGTGCGGTGTACATGTTGCGCCCACCGGCGATGAGGATGTCGACCTTGTACTCGTCGACGATACCGAGCAGCGCCTTGGGGCTGCCGTCTTCGATCATCTTGGTATCCGCGCCCATCAGCTCGGTGATGCGCGCCTTGTCCTCTTCGGTGGACTTCTTGGTGCCGGTGGCGACCACGGTGAGGCCGAGGTCCTGCATCGCGCCGATGATCGACCAGGACTTCACCCCGCCGGTGTAGAGCAGCACGCGGCGCCCGTCGAGGCGCTCGCGCCAGGGCTGCAGCAGCTGGTCCATGCGCGCCTCTTCACGCTCGATGAGCGCCTCGGTGCGTGCGGTGAGGTCGGGGTCGTCGATCAGGCGAGCGATGTCGCGCAGCGCGGCGGAGACGTCGCGCACGCCGTAGAAGCTGCCCTCGAACCAGGGGATGCCGTAGGCGTCCTTGAGCTTGCGCGCCACGTTGACCATCGCCTTGGCGCAGACCACCATGGTCACCTCGGCACGGTGCATCGCCTGCACCTCCTTGAAGCGCGCGTCGCCCGAGAGGGTGCCGAGCACGCGGATGCCGAGTTCATCGAACAGCGGCATCACGTGCCACAGCTCACCGGCGATGTTGTACTCGCCGATGAGGTTGATGTCGTGCACCTTGTAGGGCAGGTTCTGCGCCGCGGGCGGCAGCGGGTCGGGCTCGCGGGTGCCGATGACGTACTTGAACATCGCCTCGCCGGCGATGCGGTTGCCGAGGTTCTTGGTGCCATAGAAGCCGGCCCCGTCGATGTGCACGACCGGCACGCCGAACTTCTCGGTGGCGGCCTTGGCCACGGCGTCGACGTCGTCGCCGATGAGCGCCGGGACGCAGGTGTTGTAGATGAACACCGCCGCCGGGTTCTTGGTCTCGATGGCCTGCTTGATGGAGTGGAACAGGCGCTTCTCACCGCGCCCCATGACGATGTCCTGCTCGGTGAGGTCGGTGGTCATGCCGGTGCGCCAGAGGGTCGGGCCGCTGGAGCGGGTGCCGCGATTGTCCCAGGAGGAGCCAGCACAGGCGATGGGGCCGTGGACGATGTGCGCCACGTCGGCGATCGGCAGCAGGGCGATCTGCGCGCCGTCGAAGGCGCAACCACCGGCGGTGGCGCCCGGCTTGGGGCGCGCACAGCCCGACTTCTCCTTGTGGTTGTGTTCGCACGCAGGCTCGTCGAGCAGTTCGGCGATCTGGGACTGTTTCATGACTCACCCCTTGGCGTTTGGCATTGATGCCGATCGAGGTTGCAAGTAGCGCGCCAGCTCACGCGAGGGGCGATGCCGCACCGATTCACCGGGTCTTGTGCGGGGTGCGTAATGTAGTTGTCGCTATTACGACAGCCGACGCCCCCGCCCCACTGTCGTAAAACCCACACGCCTCAGGCGTGGTGCAGACGCGAGTAGGGGTCCGGGCTCGCCTGACCCCAGGCGTGGCGGAAGAACTCCATGTAGCGCCGGGTGGTGAGGGGGTTGTTGTAGTCTGCCTGGGCGAGGTACCCCTCCTCGTCCTTGCGCAGGATATAGCCGCAGTTATCGGCCAGCAGCAGGGTCTCGCGGCGATCGAGCTGCTGTTTGCTGGTGTTGCGGATCTGCACCTGGCTGGAGAGGCGACGGGCCAGGGCGAGCAGCGGGCTCGGCCGCTTGGAGGCCTCCAGGGTGGAGTGGAAGATGCAGAAGATATGGTTGCGCCGGGTGTGGATGCGTGCCAACTGGGCACACGCCTCGGCGAACTCGGAGGTGTCGAACAGCGCCGGGTCGAGGCTCGGGGCGAAGAGGTAGAGGTGGCTCTGCGCCTGACGCGCCATGCGCGTGGCCGCGGCGGCGATCGCCTCGGGCCCGACCAGACGTAGCGGTTGGTGGCTACGACCGAGGAACTGCTCCTCCTGCGCCTCCGGCTCCAGCGTGCCGTCGAGGGTGGCCAGCGGCAGGGTGAGGCGGCGGTAACCCACCCCGTCGACCAGGAACGGCAGCCCCTCCTGCAGAAAGCCGAAGCGCTGGAAGTAGGGCACCGAGGATTTGGCCACCTCGACGCTGAGGCGTTGGGTACGGATCAGGCGCGCGGTGGCGATGACCCGCTCGATGAGCGCGGTGGCGATCCCCTGGTGGCGCCACTGGGGCAGCACGCAGAGGCGGTCGATGACGTAGTCCTGGCGCAGACGCAGACAGCCGACCGGCGCGCCCGTAGCGGCAATGGCGATAAAATGGTGGGCATTGGCGTCGAATGCATCCCATTCGGCGTCGAAGCTACGACCAAGCTCACGGATATTGACCAGACTGCGCACCTTGCCCAGAGCGCTGCGGTCGCGGCTCGACGCCCAATCGGCCTTATGGATGGTGAACAGTGACATCGCGTCCTCTCCCGCCGGTCAGATGTGTCGGTAAAGTGTGAGGTTGCGTGACGGGGTTCACAAGAAGCCAACTGCAAGCAATTGCAACAAATGGCGTAAATGGGCCCTGACGAGGGTGTATCCTGTGCCTTTTTCCACAACCCATCGCCCCCATGCGCACCCTGGACTTCCGCGACCTGTTCGCGCACCTCGCCGCCACCCGCCTCGCCCCGCACCTGACACAACTGGAGCGACTCACCGCCCTGGCCCTCGAACCCACCCGCCACGGGCGCCACGCAGAGTGGCTGACGGTGCTCGATCAGCTGCCCCAGGCAGCCGCCGAGGTGGCCCTCGACGAGGCGGCAGTACGCGCCGGTAGCGAGCACTCACTCACCGCCGAAGACCAAGCAAAACTGCGAGAGGCGTTGATGGGGTTACACCCGTGGCGCAAGGGGCCCTGGTCGTTTCACGGCCTCACCATCGACACCGAGTGGCACTCCGACTGGAAGTGGCAGCGCCTGGCCGGGGCGATCACCCCGCTCACCGGGCGCAAGGTGCTGGATGTGGGGTGTGGCAACGGCTACCACGGCTGGCGCATGCTCGGGGCGGGGGCAGCACTGGTGCTCGGGGTGGACCCGACACTGCTCAGCGTGGTGCAGTTCCAGGCCACCCGCCAGCTCCTCGGCGAGCACTGGCCGATAGGGGTGTTGCCCCTACGTCTGGAGGAGATGCCGACGGATACCGGCGCATTCGATACGGTTTTCTCCATGGGCGTCCTCTACCACCGGCGCTCGCCATTCGACCACCTGTTCGAGCTGCGCGGCCAGCTGCGCAGCGGCGGAGAGCTGGTGCTGGAGACGTTGGTGATCGAGGGGGGGGCAGGGGAGGTGCTGGTGCCACCGGGGCGTTACGCGAAGATGCACAACGTCTGGTTCATCCCCTCGCCACAGACCCTGGTGGCCTGGCTCGAACGGGCCAAGTTCCGCCATGTGCGGCTGGTGGACGTGACGCCGACGACGACGGCGGAGCAACGGGCGACGGAGTGGATGCGCTTCGAGAGCCTGGCCGACTTCCTCGACCCGGCAGACCCGTCGCGCACCTGCGAGGGTCTACCCGCGCCGCGCCGCGCGGTGCTGGTGGCCGAGGCGCCTTAGGCGGGGAGTAGCACTACTCGGCGAGTTCGGCGAGACGCGCCTGGGCGCGGCGGGCACTGCTCAGGAGCATGCCGAGGCTGACGCTGGTGTCGGCGAGCACGGTGAGGACGCGCTGACGGTTGATGCGCAGATAGAGCATCATGCCCAGTTCGTTCTCGACGATGACGTTCTTGCAGTTGCCTTGACGCCCCTCGTAGGCGGCGGATTCGGCCAGACCGAGCAGGGAGCTGGTAATGGCGGCGATCTTCTCCTTGGGCAGACCGCTCTTCAGCACGTGGTGCACCACGAAGCCGTCATCGCTGGCGATGAGTGCGCCGACCGTGCCGTGACAGTTGTCGAGCAGCTCCTGGAGTTCTTCTTCCGGGTTGGTGCGGAAGGGTTTGACGGTAAACATGCGGCTCGCTCCTTACTTGCCCAGTGCGGTGGGTGGGTACTCGATGCTCAGCATCAGGGTGTCGATGAGCATCAGCACATCGCCACCACGGCGGATGTCTGCACTCATGATCGGCAACTCGCGTGGCCGACCGATGCGCGCATGATAGTCCTGTATGGTGGGACCTGCACCCTGTCCCAGACGCGAGACCCCCACCACGGCGGCCAAACCCCCGGTATAGGGGGCGAATCGCGCCAGATAGAACTGCAGGTCGCCGATGGGGTCGGGGCGGGAGTTATCGATGAGATAGATCACCCCGAGGGCGCCACGGCAGAGCATCTCCCACATGTGCGCGAAGCGCTCCTGGCCGGGGGTGCCGTAGAGGCGCAGCACCTCGGTACGGCTGAGGGTCAGCTCGCCGTAGTCCATGGCCACCGTGGTGGTCACCTTCTGTTCGGCCACCTGGTCGCTGGCGTAGGCCTCGGTAGAGACCGGCACCACCTCGCTGATGGCGCGGATGGCGGTGGTCTTGCCCGCCCCCACCGGCCCGGCAAAGACCACCTTGTGCTCGCGAAAACCGCTCATGAGGCGAGCCCCAGGCGGCTGCGGATGAGGCTCAGCGTCTCGCGCAACAGACCGCCGCTGGCCGCACTGCGTAGCGCCGACTGCACCGGCGCCACCTCCAGCCAGTGGCACAGGCGCGCGGCGTTGATCGAGGCGACCACCTCCTCGCGCCCGAGCCGACAGCGCTCCATCAGCCGCTCGATGGAACAGGGGGCGGCCACCATCATGGCCGCCATGCGCCGCTGCTCGGGGCTGAAGGGGAGGCTACCGAAGTCGGGCCAGCGATTGAGGCCGTAGGCCCCCTGTACCGGCAGATCGGCGAGCAGGCGGCCCCGGCTGTGGTAGGTCGAGAAGTGCCAGAGGAGCCGCTCCAGCGGTACCCGGGTACCGTGGTCGAGATAGTGCAGCGGCATCTCGCCGGCGCTCGTGCGCGTCCCCTCCAGGGTCCAGTGGTCCACCATGGCGTCGAATTCACCCGGCTCCACCGTGGGCAGGTGGGCCATGCCGCTGACAAAGTCGAGAAACAGCAGCGGCAGGCGCGGCCCCTCCAGGCTCAGGCGCGATTTGCCCTGCATCGCCTGCAACTGGGCGAAGCCATCCTCCGCGCCGCGGGGGCTCGGGGCGTCGAGGGGCTCGGCCCCACGCGCGGGGATGAGGGTGTGCAGGGTCGGGACCGGGGTGCTCGCGGGGTGCTGTAGCGCCTCCAGCAGGTCGCGTACCGCCCGGCCACGAAACGGCTTGGCCAGCCAGCGGGCCGGGTCCAGCCCCTCGGGGGGCAGGGTCGCACAGGCGATGCAGAAGAGCCCCGCCCCCTGCAGACGGTGCCAACGCTCGGCACCCGCCGCACTCTCCAGGTCGATGAACAGCAGGTCGCTACGCTCGGAGTTCTCAAAACGCAGGCGCATGCCGAGGTTGTCGCTCATAAACTGCATGAGCGAGCGCAACACCAGGGAGTCTTTATCCTGCATCGCCAACAGAGAGATGGAAAAATCTTTACGCGTCGTGGGCACCCGCGACCTCCAGAGACTCAACGACAGGGCCGATATCCTGTCAAAAAAACCCATACAGTCAACCGCTTGTAATCCGCTCAGGGATCGAGGCCCGCGGCTCGACCCGGGCCGTTTCGGCGGTGTGGACGGACCTTTGTCAGCCCCGCGCAGGGGGATCACTTTCGAGCCGTATCGTGCCGCTGTAGAGTGGCGCGGGCTGCACCGCATATACCCGGGAGGGTCGATGCAGAGCTCGACCCCCTGGATATAGGCGATCTAACCGGCACGTACACCTCATCAAGTGGGCCAGCCACCCGCCGAGGGGCGGAGTACTTTAGCGGTTTGGACTGTTATTCTCAGGGCCCTTATAGACCATCCAGGTGCTGAAAACTGTGTGCGCGCTCTCTTACGTGAACGCGAACTATTCTTACATATATATCAGCATATTCGCACATTCTAAATAACCAACCCACGAGGCCCGGCATGTCCACCCTCACGACCACGACCCTGTTGTTGCTGGTCAGCAACCTCTTCATGACCTTCGCCTGGTATGGCCACTTGAAGAACATGGCCGACAAGCCCTGGTTCATCGCCGCCCTGGTGAGCTGGGGCATCGCCCTGTTCGAGTACCTGTTGCAGGTACCCGCCAACCGCATCGGCCACAGCGAGCTGAGCGTGGCGCAGCTGAAGATCCTGCAAGAGGCGATCTCCCTGACGGTGTTCGTCCCCTTCGCCATCCTCTACCTCAAGGAGCGCCCCCACCTCGACTACCTGTGGGCGGCGCTCTGCCTGATGGGGGCTGTCTATTTCATGTTCCGTGCCAAACTGGCCTGAATCGCCCCGGGGCGGCGCGGTGCGCGTCCCCCCCAGTGGTGGAGAAAATCACCGGAGGGGATGCGCTTGAGCCCCAGCGTGGGGCGTGCATAGAGATAGACCCAGGCGCGCTGGCGACTCTCGTCGGCCAGCACCACCTCGACCTCGCAGCGGTGGTACTCATGGGGCCGCGCCGATCCGGGGGCACACCCCTCGTAGCGGTCCAGCGCCGGAAAGAGCCGTGCGGGCGCCGCCACCCGATAGAGCTCCCCCTGCACGAACTCCCCCGCACGCGTCGAGGGGACGGCGCCGGGGTAGCCGTCGAGCAGGTAGAGCCGTCCGGGCAGGCGTGCGGGGGCGGCATAGTGGCAGTGGCGCGCCAGATGGCGGTACATCGGGGTGTCGGTGGCCCGCATCAGGGTGCCGTAGACGAATAGGTACTCGCTTGACATGTTTGTCTCTTTGAAACAGGGGTGAGCTCCTGGGCACGCTCGGGCACGGCCTTATGGGCCTATCCCGCACACCGAGAGCCTTGGTCACTTACTAGGTTGAATCCCGACTCTGACCTGCTAGTTTAATAGTTCAGCCGTCTACAAATTCTCCGCACAACAGGTCGGACGAGGCGGTGCTGATGGTAACGATAACAAGATCGCCGCCACCCGTTGGCGCCTACGCTGGCAACACCGTACGCAACCGCGATGCCAGATCGACTCACAGAAGAACCATGGGAAGCCACACCATGCAAACCAAACACCCCAAGCGCGTACTCATCGTCGACGACGACTACGACACCGTCGAATACCTCGCTGCGATGCTCAAACTGGAGGGCTACGAGACCCTCACCGCCACCAGTGCAGCGGAGGGCTGGGCGCAGTTCCGCCACCGCCGTCCCAACCTCATCCTCACCGACCTGCGCATGCCTGGGCGCAACGGTGAAGACCTCATTTACGAGGTGCTCAGCCAGGGTGCGGAGTGCCCCATCATCGCCATGTCCGGTGGCTACGACAAGGCAGAGCTGCAACTGGAGATGGCCAACGCCCTCGGCGCGAATCTGGTCCTCGGCAAGCCGATCAACCGCACCGCGCTGCTCAACGCGGTGCAGCAGCTGATCGGCTCCCCTACCAGCTCCGAGGCCTTCAGCGCCTGACCCCGTGCCGCTGCGTCTAGGCCTCCATATGCCGTCTGGGGGGCGATATCCTGCATGATCCGCCTCGTGCTGTTGCTCTGCGCGTCGCTCCTCGCCGGTGGCTGTCACCACGAGGAGTCCGCCACGGCGCCGAAGGGACCCCAATACGAGGCGCGTCCCACCCTCGTCCTGCCCACCTACCGGCTGGCGGTACACCCGCTCTACAACCCGCTGAAGCTGACCCTGGTCTACCAGCCCCTGGTCGACCACCTCAACGCCACCATCCCCGAGGCGCACTTCGAACTGGAGGCCTCGCGCGACTATCAGGCGTACGAGGAGAAGATCCGCCAGCGCCACACCGCCCTGCTGCTGCCCAACCCCTGGCAGACCCTCCAAGCGATGAAGGTGGGCTATCGGGTGATCGCCATGGCCGGTGACCCGGCGGAGTTTCGTGGCCTGTTCATCGTGCGCCGTGACAGCGATATCCAGACGGTGGGCGACCTCAAGGGGCGGGTGGTGAGCTACCCCTCCTATACCGCCATGGCCGCCTGCATCATGCCGCAGTGGTACCTACACACCCAGGGGCTCGACGTGCAGACACAGACCACCAGCCACTATGTAGGCTCGCAGGAGTCGGCGATCCTCAACGTCCTGCTCGGCGAAAGTGCGGTGGGGGTCACCTGGCCGCCCCCCTGGCGCCAGTTCGTGCGAGACCGCCCGCGCGACGCCGCCCAGCTCAAGGTGATCTGGGAGACGCCCCCCCTGCTCAGCAACGCGGTGATGGTGCGCGACGACATGCCCGAGGCACTCGCCCTACGCGTGCGCACGGTCCTGCTCGGCCTGCACCAAGAGGAGGCAGGGCGCGCCCTCCTGCGCACCCTGGAGACCTCGCGCTTCCACCCCGCCGATGACCGGAGCTACGCCGTGGTAGAGGAGTTCATCACCCAATTCGAGCACGAGGTGCGCCTGGTGACCACACCATGATCCTACCGACCCTGCACCGCCTGTTCCGCTGCACCCTCAGCTGCACCCTGCGCCGCCAGCTTATTATCAGTATCGCCGTGGTACACGGGGTCTTGATGTCGCTGTTCATCTGGGACCTCACCGAGCGCCAACAGGTGATGCTGCTGGAGGAGGAGGCGGGCTTCGCCAAGGCGCTCTCCTTCAGCATCGCCAACTCCGCCGCGGGCTGGGTGGTGGCACGCGACTACTACGGCCTACAGGAGCTGATCGACGCCCAGCGCCGCTACCCGGAGCTGGCCTTCTCCATGATCCTCGACGCCAAGGGGCGCGTGTTGGCGCACAGCGACCTGAGCCAACTCAACTACTACGTCACCGACCTGCCCCAGGAGGTCGCCCCCGCCCTGCTGCGCCTCGACGATCAACGCGTCGATGTGGTCACCCCGATCATCGTCGCCGGCCTGCACGTGGGCTGGGTGCGCGTGGGGCTGGACCAGGATCGGGTCAAGACCCGTCTCGACGAGGTGACCCGAGACGGCATCCTCTACGCCCTCACCGCCATCCTCATCGGCACCCTCATCGCCTGGTTCATGGGCACCCGCCTGACCCGCAGCCTGCACGCCATCCGCAACTGTACCGACGCGGTGATGAACGGCGACCTGCAGCGGCGCGCCAATGTCGAGAGCAACGACGAGGTGGCCTATCTGGCCAAGGCCTTCAACAACATGCTCGACAGCGTGGCCACCTCGCAAGAGAAATTGCGCCGCAGCAAGGAGCGCTTCGACCTGGCCATGCAGGCCTCCAACGACGGGCTGTGGGACTGGGACCTGAACAACGACAAGGTCTACTACTCCCCACGCTGGAAGCAGATCCTCGGCTACACCGACGAAGAGCTGGAGAACAGCCTGGAGACCTGGTCCCGGCTGGTGGACGAGGAGGGGCGCAACGCCGCGCTGGAGATGATCGCCCAGTGTCGGCGTGGGCAGCGCGACGGCTTCAAACTCAACTTCCGCATGCAGCACAAGGACGGGCACTGGGTCGACATACTCACCCAGGCGATCATGGTGCGCGACGCCCAGGGGCAGCCGCAGCGCCTGGTCGGCACCCACTCCGACATCAGCGAGCGGTTGAAGACCGAGCGCTCGCTACGTCACGCCCTGAAGATGCGTGCCGTGGGCGAGCTGACCGGAGGCATCGCCCACGACTTCAACAACATACTCGGCGCCATCATGGGCAACCTGGAGCTGCTCAAGCTCAGCGTGGGCGAGGACGAGACCCTGCAACACCGCCTCGACGTGGCCCTCAAGGGCACCGAACGCGGTGCGGCACTGACACGCAAACTGCTCAACTTCTCCCGTGGGCAGCCGGAGCAGCTGGAGAATGTCGACCTCAACGCCACCATCCACAAACTCCAGGAGCTGATGGTGCGCTCACTCACCCCGGCGATCCGCGTCATCACCAACCTCCAGGAGGCGGTGTGGCCGGTGGAGCTGAACGCGGGGGAGGCGGAGGATATGATCATGAATCTGATCATCAACGCCCGTGATGCCATGCCCGACGGCGGCATCATCACCCTGGAGACACGCAACACCCTGGTCGATGCCGCCTTCACCTCGCTCCACCCGGAGGTGCAACCCGGCGAGTACGTGCAGTTCGACATCAGCGACAGTGGTGTCGGCATCCCCAAGGAGTATCAGGAGCGTATCTTCGACCCCTTCTTCTCCACCAAGAAGGCGAGCAAGGGGACCGGCCTCGGGCTGAGCATGGTCTACGCCTTCATCAGCCGTCACGGCGGTCACATCCTGCTCTACTCCGACCCCGGATACGGCACCAGCTTCCACATCTACCTGCCACGCAGTCGGCACGCCGTCGAGGCGCTGAACGCGCCTGCAACCCAAGATATGCAGACCATCGAGCGCGGCGACGAGACCATCCTGGTGGTGGACGACGAGGAGAGCCTGGCCGAACTGGCCAAAGACACCCTACAGGGGTTCGGCTACACCATCCTCCAGGCGAGTAGCGCCGAAGCGGCACTGCAGCGCCTGACCGACGGCACGGAGAAGATCGACCTGGTGTTCACCGATGTGATCATGCCGGGCAGTTTCGATGGCTGCGAACTGGCCGGCCTCATCAGCAAATACTGGCCAGAGGTGCGCGTACTGCTGACCAGCGGCTACACCGGCAAACGCGACCGGGAGGACCCGCTGATCAAACGCTGCCTGCGCCAGCGCCTGCTCACCAAACCCTACAGCCGCCAACAACTGGCTCAGGCCGTACGCCGGGTGCTCGACGCCCCGCCACGCAGTGACGAGGATGAGTCCATAGTGGAGGATTGAAGGGCCTCAGCCCCCCTTATAGGGGAACTCCAGGCTCAGCATCAGCGTATCGATGAGCATCAGCACATCGCTGCCGTTACGGATGTCGGCGCTGAGGATGGGCAGTGGCGTAGGCCGCGCCAGGCGCCGGTGGTACTCCTCGATGGAGGGGCCGACCCCGTGCTGGAAACGGGTCACCCCGACTACCGCCGCCTGCCCCTCGGTGAGGGGGGCGAAGCGGTCGAGATAAAAGGCGAGGTCGGAGATGGGGTCGGCGCGTGAGTTGTCCATCAGAAAGATGGTGCCCATGGCGCCCCGACAGAGCATCTGCCACATGTGCGAGAAGCGCTCCTGCCCGGGGGTGCCGTAGAGACGCAGCACCTCGGTCTGACTCAGGCTCAGCTCGCCGTAGTCGAGGGCCACCGTCGTGGTCTCCTTCTGCTCGCGCACCTCGTCGCTGGCGTAGGCCTCGGTGGAGATGGGGGTCACCTCGCTCACGGCGCGGATGGCGGTGGTCTTGCCCGCCCCGGTGGGACCAGCGAAGACGATCTTGTGCTCTTTGTATTTCGTACTCATCGGGCCAACCCCAGGCGCCCACGGATCAGGCTCAGTGTATCGCGCAACAGGCCACCACCGAACAGCCGCTGGCTGGCGTTGGGTGGCGCACTCCTCAACCAACCGAGCATGTCGGCGCAGTTGATGCAGGCCACCACGGTGTCACGGGGCAGGGCGGAGATCTGTGCCAGCTCACTGATGGTGCTCGGCGCCGCCACCATCACCGCCGCTAGGCGCCGCTCCTCCACCGTGCACTGCATGGCCCCGAAGTCGGGCCAACGGTTGAGGCCGAAGGCGAGCTTGGTATCGAGCCCATCGAGTAGCTCGCCCTGACTGTGGCTCATGGCGAAGAGCCAGTAGAGACGCGCCAGGGAGATGACGCTGCCCTGCTGCAGGACGCCGCTGGCGAAGGGGTCGGACTGACCATAGGTGAGGCGCGCGCCCTCCAGGCTCCAGTCGAAAAAGGAGTCCTCTGCCGCATCGTGCCCCAACTCCGGCAGATAGGCCAGGGCCCGATCACGGTCGACGAAGAGGGTCGGCAGGTGCGGCCCCTTGATGGCGATCTTCGGGCGCTCGCGCAGCAGGCGCAGCATGGAGAAGGCGCGCACGGACCCCTCGCCGACACCCGCCTCACGGCTACCGGCGGCGGAGTCCGAGATCATCTCCACCGGCATGCGCGGGGGGGGGACGGCGCTGGGCATCGGCTTGGGCGGGGGCGGCGCACTGGCCACCGCCGTCACCGCCTGGGCGGTGGCCGTGGCAAGTCGCGCCGCCGTGGCACTGCTCGCCTGCGCCACGGCGGCGGGGCTCTGCAACCAGCTCTGCATCTCCAGCAGCAGCTCGCGCACCCCACGCCCACGAAAGGGGATGGCCAACCACTGCTGCTCGCCGATGTGCGCCGGGCGTTCCGCCGAACAGGCGATACAGCGCGCCGGACCGTGATTGAGACGCTCCCAGGCGAGCCGCCCCTCGGGGCTCTCCACCCCGACCATCAACAGCGCGCTCTGCTCTGGATTGACGAAACTCAGTTCGAGATCGAGGCTGCTACTCATGAACTGCATGAGTGAGCGGAGGATGAGCGTCTCCTTCTCATCGATACCGACAAACGAAACCTTCAGGGTTGGCTCTGTAACACTCATCAATCTCTCCCCCACGACACACAGAAGGACAGGCGCCACTGGGTATAGTTCTAGCATCCCAGCATGACTTGTCTTCGCCAAATCGGCCAAAGACGAAAAAAATCACGTTACCGCGCCCCGTACCCCGGGTCGGGGTGAAAAAGCCCTTGCAATCAGGCCAGTAGGCTAACGGAGCCAAAGGCCGACCGCACGCGCAGGGGCCCGACACCCTCGCGCGAGAACTCTGTCACAAAAAAGAACGACCTCGTTCCTTATACCCCGGCACCTCGGCTCCAGCAATAGCTGGCTTACCCAACGACAGAATTCAACACCCCGACCGTCTGTCGGCGAAAAATGCGACCAACGCCACGTCGAATGTACCAACGTCGCCTCTGTTCAGCCCTCGCGGGCCAACAGCAGATTGCCCACCGCCTCGCGTCGCACCCGCCAGCCCGGGGCGAGCCAGGTGGTGGAGACCTGCTCGGTAATGACCCGCTCACCATCCACCCACACCCCCAACGGCAGCGCCTCCCGCTGCACCACCCGGCCCGTCAGCGGCGTGCCACTGGCCACCACGTCGCCACCGAGCTGCAGTTGGGGGCGCGGCCCGCGCACCGCCACGCGCAAGTTGACCAGCTCTACCGGCAGCGCGAGGTCATGGCCATAGCGGGCACGGTGCCGTGCATGGAAGGCGGCACCACTCGCCGCGATACCGCTCCAGGGGAGGTTGAGGGTGTAGGACTGGCCGTGGTAGCGCAGGTCGAGGCTGTACTCGGCGACGATCGCCCCCGCCGCCACCCCCTCTTCGATCAGCGCCGCGCGCCCCTCGGCAGCCAGCTCCGCCAACTGCGCCTCCAACGCCTCGTCCCCCTGTTCGGCCAGCGGCACACCGAGGGTGCGCGAACGCTGGCGCCCACGCGGCGCGGCGAGCATGCCCAGCGCCGAGAGCACCCCGGCATGCACCGGCACCAGCGCACGGGTCATGCCCAGCGCCTCGGCCAGGGCACAGACGTGCAGTCCACCGGCCCCACCAAAGCAAGTGAGTACTAACTCACGCGGATCGACCCCGCGCTGTACCGACATCACCCGCAGGGCCGCCGCCATGCGCTCGTTGGCCAGGGCGATCACCCCCTCGGCGGCCTCCAGGCGGCTCACGCCGAGGTCGGCGGCCAACCCATCCATGGCCCGCTCGGCAGCGGCCACATCGAGCGCCATGCCGCCGCCGAGGAAGGCGTCGGCGCGCAGCCGTCCGAGCAACAGGTTGGCGTCGGTCACCGTCGGGCGCGTGCCGCCGCGCCCATAGCAGGCGGGGCCGGGGTCGGCCCCGGCGGACTCCGGCCCCACCTGCAGCATCCCGCCTGCGTCCACATAGGCGATGGAGCCGCCACCGGCGCCGATGGTGTGCATATCCACCTGCGGCACCGCCACCGGCCAGCGGCCGATGCGCCCCTCGCTGGTCAGCAGCAGCTCGCCGTCGAGCAGCGCCACGTCGGTGCTGGTACCACCCATGTCAAATGTGAGTAAGCGCTCACACCCAGAGTGCGCCGCCACGTAGCGCGCCCCGGCCAGGCCACCGGCGGGGCCGGAGAGGAGCATCTCCACCGCCGCCCGCCCCGCCTGGTCCGCCGCGATGGTGTTGCCGGAACTCTGCATCACCGAGATGCGCGCCCCCGGCAGCCCCTCGGCGAGGCGCCTCAGGTACCCCTCGACCAAAGGCCCGACCCAGGCGTTGAGCCAGGTGGCGATGCCACGCTCGTACTCGCGATACTCCGCCAGCACCGCCGAAGAGCGGGAGATGAAGAGGTCGGGCAGCGCTGCGCGCAGAGCGGACTCGATGCGCTGTTCAAAAGAGGGATCGAGGAAGGAGAAGAGCAGGTTGATCGCCACCGCGCGCGGGGCGAGGGTGCGCACCTGCTCGACCAGGCTGGTCAGCTCGGCATCCGTGAGCGGCTCGACCACGCTGCCGTCTGCGCCCAACCGCCCCCCCGTCTCCAGGCACAGATCGGAGGGCACCGGTGGCGGCACCTTGGGCGGTTGCAGGTCGTAAAGACGCTCGCGCGCCTGACGCCCGAGGGTGAGCAGGTCGCCGAGACCGTGGTTGCCGATATAGACCGTGCGCACCCCCTTGCCTTCGAGCGCCGCGTTGGTCGCCACCGTGGAGCCGTGTACCAGGGTGAGCCCGGCAGGCTGCAAACCCAGCTCGCGGATCCCCTGCAAGATCGCCTGCTCCGGCGCCACCGGGGTAGAGAGCACCTTGTGCACGCGCAGTCGATCACCGTCGTAGAGCACGAAGTCGGTAAAGGTGCCGCCGGTGTCGACGCCGAGTAGTTGCATCCGCCCGCTCCCCTCGTTTGGCCTTGGAAAATCGGTCATTATAAGCGCTTGTTTCTTCTCAAGGATGCCCAAACGAGCATGAGCCCGCCCCTGCTCCAGGCCGAAGCCCTCACCCGCCACTACGGCACCCGATGTGCCGTCGACGCGCTCGACTTCGCCCTGCACGCAGGCGAGGTGGTGGGCTTTCTCGGCCCCAACGGCGCGGGCAAGAGCACCACCTTGCAGATGCTCGCCGGGGTGCTGGCACCGACGGCGGGGAGCGTCACCATCGCCGGGCACGACCTGCTTGCCGCCCCGCGTGAGGCACGTGCGGCCATCGGCTATCTGCCGGACCGCCCGCCGCTCTACCCGGACCTGACGGTGGACGAGCAGCTCACCTACGCCGCGCGCCTACATGGTCTGTCGCACCGCGAGGCCCCCGCCGCCGTGGCACGGGCGCGCGGGCGCTGCGACCTCGACGGGGTGGCGCGGCGGCTCATCGGCAACCTCTCCAAGGGCTTTCGCCAGCGCGTGGGTATCGCCCAGGCGATCGTCCATAGCCCGCAGGTACTGCTGCTCGACGAACCCACCTCAGGCCTCGACCCGCACCAGCTCCAGGGCATCCGCGCCCTGCTACGCGAGCTGGCGCGCGACCACGCCCTGCTCCTCTCCAGCCACAATCTGGCCGAGGTGCAGGCGAGCTGCGATAGGGTGCTGATCATCCGCCAAGGGCGCCTACTGCTCGACGCGGACACTGCCGAGCTACGCCAACGCCTGGCCCAGCGGCGCCTGCTGCTGGGTCTGCAACAACCACCCGCACTGAGCGAGCTAGAGGCGCTACCCGACATCGAGTCCGTCGAGAGCCTCGCCGAGGGGCGCTTCCGTCTGCACCACGCCCAGGGCAGCGACCCGGCGGCGGCCATCGCCGCCCACTGTGTCGCTAAGGGCTGGGGGTTGTGTGAGCTGACCCCGGAGCAGGGTGGGTTGGAGCAGCTCTTCCTGGAGCTGACCCAACCGGGGGTGGCGGCGTGATCCGCGTCATCGCCCTGCGCGAGCTACAGCGGCTGTTTCTCGCCCCCACCGGCTGGGGGCTGTTGGCGCTGGTACAGCTGCTGCTCGCCTGGCTCTTCGCTGGCCTGCTGGAGGAGTATCAGGCGGTGCTGCCGCGCCTCGCCCTGCTGCCCCAGGCGCCGGGGGTGACCGAGCGGGTGGTGATGCCGCTCTTCGCCAGCGCCACCCTGCTGCTGCTGGCCTTGGTGCCGCTACTCTCCATGCGCCTGGTGAGCGAGGAGCGCCGCGCCCAGACCCTGGTGCTGCTCACCAGCGCGCCACTCAGCTCCACCCAGATCATCCTCGGCAAGTACCTGGGGCTGCTCGGCACCCTGGGCATCGTGCTCCTGCTACTGGCGCTGATGCCCCTCTCGCTGCTACTCGGCGGTACCCTCGACTTCGGCCTACTCATCTCCGGTCTGCTCGGCCTCGCCCTGCTGCTGGCCGCCTTCGGCGCGTTGGGGCTGTGGCTCTCCTGCCTTACGCCGCACCCGGCGCTGGCCGCCGGGGGGGGCTTCGTGCTGCTGCTGCTGTTCTGGATCATGGATCAGGCCGGTGGCGGTGGCGTGCTCAGCTACCTCTCGCTCCAAGGGCACTATCGCCACTTCCTGGAGGGGCGTCCGCACAGCTCGGACCTGGTCTACTTCGCCCTCTTCATCACCACCTTCCTGCTCTTTGCGGTACGCCGCTTAGAGGCGGAGCGGTGGCAGCCATGAGCCACAAACAGCCATGAGCGACCTGACCCGCGCCATCGCCCGTCAACGCACCCTCGGCCTGCTGCTCTGGCTGGCCATCGCCGGGCTGCTCGCCTGGTTCGGTGAGCGGCTGGATAGACAGTGGGATCTCACCGCCGCCGGGCGCCACACCCTGAGCCGCGAGAGCTTCACCCAGCTCAGCGCCCTCGACCCGCCCCCCAGCTTCACCCTCTACGCCCGCCCCGGCACGCCGCGCGACAAGGCCGAGCGCCTACTGCGGCGCTACGTCGAGGCGCGCCCCGGCGTGACGCTGACGCTGGTCGACCCGGACCTGGAGCCGGCGCGCACCCGTGCCGCCGAGGTGGCCTTCAACGGCGAACTACAGATTGCCTGGAATGGGCGGGTCGAGCGCCTGGAGCAGGTGGACGAGACGCGCCTCCTCAACGCCCTGCAGCGCCTGCACCTGGGCCAGAGCCGCCCGCTCTACGCCCTCAGCGGCCATGGCGAGCGCGCCATCGACGGGCGCGCCAACCACGACCTGGGGCTGTTTAGCGCCGCACTGGCCAAGCGCGGCCTGCACCTCCAGCCGCTCAACTTGGTGGAGCAAAGCCCCGAGCCGGACGCCCTGCTGCTCATCGCTGGCCCCGAGCGCGACCTGCTCCCCGGCGAGACGGCGCGCCTGCTGGCGCACATCGAGCAGGGCGGGTCACTGCTCTGGCTGCTCGACCCCGGCCCACTGCACGGCCTCGACCCCCTGGCCGCCGCCCTCGGCCTCCAGCTGCCGGGGGGCGACCTCATCGACCCGCGCGCGGCGGCACTGGGCATCGAGCGCCCCAAGGTGGCAGTGGTGAGCCACTATGCCGCACAGCCCCCCGTCGCAGGGCTCGAACAGATCGCCCTACTCATCGACGCGCGCCCACTCCTGGCCCATGCCCCCGAGGGGTGGCGAGTCGAAACGCTGTTCGACAGCGGTGCCGAGAGCCGCCTGCAGTTGGGTGACGACAGCGAGAGCGCCATGCCCGGCCCCTTCCCGCTCGGCCTCGCCCTCACGCGCACCACGCCGACGGGCGAGCAGCGCGTGGTGGTGCTGGGCGACGGCGACCTGCTGGCCAACGCCTACCTCGGCAATCAAGGCAATCAGGCCCTCGGCGAGGCGCTGGTGGGCTGGCTCGCCAGCCACACGGTGGCCCCACTCCAGCTCGCCCCACGCCGCGCGCCGGACCTGCAACTCGATCTGAGCCCTGCGACCCAGGCGACCCTGGGACTCCTCTACCTCGTCCTGCTCCCCGCCGGCCTGGCCCTCGGCGGCCTCTGGCGCTGGCGTCGGCGGCAACGCGTCTGATGGCCCCCCCCCTCGCCCAGCACCTCTGTCGCCTCAGGCGGCGCAACCTCGCCCTGGCCACGCTGCTGGTACTGCTCGGCTATGGGGTCTACGGGGTGGAGCGGGCGCAGCGCCCTCCCCCCCCCGTCACGCTGACCGACCTCGATCCGTCGGCCATCACGTCGGCGCAGATCCGTACCGATTACGGCACCATCGAGCTGGAAAAACGCGACCAGGAGTGGCGTCTCGTCGCCCCCATCCAGGGCCCGGTGGCCGAGCTGCGCAGCCAGGCGCTGCTGGCCCTGGCCACCACGCCGGTGCGTGCCAGCCTCCCCTACGACGCGGCGCGTGCGGTCGAGTTCGGCCTCGACACACCGCCCATGCGCGTGCGCCTCGGTGAGCGTTTGGAGGTGGTTTTCGGCGCTGAGGCACCGCTGGATGGGGGGCGATATGTGCGCGTGGGTGAGCGGGTGCAGCTCATCAACCTGCGCTTCTACTACTATCTGAACGGCACCGCCGAGGGCTTTCTCGCCACCCCGGCGGGGGGCTAGACCTCGATCAACCCGAGCCGCTTCGCCTCACGCACGCAGGCCGTGCGATTGGTGACACGCAAGGCGCGGAACAGCTCGCGCAGGTGCACCTTGACGGTGTTCTCCGAGAGCGTCAGCTCGTGGGCGATGAGCTTGTTGGGGTAGCCCTGGGCCACCAGATGCAGCACCTCCAGCTTACGCGCGGTGATGCGTGCGCCCTCCTCCCACGGCTCCTCGGGCTGAGGCGGCCCCTCCTCCAACAGCTGCTCCCACCCCTCGGGTAGATACTCCTCACCGGTGGCCACCTGATCGATCGCCACCAGCAATTCGTCGCTGCCGGCGGTCTTGCAGATGTAGCCCTGCGCCCCCTGCTCCAGGGCGGCGCGCGCATGGCTGAGGGATTGAGAGGCGGAGATCATCAGGATCGGCGCCCAGATGGCGCGCTCACGCAGGGTGCGGATGAGGGAGAGACCGCTGGCCCCGGGGAGATTGAGGTCGAGCAGGATAAGATCGGGACGGTAACCAGCGTCACACAGGCTCAACGCCTGCTCGCCGCTCATGGCGCACTGCAACTGCACCGCACGCTCGACCCGCTGGAAGATGAACCCGAGACCATCGGCGAAGAGGCGATGGTCGTCTACTACCAGGATGTTCATGGGCTGTTCTCGTGCTCGTTCGGCGGCCCAAGGACAGGGACACACGCCGGGACCGGGCGGACGATGGCGCCTGGGACCGGTCGCGGCGAGGGGAGGCGCCCGACCGAGCGCCGGTCGGTGCCCCTTACCGGCGCCTCGTTTCGCGTATGCACCCACCCTGTTCGGGGCGGTTTGGCAAATCGCCATAATTCTTTCGGGTATTCGCCTGCATATGCTATGACGAACTGCTGACAGATGGAGGGACTATTCCTGGTTTTTCGATACGTATCACACCAATAGTCGCCGCCGCGCCAGCACCACCGCCAGATAGTAGCCGCCGAGGGCGTAGAGCAGCAGCACCGCCAGGTGCAGCCACGCCCCCTCCACCGGCAGCCCCGCCACCAGTGGTCGAATCAGCTCCACCGCGTGCACCAACGGCAGCAGTTGCATCAGCCACTGGAGCACGCTGGGCAGGCTATCGACCGGGTAGAAGACCCCGCTCAAGACGAACATCGGGGTGATACCGAGGGTGAAGTAGTAGCTGAAAAAGTCGTAGCTCGGCGAGACCGCCGCCATACACATGGCGACCCCGGAGAAGGCCAGACCGACGAGCAGCCCGAGCGGCACCACCAGCGGCGCCCAATCCCCCTGCACGCCGCCGACCAGGAGCGCGACGATGAAGATCGCCGCCGTGCTCAGGGTCCCCTTGAAGGCGCACCAGAGCATCTCCCCGGCCATGATGTCGTCCACCTCCAGGGGGCTGGCGAGCATCGCCTCGTGGGTGCGCTGCGGCACCATGCGCGTGAACACCGAGTAGGTCGCCTCGAAGGCGGCGGCGTTCATGGTCGAGGAGGCGATGATGCCGGAGGCGAGGAAGGTGAGATAGGGCATCGCCTGCATCTCGCCGATGAACAGGCCGAGGCCGTAGCCGAGACCGAAGAGGTAGAGCAGCGGCTCACCGAAGTTCATCACCACCGCCGGGCCGAGCAGCTTGCGCCAGACCAGCAGGTTGCGCCGAAACACGGCCAGGGCGAGGGGGCTGAAACGGGGCAGAGACCAGTTCATTCGTGCAGCTCCCGTCCGGTCAGCTTGAGAAACACATCCTCCATGTTGGCGCGCCGGTGCAGGTAGGGGTGGGGACAGCCGTCCGCCTCCAGGCGGTCGAGCAGGGGACGGGCGCTCTCGGCATAGCAGTAGAGCAGGTCACCGAGCGGCTCGATACGACAGCCGGTGTCGGCCAACTGCCGCCCGAGGGCGTCGAGCCCGTCGCCACGGATCTCCACCACCTCGGGTTCGATGTGGCGGGCGATAAGTTCGGCGGGACTGCCCTGCTCCAGGATGCGCCCCTGGTCCATGATCACCAGGCGGTCACAGAGACGCTCCGCCTCCTCCATATAGTGGGTGGTGAGGAGCAGGGTCTTGCCCCGGCGCTGCAGCTCGCGCAGGCGACCCCAGATGAGGTGACGCACCTGCGGGTCGAGACCGGTGGTGGGTTCGTCGAGCACCACCAACTCCGGGTCGTTGATCAGCGCGCGGGCGATGGTCAGGCGGCGCAGCATGCCCCCGGAGAGGCTGCCCACCTTGCGCGCGGCGCGGTCGCGCAGCTCGACAAAGTCGAGCAGCTCGCCGATGCGCCGTTCCACCTCGGCGCCCCCCAGACCGAAATAGCTGGCGAAGATACGCAGGTTCTCGGCCACGCTGAAATCGGGGTCGAGGTTGTCCATCTGTGGCACTACGCCGATGCGCGCGCGGATGGCGCGCCCGGCGCCGGGCATCGGCAGGTCGAACAGGCGCAGCTCGCCACCTGAAATGGGCGAGAGGCCGAGGAGCATACGGATGGTGGTGGTCTTGCCCGCGCCGTTGGGGCCGAGAAAGCCGAAACAGCTGCCGCGCGGGATGCTGAAGTCGATGCCGCGCACCACTTCGCTGTCGCCGAAGCGCTTAGTCAGGGCGCGGGCCTGAATCACGGGGCTCATGGGGTCACATCGGTCCTGGCTGGTAGGCACTCAAGGATGGAGCAATCGCCTTTGCGGGTCCAGACCTCCCCCCCGCACCCGCACCCGCACCGCGCGGGTGATTTTCCACGCACCCGCCCGGCCAGCCAGGCGTGGGATCTGTTACCCTAATCACGCCTCACCACGACACTCGGCCTAGCCTGCCTTGCCTAGACCCTGCCCTGGCGGACCACCGGATCCCTGCATCACACATGAGTCGCATCCTCTATCTCAGCATCATTATTCTCATCGGCTATGTCGGCTGGCTGCAGCTCTACCACGAGCCGGTTCGCAAGCCCGAGGTGGCACGCCTGCCACTGCGCTTCTATCCCAATCTGGCCAATCAGCTCGGTCAGACCACGCGCATCGAGGTCTATCTGCGCAATGCCAAGAACCTCGACCTGATCCGTGGCGACGACCAGTGGACCGTGCAGCAGCTCGACCACTACCCGGCCAACCTCGAACTGCTGCGCCGCGTGAGCAGCGGTCTGGCCGGTCTGCGCCCCCTGGAGCCACGCACCGATAACCCCGACCTCTACCGCCGTCAAGGGGTCGCCGACCCCGGCACCGAGATCGGCGCCGGGCGCCGGGTGATCCTGCGTGGCCGGGGTAACGAGGTATTCACCGACCTCATCATCGGTGACCACGACCTCGACACCACGGGCAACCGTGACCCCGACCGCCTCTTCGTACGCCGCTACGGCGAGGCCCAGAGTTGGCTGGTACAGGGGCGCTTGGATCTGCCCGACGAGCCCATCGCCTGGCTCGACCCCAAACTCGCCAGCATCCCACTAGAGATGCTCAAAGAGGTGCGAGTACGCCCACAGGGTGGGGCGGTGGCCTACACCCTGGTGAGCGACCCGGGCCGCCTGCCCGATGAGACGGACCCCGCACCCACACCGGACGCGCCCTCGGTAACGCGCTGGAGGCTACAACTCCCCTCTGGCCAACACCACGGTGAGGCGGAGGTGATCCAGCCCGCCGCCACCACCCTGGCCGACTTCCTGGCGCAGAACCACCCTCAGTCGGTACAACCGAGCGCGCGGGCTGGCGACCTGGGTGCGGTGGAGATGCAGGTCGACTATGTGCGCCAGGATGGCCTCGTCATCACCCTCCTGCTCTACCAGCCGCACCTACAGCGCCACCTGCGCATCGAGAGCCGCCTCGACGGTGAACTCGGCCCACAAGAGGAGGTGGACGAACTCAACCGGCGCTGGGGCCCGTGGCTCTTCACCCTCGACGACGACCGCCTCGCCACCCTCATGACCCCGGCCGAGGCGCTGCTGCAACCCGCCCCGGAGTCGGCCCCGCTCCCGACCTCCGAGGCCGAGGCGGGTCCGCCCCCCGCCCCCTCCACCGAGTAGGCACGGGGGGCTGCGCGCCCATCCGCCAGCCCCACCCGCCGCCACAACAGAACCATAACCAATTGAAAAATTGGTTTATTTACTCTTCTAGACCCCCTCGCGCCCACAAGGCCCACGCGTGGTTACCCCGCGCACAACGCCTTGCCCGTGCCTCGTGCAGACGCGGCGATGGCCGCGTCCGACAACGACCATGCGGCACTCGGGGAAAAGACTGACTATCCTTAGGGGATTACCCCACCTAGCCGACCCCCGACCGACGCGGCATGATCACGTCATCCCCATGACATCTGGATTGTCATGCGTAATGGGTAGAACCGCTGACACCCCCCACAGCACGATGGAGCCTATGGCCAACCCGATAACCTTAGACCTCGGCCTGCTCAACGCCCTGTTCGAGGCGGTGCCCGACGCGCTCTATCTCATCGACCCCGAGACCAGCCGCATCCTCTACGTCAACCGCGCCGGCTACGAGGAGCTCGACATGCAGCGTGACGAGGTGCTCGAACACTCGGTACTGAGCCTGCAGATGGATGTGGTGGGCGAGGCGCAGTGGGCGAGCATCGTCACGGCGATCCGCAAGGAGCGCCAACTCACCTTTATCGGGCGTCACCGGCGCAGCGACGGCAGTGAGCTGCCGGTGGAGGTGAATACCAGCGTCTTCGAGCACGCCGGGCGCGAATACTTCCTCTCCGTGGCGCGCGACATCACCGAGCGCATGGCCAGCAGCCAGGGGCTCGTCAGCCGCAATGACCAGCTCTGGTTTGCCCTCAACGAGGCGAGCGACGGGCTGTGGGACTGGGACATCGCCAGCGGCGAGGTGTTCTTTTCACCCCAACTGGCGCGCATGCTCGGTTACGGCCCGCACGAGATGTCTCCCCAGCTCGACACCTGGAAGGGCAACATCCACCCCGAGGACCAGGCGCGCGTCGTGCAGACCCTGCGCGACCACCTGGCGGGTCGGCGTGAACGCTACGAGGCACAATACCGCCTGCGCAACCGCAACGGCCACTACCTCTGGGTGCACGACCGGGGACGCGTGAGCGAGCGCGACGCACAGGGCAATCCGATCCGCGCCGTGGGCATGGTGCAGAACATCACCGATCAAAAGATGCTCGAAGCGCAACTGCTGCAGCTCGCCTCCCATGACGCCCTCACCGGCCTCCTCAACCGCCGTGGCGGCGAGGAGCGGCTGCGCGAACAGCTCGCCCTGGCCCAACGCAAACAGCACCCCTTGACCCTCTGCCTGGTCGATCTCGACCACTTCAAGGAGGTCAACGACCTCTACGGCCACCTCAGTGGCGACCACGTGCTGCGCCTCTTCGCCGACTACCTGCGCGGCCACGTGCGCGCCTCGGACATCGCCTTTCGCTGGGGCGGCGAGGAGTTTGTGCTCATCTGGCCCGACACCGACCACGCTGGCGGCCTGACCATCGCCGAGCGCATCCGCCATGGGCTCACCGAGCAGAAGTGCGCGCTGGACCCCCCCGTCAACCTCACCGCCAGTTTCGGTGTGGCCACCTTCCCCGAGCACGGCACACAGATGGAGACGCTACTACTGGATGCCGACCGCGCCCTCTATCAGGCCAAGCAGGCGGGGCGCGACCGAGTAGTGAGCGTGGCCGATACCACCCTCACCCCTCGTGGTGACGGCTGAGGTTGCTGAGGTTGCTGAGGTTGCTGAGGTTGCGAAGGGTGCCGACCACACGACGGCACCGCCAGAGCGCGTGGTCACGGCCGATCGACCGCCCATACCGCCCCCTGCCGACGCTCGGCAGCCGCACCGAGGTGCCCATACCGACCTCGGCACGCAGGGCGCGTGCCTGGCGCAGGCCATCGAGGCCCAGCGGCGTGCAATCGGCGTCGATCAGGTCGAAGTCGTGCGCCCCTGGGTCTCGGGGCATGGGCCGCCCCTACGCGGCCCCAGCGCCAACCACCCGGGTCTGAACCTCGGGCCTTAGGCGGTCGGGCTCAATCCTTGGCCCACTCGAAGGCGTCGGAGTAGCAGTGCTCGCTCTCCAGCCCGCGCGCCACCAGTTTGCGCCGGGCGTCGAGCACCATCTCCGGCATACCACAGGCGTAGACCTCGAAGGGGCTCAGGTCTTGGTAGTCGGCCAGTACCGCCTCCTGCACATAGCCCCGACGGTAGCCGTTGGCCAAGTCCGCATCACTGGCCTGGGAGAGCACCGGCACGAAGGTGAAGTTGCTGTAGTGGGCGGCCCACTTGCGCGGCAGCGCCTCCTGGTAGAGGTCCTCCACCTGGCGCGCGCCCCAGTAGAGGGTGATGGGACGGCTCACCCCCTCGGTGAAGGCGTGTTCGAGGATGCCCTTGATCGGCCCGAAGCCGGTGCCGGTGGCGAGCAGGATGATGGGGCGCTCGCTCTCCTCGCGTAGGTAGAAGGAGCCGTGTGGCCCCTCGATGCGCAGGATGTCGCCCACCTTGAGTTCGCCAAACACCTTTTGGGTGAAACGCCCACCCTTGATCAGCCGTACGTGCAGCTGGATACGCTCATCATTGTGCGGCGCGTTGGCGATGGAGAAGGCGCGGCGCTTGCCGTCGGGCAGGAGGATGTCGAGGTACTGACCGGCGAGGAACTGCAGGCGCTCCCCCTCGGGCAGGGCCAGGTAGAGGCACATCACGTCGTCGTTGAGGCGGTCCATCTGCTCGATACGACAGGGCATGGTCTTGACCGGGATCTCCCGGTCGGAGCCCACCTCGTGCACCTCGATGACCAGGTCGGACTCGGGGATCGCCTCGCAGAAGATCCCCTGACCGGCCGCCGCCTCCTCCTCGCTCAAGGCCATCGGCGGCTCGGCGTAGCGTACACTCCCCGTCAAGACCTTACCCACACACGCCCCGCAGGCCCCATTGCGACAGCCGTAGGGAAAGGCGAGACCCTGGCGCAGGGCGGCGTCGAGGACGGTCTCGTCGGGTTCGACGCTGAAGGTGTGGTTGCTCGGTTTGACGGTGACCTGGAAGCTCATGGCGCGGGGTTCCTTGGCGGTGCGTGGGGAGAGGAGGATATGGGGCTCTATTTTCTGAGTAAAAGACTATGAAGTATGCCGTAACTGAGGCAGCGGATAAAGGGCGGCGCGTGGTGATCCTCGGCTGTGGTGCTGTGGGCAGCCGTCTGGCTCGACGCTGGCAGGCACAGGGGGCCGAGGTGCTCGGCGTGGTGCGCAGCGCCGAGGGGGTCGCACGCCTGGCGGCACTCGGCATCCCGGCGCTGCGTGCCGACCTCGACACCCCCGCCGAGCTCGCCGCCCTGCCCACTGCAGGGGCCCTGCTCTACCACTTCGTACAGCCAGGGCACCACGGCGAGCAGGACGGGCGCACCCGGAACCTGCTGCAGCGCCTGACCGAGGCGCCACCGATGCGGCTGGTCTACCTCGGCACCAGCGGGGTCTACGGCGACACCGGCGGCGCCTGGGTGGACGAGCACGCCCCCACCCCCGCCCCCACGCCACGCGCCCGTCGCCGCCTGGACGCCGAGCTGCAACTGGTCGCCTTCGCCGCCGTACACGCCATCCCCCTGGCGCGCATGCGCGTCGGCGGCATCTACGGCGCGGGCAAGCTGCCGCGGGCACGGCTAGAGCGGGGGGAGCCGATCCTGTGCGAGGCACAGGCGGGCTACACCAACCGCATCCACCTCGAAGACCTGGTCACGATCGCCTTCACCCTCGGCCAACGCGGCACGGGGGTATTCAATGTCAGCGACGGTCGACCGGGCAACATGAGCGCCTACTTCAAGGCGGTGGCCGACACCCTAGGCCTACCCCGACCCACGGAGATCGACCTCGCCGAGGCGCGCGAACGCCTCACCCCGGCGATGCTCGAATACCTCGGCGAGTCACGCCGCCTGCGTGCCGAACGCATCCGTACCGAGCTAGGTATCGAGCTGAGTTATCCAGACCTCGCCAGTGGTCTGGCCCAGGCCACCGCTCGGCAGGAGGGGGCGCCCTGAGCGGGTTTCTCAGCCACCTTTAAGGCGCGACGGAAGACACTATACTTTGCCTTCCGGCTCCACGTGTGACCACCCTGTGCAGGGCCATAGCGCCCCTTCGCTCGGGCGCTGAAGAGTACGAGCCTGGGGTGAGTCGCGGGGGCGTGGCCCACGAGCGCGGCGGCAGCGCGCGCCCACCGCCCCTCGGCCCTAGGTGCGCCCCTACCCCGCCCAACCCCGCGAGATGCCATGGCAAAGCTGAAGATCAGTCTGAGTACGCTACTACTGACACCCATGCTCGGCCTGCTCGCGCTGCTCAGTCTGCTCGTCTGGGGGGTGATGCAGGGGGCGCGCGAGCAGACCACCGAGGCGCTCTTCGACGAGGTCGTCGACCGCGTCAACGCCCAGATAGTCACCCACCTCAAGGAGTACCTGGAGAGCGCCCAGCACGTCCTCGACCCCCTCGCCGCGGGTCTCACCGAGGGCAGCCTCGACAGCCACGACACCGAGACCCTGCTGACGCGCATGTACCTGCTGGAGCAGCTCCACCCGGAGGTGACCACGCTCGGTTTCGCCCACACCGATGGCCACTACATCGGCTACTCCCACGTCACCCAGCCGCCCCTCTACCTAGACGGCAACCGCCTCCACGAGGTGACCCCGGATGGCCGCTTCGGGCGTCTGGTGGACGACCAGATCCAGTTCGACGCCCGCACCCGCCCCTGGTACCGCGCGGCCCTGGACGGCGACCGCTGGAGCCGCGTCTACCGCTGGGAGCTAAACAGCCAGCAGCCCAACAGCGCCCAGCTGCGTGCGCCCCTCGACCACCAGCTCGGCCTCAGCGCCCTGCGCACCGTCTACCATCGGGGCGAGTTGATCGGGGTACTGGAGAACGTCCTCACCCTCGACGAGATCAGCGCGTTTCTCGCCAAGCTCGACCTGGACGAGGGGTGGCGCGTCTTTATCTACGACAGCGACGGCTACTTGGTGGCCGACTCCCAACACACCCCACTCCTACACACCACCCCCGAGGGGTCACTGGAGCGGGTCCTGGTGCGCCAGACCGGCGACCCGCAGATCGACCTCATCTTCGGCCACCTGCAACACGCCGACCGCAACCACAAGCCCCAGGACGACCCCAACTTCGTCTATCAGGGCGAGACCTACCACACCCGCAGCAGCCGCCTGACCCTCGGCGAGTGGCTACAGTGGCACCTGGTGGTCTCCTTCCCCGAGAAGCGCTTCGCCCACACCCTGCAGCTGGGTGACCGCACCACCCTACTGCTGGTCCTGCTCAGCCTGGTGGTGGTCGGACTGCTCGGTACCCTGCTGACACGCCGCCTGCTCGCCCCCATCGAGCAGCTGGCCAAGACCGCCAACACCCTCAGCACCGGCACCTGGCCGCAGGAATCCCCCCCGAGCAGCCACATCCGCGAGGTACGCGCCCTGGAGGAGAGTTTCTTCCAGATGGCCGCACGCCTCCGTGACCAGTTCGGCGAGATGAACGCCGAGATGACCCAGCGCAGCGACGCCCTGGCACAGAGCCAACGCACCCTCAGCACCCTGCTCGGCAACATCCCCGGCGCCGCCTATCGCTGCCTCAACGACGACCACTGGTCGATGCTCTACCTGAGCCAAGGCTGCGAGGCGCTCACCGGCTATCGCCCCGAGGAGCTGACCCACAACCAACTCATCAGCTACGAGGCGCTCATCGTCGACGAAGACCGCAACTACGTACGCCTCGGCGTGCAGGAGGCGCTAGAGCGGCATCAGAGCTATCAGCTCACCTACCGCATCCGTCACCGCGACAACAGTGTGCGCTGGATCTGGGAGCAGGGCCATGCGGTCTACGGCGAAGAGGGTCGCCTGCTGGAGTTGGAGGGTCTGCTCTCCGACGTCACCGCGCTCAAACAGGCCGAGGCACAGCTGCGCGCGGCCAAGCGCGAGGCGGAGCTGGCCAACCTGGCCAAGAGCCGCTTCCTGGCCAACATGAGCCACGAGATCCGCACCCCCATGCAGGCGATCCTCGGCTTCAGCGAGCTACTCCTGGCGCGCGAACAGGACCCCTGTGCGCGGCGCGAGGCCGAGGGCATCCGCACCAGCAGTCTGGCCCTCATGAGCCTCATCGAAGATGTGCTCGACCTCTCGCGCATCGAGGCCAACAAGCTCGAACTGGACGAGCAGGCGGTGGTTCTGCCCAAGCTGGTCGAGGAGCTCAAGCACCTCTTCAGCCCACAGAGCGTCAGCCAGGGGGTACAGCTCGATTTCCAGCTGCTCGGTGAACTACCGACGCTGCGCCTGGACGGTCAACGGCTACGACAGATCCTCATCAACCTTCTCAGCAACGCCATCAAGTTCGCCCCGGAGGGTGAGGTGGAGTGTGCATTCGAGGTGCAGAGCGTCGGACGCGTCGCCGGGGCCTATACCCTGGAGGTGCGCGTCTGCGACAACGGCATCGGCATCCCCGCCTCGGAGCATGCACGCATCTTCGAGCCATTCGAGCAGGTGGCCGGCCCGGAGCAGGTGAAGGCCGGTGGTACCGGGCTCGGCCTCTCCATCGCGCGCGGCCTGGCCACACGCATGGGCGGCACCCTCACCCTGGCCAACCGCCTGCACGGCGGCAGCTGCTTCACCCTCACCCTACCGCTGGTCTCCGAGGTGACGGTGCATGCCCCGCAAACGGTCAACCTCGGCCCGGTGCCCGAGTTTCGGGCCGCGCACATCCTCATCGCCGACGACCTGCCACTCAATCGCCTGGTGCTGGAGGCCTTCCTCAAGGGACTGCCATTCAGCGTGGAACAGGCCGAGGATGGCTGGGGGGTACTCGATGCGGTGCGCCGCCAGCGTCCCGACCTGATCCTCATGGACATCCGTATGCCACGCCTCAACGGCCTGGAGACCACGCGCATCCTGCGCAGCGACCCCGCGTTTGCCGCGATCCCCATCGTGGCCATCACCGCCGGCGCTATGCGTACCGAACGCGAGGCGATCAGTGCCGAATGCGACGCCTACCTGGCCAAACCCGTCAAGCGCGATCGCCTCCTGGAGACCCTCTCGCACTTCCTCGGCAGCGCGCCCGCCGACGCCCCGGACGAGGAACCAAGGCCCGCGCGCTGAGACAAAAACGGCGCCCGCAGGCGCCGCTTCGAGACGAGTGACCGCGCCTCAGTCGTCGTCCTTGCACACCTCGCAGGCGGACTTGGCCTGATTGAGGCGCAGGGTACCGGTGAGCTGGCCCACCTCGCTCATGCCGTGACGTTTCAGGTAGTCGACGATCCCCCGGTTGATGCGCTTACACACCAGCGGGTCGTAGAAGAGCGCGGTACCCACGCCCACGGTCGTGGCCCCGGCGATGAGAAACTCCAGGGCATCCTCCGGGGTGGTGATACCGCCCTGGCCGATGATCGGGATGCCGTGGTCGCGGCACACCTGGTAGACCTGGTGCACCTTGAGCAGTGCCACCGGCTTGATCGCGGGGCCCGAAAGACCACCCATGTTGTTGCCGAGGATGGTGGTGCGCTCTTCGATATCGATGGCCATGCCCATCAGCGTGTTGATCACCGCGAAGGCGTCGGTGCCCGCCTCGATACAGCGGCGGGCGTTCTCGGCGATGTCGGTCTGGTTGGGCGAGAGTTTGGTGATGATCGGCTTACTGGTCGCCTTGCGCACCATCGCCACCACCGCTGCCGAGACCTCGGGGTCGTTGCCGAACGCCGCACCACCCTTCTTCACGTTGGGACAGGAGATGTTCACCTCGATGGCGTCCACCGGCGAATCGTCGAAGATGCGCGCCACCTCGGCGTACTCCTCCACCGTGGAGCCGGAGATGTTGGCGATGAAGCGGGTCTCGGAGAGGTCCAGGGTCGGCAGGATCTTGTCGACCACATAGCGCGCACCGGGATTCTGTAGGCCGATGGAGTTGAGCATCCCGGCCGGAGTCTCGTAGACGCGGTGCGGCTGGTTGCCGAGGCGCGGCTCCAGCGTGGTGCCCTTCAAACAGATGCCACCCACGTCGCGGTTGGAGAAACCGCTGACGCGGGTGTACTCCTCGCCGAAGCCGACACAACCCGAGAGTAGCACGATGGGCGAGTCCATCTTCAGGCCGCAGAAATCGACCGCCAGCATCTGTTTGTCGTCCGGGTTCATGCTCACGCTGCACACCTCATGGCTTGTCGGGGTTTGAGGCGTGCGATCTTACCTGAAGTCGCCGGGCACGGCAGCAAACGCGACCACGCCTCAAGCGCGTGGGCGACGACGGCGACGTACGGCCAACAGTGAGACGCCGAGCAGCAGCGGCAGCAGGGCATTCTCAGGCTCCGGGGCAGCGGTGGAGGTGGCGGTGGCATTGATGGAGATGGCCAGAGGGCTATTGGCGGCGCAGCTCCAGGCGCCGCCACCGCTGGATTGCAGGCAGCGGTCCGCGCCGAAGCTCCAGCCATCGCTGGAGGTGGGCGTGATGCTTGAGTAGTTCAGAGTGTAGTTGTTGCCGACGCCGTTGTAGTCGTTCGCCACCAGGGCATAGGTGGTGCCCGCCCCCAGTGTCTGCGCCACGTCGGCGGTAAAGATATTGGCCCCCGTAGTGTTCGGCGTGGCACTGGTGAGGGTGGAGAGATTCGTGAGCGGCATGCCGTCCACTCCGGTGTCGTAGAGCCAGAGGTTATAGCCAGAGGGCGTGCCAACGCTGCCGAGGTAGAGGGTGATGGTGTCCAGGCCCCAGTCGAAGCCGCTTCCCGTGGTGAAGAAGAAGGCGGTATTGGTACCTCTGGTCAACAGCGAACCTGATGCGCCGGCACCGGCAAAGCTGTCCAGTACGGTGATCGAGGCGCCGAAGCTCGGGCGTGCGCTGAACAAGAGGAGAAGCAGAAACAGCGGCTGCAGACGTTGTAGGCGGATGGCCATGGGGACTCCTAGCAGCGTGGACTGCGAACGGGATTGAGTTACATTCCGGACACTGTATAGAGGTTACTATTGGGTCTCGCAATAGAATCATCCTCATACATTAATTCGGTTCCAACGCGTACCCAGCGGCACGCCGACACACAACCGGGCACAATAGCGCCTCGGCCCTTACGCGTACTGCATCATGCTCGACATCCTCCTCTACGAGCCGGAGATCCCGCCCAACACCGGCAACATCATCCGCCTCTGCGCCAACACCGGCTTTCGCCTGCACCTCGTCGAGCCACTCGGTTTCGAGTTGGACGACAAGCGCCTCAAGCGCGCCGGGCTCGACTACCACGAGTACGCTGAGCTGCAGGTGCACACCTCGCTCGATGCGGCCCTCGCGGCGATCAAGCCCGCGCGGCTCTTCGCCCTCTCGACCAAGGGCAGCCGGGCGCCCCACGCGGTCGACTTTGCCGCGGGCGATGCCCTGCTCTTTGGCCCGGAGACGCGCGGCCTGCCCGCCACGCTGCTCGCCAGCCTGCCGCCGGGGCAGGTGCTGCGCCTGCCGATGCGCCCCGACTCACGCTCGCTCAACCTGTCGAACAGCGTGGCGGTGGTGGTCTACGAGGCGTGGCGGCAGTTCGGCTTTCCCGGCGCCGTGTAACTTGCCTGTGCGCCCCACCGCACCCAGATCGCCCGTTCAACCCTTCAGGAGCCATCGCCCATGCACGTCATCGTCAATCTCACCCTCATCCCCATGGGCGTCGGGGTCTCGGTGTCGCACTACATCGCCGCCATCGAGCCGATCCTCGACGCCGCCGGGGTAACCCACCAGCTGCACGCCAACGGCACCAACATCGAGGGGGAGTGGGATCAGGTGTTCGGCGCCATCCGCCAGTGCCACGAAGCGGTCCACCAGCTGGGTGCGCCGCGCATCATGAGCAGCATGACCTTCGGCACGCGCATCGACCGTGAACAGACCATGGCCGACAAACTCGCCAGTGTGGCGGCCAAGCGCGGGGTCTAGGCGCCAGCACGCCGCGCACCCGCGGCCGTGCATCGCGGCTCAGGGTCAGAGTATCGAGGGCTCGTCGTAGGGCATGGCGGTGGTCTGGGCCGGGTCGAGCGCCTCCTGGAACAGGGTCACCTGCTCCTCGGCCCCACGCACATCCTCGAAGCGGGCGATGTGGAACAGCGCCTCGCCCTCGTTGGCCAGCGGCAGGGTGGAACGACCGATGACGATGCCGCTCACCGGCGCCAGGGCGGCCGTCTCGCTCTCACCGAAGGGGTCGGCGATGTAGGCCAGGGTCTGCCCCTTGCGCACGCGACTGCCGAGCGGCACGACCAGGCGCACGATACCGCTCTGTTCGGCGCGCACCCACTGGCTGGAGCGGGCCACCACGGGATCGGCAGGGGGGCGGTGGGTACGCCCGGCCACCAACATGCCGAGGGCGCGCATCACCCCGAGCACCCCGGCCACACCGGCGCGGATCGCCACCTCGTCGAAGCGCAACGCCTCGCCCGCCTCGTAGAGCAGCACCTTACAACCCACATCCTCGGCCACCTGCCGCATGGAGCCGTCGCGCAGCTGGGAGTTGAGCAGCACGGGGGCGCCGAAGGCACGCGCCAGGCGTACGGTCTCCTCGTCGTCCAGGTCGGCGCGCACCTGGGGCAGGTTGACGCGGTGGGTGCCGGCGGTGTGCAGGTCGATGCCGTAGTCGCAGCGGGCGACCACTTCGTGCATGAACAGGTGCGCAAGGCGCGCCGCCACCGAACCGCGCTCGGAGCCGGGAAAGGAGCGGTTGAGGTCGCGCCGATCAGGCATGTAGCGGTCGCGATGGATGAGGCCGTGGACGTTGACCACGGGGATCGCCATCAGCGTGCCGCGCAGGTGTTTGAGGGCGGTGTGGCGTAGCAGACGGCGGATGATCTCCATGCCGTTGAGCTCGTCACCGTGGATCACCCCACTGACGAACAGGGTCGGCCCGTCCCGGTGGCCGTGCACCACCTGCACCGGCATGGTCAGGGGGGTGTGGGTGTAGAGCGGGGCGACCGGCAGGTCGATGGTGGCACGACTGCCGGCCTGGACGACCTGCTCGGCGATGGTAAACGACGCGCGCCGACTAACCCTTGCCACGGGTGCGGGTCCGGTTGGGTTTGGCGTTCTTCTCGATAAAGCCGATGATCATCCCCGCCACATCCTTGCCGGTGGCGGTCTCGATCCCTTCGAGGCCGGGCGAGGAGTTGACCTCCAGCACCAGCGGGCCGTGGCGCGAGCGCAGGATATCGACACCGGCGACGTTGAGCCCCATGGTGCGCGCCGCACGCACGGCGGTGGAGCGCTCCTCGGGGGTGAGTTTGACCAGGCTGGCCGTGCCACCCCGGTGCAGGTTGGAGCGGAACTCTCCCTCCTTGGCCTGGCGCATCATCGCCGCCACCACGCGCTCCCCGACCACGAAGCAGCGGATATCCGCCCCCCCCGCCTCCTTGATGAACTCCTGCACCAGGAAGTTGGCATCGAGGCCGCGGAAGGCATCGATCACGCTCTCCGCCGCCTTCTGCGTCTCGGCCAGCACCACACCGACCCCTTGGGTCCCCTCCAGCAGTTTGATCACACAGGGGGCGCCGCCGACCATGTCGATGAGGTCGTTGGTATTGTCGATGGAGTGGGCGAAACCGGTCACCGGCAGACCGAGCCCGGCGCGTGCGAGCAGCTGCATGGAGCGCAGCTTGTCGCGCGAGCGACCGATGGCCACCGACTCGTTGAGCGGGAACAGCCCCATCATCTCGAACTGGCGCAGCACGGCCGTGCCGTAGAAGGTGACCGAGGCGCCGATACGCGGGATCACCGCGTCGAAGCCGGTAAGCAGCTCCTGTTTATACGAGACGGTCGGATGGCTGGAGGTGATATTCATATAACACTTGAGCGGGTCGACCACCCGCGCGTCGTGCCCTCGCGCCCGCGCGGCCTCCAGCAGACGCCGGGTAGAGTAGAGTTTGGCGTTGCGCGACATGATCAGGATCTTCATAAACGGCTCCCGCTGGGGCTCGATGCTAAGACTGGATGGGGGGATAGGGTCAGACGCCCGCCGGGCGCCGACCGATCAGATAGGAGGCGGCCGGGGCCACCAAAAACTGCTCCGCCAGGGCGGTACGCCCGAGCAGCATGCGAAAGCGCATAGAGTCGCGGTCGGTGAGGGTCAACTCGATGGGCCAGAGGTACGGCCCCAGGCGCGCCTCGGTCAGGATCACGTAGCGCAGCTCACGGTGGCCGCCGGAGTCACTGACAGTACGCCGATCGAGCACCGGGGCGGTGCAGGTGACGACCAGGTCGTTGTTGTTCTGCAGCGGATGCACGCCGAAGCGCACCCAGGGTGCCCCTGCCTGCTGAAAGGGTTCGATATAAAAGGCGTGCAGCGCCGAAGTACGCGCACCGGTATCCACCTTGGCCTTGATCGCCCCGATCCCCAGCTCGGGCAGGGCGAGCCACTCACGCCACCCGACCCGAGGCGCTCTCTCATCGCCCATCCGGCCCCTCCTCATGCTGGCCTGGCGCCCTCAAACCGGCCCCGTGGGGTGAAATTGTAGGGCCAACGCCGACGCCTGGATAGTGTACCCGGCGGGGCGCACGCCCCCCGTTCTACACGTGCACACTACGACCCGCCCCAGGCCTCTGATAACCTTACAAGAAAACATCGAGGAGCTGACCCATGACCGCACGACTCACCGCCCTGTTCGGCCTGCTCTGGCTGCTGGCGGGCTGCACCACGCCGGTGAAGGGGCTCTACCAGGAGGAGAGCTTCAGCTACCCCAACGTGCAGCGTGGCGGCCTCGGCGTGGGCGGCGTGGTCAACGCCGTCGACCCCGGCGCCTACTGGGAGCCAATGCAGCGCGTGGGCTATGCCGAGGTGCTCTGGCGCGCCCTGCGCGACGAGACCGAGGGGCTGCCCCTGACCTCGGCACTCACCCTCAGCGAGGCGATCGGCGAGGAGAACTGGCGCGCCCTGCTCGACCGCTACCGCGCCCAGGGGCGCCTCGACCCGGCCGGCGTCGCCCTCATCGGTGCGCACTACCACGGCGCCCGCTACCTGGTGTTGGCACGCCTGGAGCGCAACGAGGTGAGTCGCGAGGAGAGCGACGAGACCAAGCCGCAGACCGAGTACGACCGCAAGCTCAAACAGGAGGTGGAGACCGGACGCATGGAACGCACGCGCACACGCACCACGCGCCGCCAACTGGGGGCCAGCTTCCAGGTCCTCGACCTGCAAAACGGTGGGCACACGGTGTGGAGCGGCGCCATCGAGAAGAGCGCCAGCGAGCAGGCGAGCAAGAGCGACCTCTACGACCCCAAACGACGCCTGGCCGAGACGATCATCGACGGCCTGCTGCAGGGAGACCCACCCGAGTTCCCCGAGCCGCCCTCCTTCGATGCCCTCGTAGAGCGCCTCTTCACCGGCTTCGCCGAGAACATGCCCAAGGCCGATTAGCTTGATCGGGGGGCCCACTCCCCCCATGATCACACCCCTGCACGCCCACCCCAAGGATCCCATGCACGCCTTCCCCCACGCCGCCGGGCTCGGTCACGACCCCATCGGCGCACTCATCGAACAGCTCACCCCACAGGCGAGCCCCGGGCCCCAGCTCGGCTTCCTCTACGTCACCGAGGTGCTGGCCAACCAACTGCCGCAGCTCTTTCCACGCCTGCGCCAGGCGCTGCCCCAGGTGCGCTGGGTGGGCGGTGTCGGCAGCGCCGTGCTGCACGGGGGCAGCGAGCTGTTCGAGCGCGCCGCCGCCAGCGCCCTGCTGGTGGAGCTGCCCGAGAGCCACTACCGCCTGCTCAACCCCCTGCGCGAGGGGCTCGCCGACCTCGACCCGGAGCTGGGTGCCTGGTGGCAGGCACAGAGCGGCGCCTTCGCCCTGCTCCACGCCGACCCGGAGAATCCCCTCACCCCGGCGCTGCTGGAGCAGCTCGCCGAAGGGGCTGCCGCGAGCTTTATCAACGGTGCCTTCACCTCCTCCTCCCAGGCCAACTGGCAGTTCGCCGGAGAGCTGGTCAACGGCGCCCTGAGTGGGGTGATCTTCACCCCCGAGGTGGCCCTGCTCACCGACCACACCCAGGGCTGCACCCCCATCGGTCCGGCCCACCAGGTGACCCAGGCCGAGGGGCAGGTGCTGCACGCGCTCGACGGCATCGAACCGATGAGCGTGCTGCGTGACGAGTTGGCACGCCTGGAGGGGGAGAAGAGTGAGGTATTCCTCGGCCTCGGCATCCCCGGCTCCGACACCGGCGACTACCTGGTGCGTCCGATGCTCGGCTACGACCCGGAGGCGGGTGTCCTGATCGCTGGCGAGGAGCTACACGAGGGGCAGCGCCTGCGCTTCTGCCGCCGCGACGAGGAGGGGGCACGCGAGGACCTGCGGCAGATGTGCCGCCGCCTCGCCCAACGCCTGCACGGGCGCCCCATCCGCGGTGCCGTCTACTTCGACTGCATCGGGCGTGGACGCGCCCAATTCGGTGGCCCCGGACGGGAACTGGCGGTGCTCCGCGAGGAGTTGGGGGAGTTCCCCATGGTCGGCCTGTTCGCCGGCGGCGAGGTCTACAACGGACGACTCTACAGCTTTACCGGCGTCCTCACCCTCTTCCTCTAAGCCATGCGCTACCCCCAAAGCGTGCGCCTGGGCGCGCTCCTGATCCTCCTCTCGGAGGTGGCCTTCGCAGGCATGGGCGCCACGGTAAAGGTGCTCGCCGGCATGGGTCTGCCCAACGAGATGCTGGTGTTCATGCGCGCCGCGGTGGGCGCCGTGTTACTTCTGCCGATCCTGATCTATGCCGGAGGCCCCGCGCTGCTGCGCAGCGAACTACCACGCCTGCACCTGCTGCGCTCGCTCGCCGGCATCAGCGCCATGTACTGCTTCTTCTATGCCTTGGCCCACCTGCCACTGGCCGAGGGGTTGCTGTTGAAGATGACCTCACCGCTCTTCATCCCCCTCATCGCCTACGCCTGGCTCGGCGAGCGCGCTGGACGCATCGCCCTGTGGGCCATGCCGGTGGGCTTCTTCGGTGTGCTACTGGTGTTGGCCCCGGATGGTGAGGTGCGCCTGGCGGCGCTGGTGGGACTGTTGGGCGGAGCCCTCGCGGCCCTGGCCAAGGTGACCGTGCGCCGCCTCGGGCGCAGCGAGCCGACCCTGCGCGTGGTCGCTTGGTTCACCTTGGTGGGGCTGGCGGTGGCGAGCCTGCCACTGCCCTGGAGCTGGCAGACACCGAACCGCGACGAGTGGTTGCTGTTGCTCCTGCTCGGCGCCCTCGGCACCGTGGGCCAGCTCCTGCTGACGCGCGGTTACGCCGTGGCAGCAAGCAGCACAGTGGCGCCTTTCACCTACTTTTCGGTGCTGTTCGGCGCCATCTATGGCTACTTTCTCTGGGGGGAGGTGCCCCGCGGCCACTTCGTGGCGGGCGCGGTGCTGATCGCCCTGGCCGGGCTGCTCGCCCTGCGCGGGGGCCGGGCGAGTCGCTGAGCGGCGCTCCTACTTGGAGGTGGCGGGGGTGGCCGGCGCATTGCGC
>QKED01000074.1 GCA_003252455.1 Gammaproteobacteria bacterium
GGCAGAGAACTATATCGTCGTCGCCTACCTGATCGCAGGGAAGTTGAAGCACCTACCGGCATCACCCTTTGCTACAACATCTTGTGCTCATGCTGGCTAACGAACGCTATGGATTACCCACTCGATCCGCGAAAGAGCCCAAAGACCTTCGTCCACACTTAATGGCATCAATGAATTGTGTGGCTTTCTGTGATTTGCAATCAATAGGCGTGGTACGGTTGTTGGTGAACTGCTCCCATATCCAATACTCCGGACCGACAAAGCCGATGCGGGCATAATTATCTAAGAACGACTCGATATCATCTCCAACCTTGTATAGATGAATGTCATCAAGGTCATGGCTCAGGTATTTGATTGCGTCAACATCAGCGCCTGTTAAGGTTACGGCAAATTGATCTCCGTTCTCGGTGGACATGAGAGCAAGCAAATCTTCAGGCCGATACTCAGCGTCATAGTCATCAGGCTCGAAGTCGTCGCTGAATTGAGGGTTTTCATTGAGGAAATTGCACATGTGAAATGAAAATCCACCGTAATCTATCCATTCACTTCTCTTTTCGAGCTGTATTAAGGCGCCATCCGAAAAACTCCAGTCGACATCAATTCCAGCGGAACTTTCCAGAAGAAACTTTCTGAATTTCGGAGGCAGAGCCATTTTGATCTGACTTTCGATGATTTCCACATCGCTCTCTTTGGCAGGAGCTGACACTTCGTTGCTTTCAACTACAGAAGGCATGCCTTTCAGTTCATTGAAAAACAGTGATAGATTTTCCTTCCACTTCATTGTTATTTATCGCCTCTGTTTCAAAAGGACCAACGAAAGCATGTGATACGCCGAAGGTGAACGTTCAATAGGTGCTTATGCAAATGTTCTGCGTATGCCTGCTTTAGTCAAACGACATCATGAAGCAGATCGGTCGGCCCGGCTATGGCAAGGCTTGTCTGCTACCCTCGGCACGACCGAGGTGCACCAGCACTGACGCACACCGTGGCTGCAAACACTCACCAGCCACCCACGCCACCAAACCTCTCCAGCAAAAAATTCACAAAGCTGCGCACCTTCGCCGCGAGGTGGCGGTTGTGCGGGTAGAGCACGTAGATGCCGTACTCCTGCGCGCGATAGTCGGGCAGCAGCTGCACCAGGCGCCCGTCCCTCAAGTCGGCGTTCACCACGTAGCGCGGACAGAGGCCGATGCCGCCTCCGGCCACCAGCATCTCGCGCACCGCTTGGGCGCTGTTGGCGCCAAACCGCCCCCGAACACGTACCCGCTCCGCCTCCTCGGCGCCGTCTCGCTGCAGCACCCACTGTTCGGCATCCTGGATATTGGTGTCGATGACGCAGGTGTGTTTGGCAAGCTCTACCAACTCGGTCGGCGTCCCAGCGCGGGCCAGATACTCTGGCGCGGCGCAGAGCACTACGTGCATGGGCGAGAGGCGCCGGGCGATGAGGCTGGAGTCGGCCAGGCGACCGATGCGCAGGGCGAGGTCGAAGCCCTCGTCGATGAGGTCGACGTAGCGGTCGGCCAGCACCAGCTCTACCGTCACCTCGGGCTGTTCGTGCAGGTAGGCCGCGACCATGCGCGTCAGGTGCCCCTCGCCGAGCAGCACCGGTGCGGCGATGCGCAGCCGCCCCTGCGGCGTGGCCTGCTCGCTGCGCGCCGCCGCCTCCAGCTCGTCGAGGTCGTCGAGCAGTTGGCGGCAGCGCTGATAGTAGGCCTGGCCCACCTCGGTGACGCGCAGGCGCCGCGTGGTGCGCTGCAACAGGCGCACGCCGAGGTGGCTTTCCAACTGGCCCACGTACTTGCTGGTGAGCGCCTTGGAGATGCCGAGGCGCTCGGCGGCCTGGGTGAAGGAGCCGGTGTCGACCACGGCGGCGAAGGTGCGCATCCCCGTGAGTGTGTCCATGACTATCTCCAGTTCGTTGACAATCTTTCCCGGATTGTCCCATTTATCTCCGTCCAATGGGCAGCCATTATTCTCCTCAACAGCAGACAAACATCGAGGAGCGGTGCCATGTTGATCAACGGCCAGTGGGCGAAAGACTTTCACACCCGCCATGAGACCGGCGAAGAGGGCGAGTTCATCCGCGCCGATTCGCAGCTGCGCAGCTGGATCACCCTCGACGGTGCCCCAGGCCCGAGTGGCGAGGGGGGCTTCGCTGCCGAGGTGGGGCGCTACCACCTCTACGTCGCCTTCATCTGCCCCTGGGCCTCACGCACGCTGATGGCGCGCAAGCTCAAGGGGCTGGAGGAGGTGGTCTCGGTTTCCATCCTCGACCCGCGCGTCACCCCCAAGGTGTGGCGCTTCGGCGGCGGTGAGGGCGACCTGCCCGGCTCCATGGCCGACCCGCTCTACGGCGCCGAGTACCTCTACGAGATCTACCTGCGCGGCGTGCCGGACTACACCGGCCAGGTGACCGTGCCGGTACTGTGGGACAAGCAGCGCCAGACCATCGTCAACAACGAGTCGTCGGAGATCATCCGCATGCTCAACAGTGGCTTTGGCGAGCTGGCCGACAACACCGTCGACCTCTACCCCGAGGCGCTGCGCACGGAGATCGACGCGGTCAACGAGCACCTCTACACGCCGTTCAACAACGGCGTCTACCGCGCCGGTTTCGCCGCCGGACAGGGTGCCTACGAGAAGGCGGTGGCGGAGGTGTTCGGCAGCCTCGACTACATCGAGCAGCGCCTGCAGGGCCAGGAGTACCTGGTCGGCAACCGGCTCACAGAGGCCGACGTGCGCGCCTTCGTTACTCTTGTGCGCTTCGAGGCGGCCTACTACGGGCTGTTCAAGACCAACCTGCGCCACCTGCGCGACTACCCGGCGGTGTGCGCCTATATCGACCGCATCTACGCCCTGCCCGGCATCGCCGAGACGGTGAACATCGAACACATCAAGGCGGGCTACTACTCCCTCGCCGAACTCAACCCCTCCGGCATCGTCCCGGCGGGCCCACAAGGCTTTTATTGAGCACCACGCAACCGAGAGGAGAACGACCATGAACACCTTCACCTTGCCGACCCTGTTCCTCTCCCACGGCTCACCGGACATCGCTGTGCGCGATACCCCCGCCAGCGCCTTCCTGCGTGCCTTGGGGGGCGAGCTACCGACCCCGCGTGCCATCCTCGTCGTCTCCGCCCACTGGATCGACGCACCGGTGGGCATCACCCAGGGAGCGCAGCTGCGCACCATCCACGACTTCGGCGGTTTTCAGCGCGAACTCTACGAGATGGAGTACCCGGCGCAGGGTGACGCGGTGCTGAGCGAGCAGGTGGCGAGCCTGCTGCGCACGGCGGGGATCGAGAGCCAGATCAGCACCAGCCGAGGTCTCGACCACGGCGCCTGGATCCCGCTCAAACTCGTCTACCCCGAGGCGCAGATCCCGGTGGTGCAGCTCTCCCTGCCGAGCGGCAGCCTGGAGGAGCTGGCGCGCATGGGCGCGGCGCTGGAGCCGCTGCGCCACCAAGGCGTGCTCATCGTCGGCTCCGGCGGCAGCGTGCACAACCTGCGTGCGCTGGACATGAGCGGGCGCACCGCCGACTGGGCCGAGGCGTTCGAGGAGTGGATTCGGCTGAACGTGGAGGGTGGGCGCTTCGAGCATATCGTCGAGCCGCAGCGCTTCCCCGCCCACTTCCGCCAGGCCCACCCCACGCTGGAGCACTACGCCCCGCTGGTCTTCGCCTGGGCCGCCGGTGGTCAGCAGCAGCCGGGCCGCCGCATGCACCTGAGCTTCGACTACGGCAATGTCGGGATGAGCTTCTACGCCTTCGGCGAGGTGGCGGTGGAGGCCGCCGCCTGAGGGTGCAGGACCCCCTCGCCGGGGTAGGGACGTTGCCAACGCGGTCGACGGTGGAGGTATAGGGATTGGGTGTCGGGCATGGCCTGTCCAGACGGTGGTGCCGATGGGGCAAGAGGATGCCCCACCGCCGATGGCGGTCTCAGCCCCGGGCCTGACGTGGTACCACGATGCGGCTCGGCGAGAGGGACGAGCCGTAGTTGAGGGCGAGGTAGATCTTGGCGTCGAGCGCCATACTGGCGGCGCTCAGGGCGGCGGGAATGGGCCTTCCGGGCTGGTGTTGTGGTAGTCCATGGGCGGGGGCCTGATAGCTGAGCTTGACGTGGTTGATGGCCCGCATCAGGTAACCGCTGCGCGGGTCGAGCAGCGGCGGCCAGGCGTCGCCGATAAGTGCGGGGGTGAGGCGCCCCGGCCAGGCGAGCGCCGCCTCGATCTGCTCGGGGGTGCTGAGGCCGAGGGGCGCCAGGTGCTGGAGCAGGCGCCGCCAGGCGCTGGGGGTGTCGAGGTGGACCTCGAACCCGAGGCGCGGGCCGATCGATTCACCCACATCCAGGTGGAGCACAACGTGTTGGTCGTGGTCGAGCAACAGGTCGCAGAGTCCGACCACAGGCTCCAGCGCATGGGGCCAGGCGACCTTGTCCAGGAAGGCGGTCAATTCGCTGATGGGCATGCGGGTGAGGGTGAGGCGGCAGCCACGCTGTTCACGTGCGAGCATCAGGCCGAGGTAGCGCAGATGGGTCGGCGCGGGCATGGTGCGGATCACCTGTTCGATACGCTCCCGAGTGCCGCTCTCCATTGCGGGGTTGAGCGTGGCGAGGGCGGCGTCGAGCACGGCCAGGGTCGCGTCGTGGCGCGCGGCCACCTTAGGGCCGAGTAGCGGCGGGCGGGCGTAGTGGTCGTGCAGCTTGAGGAACAGGCTCGGGGTGGGCAGCGCGCTCCCTGGTTCGACCTCCACATCGAACTCCAGCCACCCCTCGGGGATGGCGCGGGCGAGGGGCTGCGCGGGGTCGCCCCAGGCGCGGGCGAAGGCGCCGATGCGCCGCCAGCCCTCGGTGTCGTCGCCCTGGCGCCAGCTCGGTTCGGCCAGTAGCGCGGCGGCGCCGTGCGCCAGGGTGAAGCGTGTGGCGAGGTCGACGCGCGCGTCGGGGCGCCTCCCGAGGGGGCACTCCAGGCCCATCCCGGAGAGGGGTGGCAGGCGTTCGGCGAGTCGGCTCAAGGGGGTGAGCGAGGCCGCGGGCACCAAGGGGGCGAGGGCGGGCAGGTCGAGCGCCGGAAACAGGGTGTGTAGGTTGCTGTGCATCGCGAGTGTCCTGATACGTCCGTGGGGCATGGTGCGAAGGGGGTCATGCATCCAGATCGGGGTAGCCCGAGACCCAGAATACCCCGTCGAGCTGGGCGTTACGCTGATTCCCCGAGTGGTCGTAGAGCGTGGTGCCGTTGCCTTCGAGCATGGGGAACCAGAGGCTCAGATCACTCTGGGGGGTCGGGGTTGTGCTGCGATCCGTGAGGAAGTCGCTCTTGAGCCGTTCGCTGTCGAGGGCGCTACGCCAGAGGCGCACGTCGTAGAGCAGGCCCTGGAACGGCTGTTGCCCCTCGCTCGGTGTCGCGCTGACGCCCATGCAGAGGGTGGTGGCGGCCACGCCGAGGGCGCCGCTGGCGGCCTGCCCCGCGTTGAGGACCAGGTCGTTGAGGTAGAGCTTGAGACCGGCGCCCCCCTCGCTGCCGTCGTAGACACCGGCCAGGTAGTACCAGACGCCGGGCTTGAGGCGCAGGCGACTGTTGCTCGGGGTGACGGTGTGCAGGGTGCCGTCGAGCAGGATGCTGAATTGGGGCACGGCGCCCCCCACGCGCAGCTCCCAACCACCGCTGCTGCCGAGGGTGGAGAGCAGCACGGCGTCGCCACTGGTGTGGTAGTCGGGGCAGCGGAACCAGGTCTCGACGGTGAGGCTCTCGCTGTCGCTCAGGCCGCTGTCGTTGGCGAGGGTGACGCGGGGCGTCGCGCTGTGCTGGAAGTCGAGCACATAGGGGGGCGAGAAGATGGCGTCGAACGGGCGGAAGGGGAGGACGATGTAGACCTCGTCGCTGCCCTGAACGAGGGCGCGCAGACCCACGCCCGCTGGGAAGCGGTAGTTGAGTTGGTCCTGCAGGGCGGAGAGGGGGTCGTCACTGAAGGCCTGATAGAACGCCGGGTCGGTGTAGAGGCGGTAGTCGATCTGGGTGTGAAAGGCGATGCGGTTGCGCAGCGCCGGGGGCGCGGCGTAGATGATCGCCAGGTGGGTGGTGGTGTCGTCGAGGCTGTCGAGCCCGGCACTGATCTGGGCCAGGCCGCGCTGGACCTCCGGTAGGTCGGTGTTGAACGCGGGGCTCACCACATCGGACTGCTGGTCGGGCAGGCGCCCGTCGGTGTGTAGTTCACCGGGTGGCAGCAGGGGGTCGACGACCCAGTTTTCGTTCGAGGTATAGGCCATGTGTTCGGCGCTGGGGACCACGTAGTAGAGCAGGCCGGAGAGGCCGCTCTGCAGGTGTTCGCCGCTCTCGCAGACCACGTGGATGGTCAGTCCGGCGGGGGGCGGATTACCGAACAGTTCGGCCAGCGCGGCGTGAGGGTCGTCGATGAGTCGAGCACGCCACTCGGCGTCGTTGATCGCACGGTTGACGATGATGCGCTGCAGTTCGGCCAGGGGTACGGCGTCGGGCAGGTTTTGCGCCACCATCGACGGGGAGGAGGGGGCGCTGACCACGTCGAGGGTCGGGCTGGTGGCGAGGGTTTGACTGCCACCCAGCAGATAGGCGAAGGCGTAGTGACCCACGCCGGGGGCGGTGAACTCCGCCCGCCCCGTGGCGGCCCCTTGGGTCGGGACCTGGGCGAGGGGCTCGGCGTCGGGGTCGCTCAGGTCGTACAGGGCAATCTGATCGCCCGCCAGGCAGGTGTCGCTGCTCCAGGTGACCAGCACGCGGTCCGCTGGGGTGACCTCGGTCGGGTCGGGCGCGAGGGTGACCTGAGGCGTTTGGTCCGACACCAGCAGGTCGAGGGTGGCGAGGATCGCGCCGCTGCCGGTCTGGTAGGTGATGACGAAGGTGCCCTCGACGAAGGGGGGAGAGAAGTGCGCATCACCCTGGGTGCTGCCGTGGGTCGCGATGCTGGCGGAGCCGTTGTAGGGGGTGCCGGGCGCGGGGTTACAGTAGATGCGGTCGTCGCTGTGAGGCGTGGTGGTGGTGTAGGTGACATCCAGGGTGTGGCCCGTGGTCGGGTAGAGCCACTGGACGGCAGACAATTGGGTCACCGCCTGCGGGGTGACGCTGAAGCTCGCGGAGATGGCGCAGACGGTGGTCCCGAAGAGCAGATAACGGAACTCGTACTCGCCCGCGGTGTTGGGTGCCGTGAAGTTCAGGACGGCGTGTGGGTCCTGTGGGTTGATGGTGAGGGTCTGGAGCGACGCGCTGGCGTCGGCGCCGCAGGCAAACAGGCCGATGGCGTCCTGGTTGCTGATGGCGTCGCTGTCGAAGGTGCAGTGGATGGTGCTGCCCGCGACCACGGGCGAGGCGGGCGGAGAAAAGCTGACGTTGGGCTGGAGTAAGACCTGCTGTGGGTCCTGCCCCATGAGGGCCTGGCCCGAGTAGTAACAGACCTGATAGTAGCCGGGGTTGGCGGTCGTGATGATGCCCCGGGAACCCGTAGTGGCCCCTTGGGTGGTGATTTGACACGAGGCGGGGGAGCTGGTGCTGTCGCCCCCCGCGTGGTAGAGCCCGACCACATCGTAGCTCTGGGTCGCGCCTATCGGGGCGCTCCAGGAGAGTACGGCACTCTGCTGGTAGCGCAGTAGGTAGCTGGAGATGGAGACGCTGTAGTTGGGGTCGCTCATGGTGTGGCTCGCTCCCGCATGGGTTACCAGTGTTTGGGGTTGGCGTAGTAGACCACCGTGCTACCCGCCGAGTAGGCCCAGCCGAAGACCGTGGCCATGGCGTCTTCGATCTCGTTGACCAGGTAGCCCGCGCCCTGCAGGGCGTCGTGGACCAGGTCGTCGGCGATCTTCCAGGCGTGTTTGAAGAAGCTGGCCACCTCCTCGGCGGTGTAGCCGAAGACGTTTTTCAACACCGTGGCAATCTCATCCAGCCCGTAGCCCACATCGCGCAGGATATCGGCCACATCCTCTGCGCCGAGTTCGAACACCTCGGCAATGGCCAGGGCCACCGACTCGACGTCGTAAGCGGCATCACGCAGGGCACGGGTGAGGGTGTGTATGCCGGAGTGGTAGGCGTCTTCGACCATGCTGGCGATGTCGACGACGCCCCAGTGCATGACGTGTGCGACGCCCTTGAGCAGGCCGATGGCATCGGTGAGTGTGGTGTGCAGCTCGTGGTAGAGGATCTTGGCGATCTCTGTGGTGAGGGTGATGATGCCGCTCGACACAAGGGAGAAGAGCGCCGAGGCGTCCTGCAGTATCGGCGCGGCGAGCTCCCAGAGCTGGCTGGCAAGGCTCTCTGCGTAGTGCTCGACCAGGTCGGCGAAGGTGTCGAGCGAGGTGTGCAGGGTGTGCCGGTTGAGATTCAACCGCATGCCGAGGAAGGAGAACGAGGCGCCGTACTGGAGGCTGAAGCGGGTCGCGGGGCCGAGGTCGAGGGTGAAGTCCGCGTCGAGATAGAGATCCAGATTGAGACTGCCCAGTGAGCGGCCTCCACGGGTGATGAGTGGGCCGATGTCACCCACGGTGAAGTGGGCCGAGGCGTCGGTGGTGAACTGGTTTTGGTCGATCAGCGTGGCCTCGAACGTCACCGTGCCGAGGTGCTCGATGCGATAATCGAAGTAGAATTCGAAGGCGTCGCTCGCGACCGTCGCCAAGATGGTCAACGACTCGATCTCGTAGAGCGTCAGGCGCGCGGAGAACGCGAGGTTGGGCGAGCTGGCGGTATCGATGGTGAAGTAGGGGCCCTCGTGGGTGTTGGTGGCACCGGTCAGGGTCAGCAGATTGCCGATGTTGAGCGGCTGGCTGAGCGAGCCGCTGGCGGAGATGCCGGTGTGGTAATCGACCTGAATGGCGAAGGCGCAGACCTGACCGTAAAAGGCCAATGTGGAGCGGAAGGCGAGACCGGCACTGTAGAATTTGTTGTCCGCCGGGTTGCGCCAGCCGAGCGGGTTGGCGACGACGATCAGCTCGAAACCACGCATCTCGATGCCGTTGAGCACCGCAGGGACCGAGGCGCGGGTGAAGGTCTGGATCAGGGCGGCGAGTGCGAGGGTGCCCAGCTCCTCCACCAGCAGCACGTCGGGCAGCTCCTCGTCGACGTTGAACTCGGTCCCCGCCGCGACGACCACCTGCGAGGGGCCGGAACCGATGGTGATCTCGCCGGCGAGGCTGAAGGCGACCTCCGGGCCGACGGTGAACTCGATGCCCATGTTGTCGATGGTCAGGCCGCGAATGCCGAAGGGGTGCACCCAAGGGGTCTCGGTGCGCAGGGCGAAATTCACCTCCTCGCCCTCCAGGGCGATGTCGCCCCCTAGGGTGAGGCTGGAGCCGAAAAGGTTGAAGGTGGCCGACATGTGCATGTCGATGTAGAGATTGAGCGGCTGGAGGGTGAGGGCGATGTCGTTGAGGATCACGGCATCGTCGATCAGGTGGTAGGCACCATCCAGTGCGGCGATGAGGGTGGTCTGGCTGTAGTCGACCGGGATGCGTGCGGTGAGGTCGAGGTAGCTGCTGCCACCGAGTAGCCAGGCGACGGTATCCAGCGCGCCGCCCTGGAGCAGTAGGTCGCCATGCAGCTGCATCCCGGCGCTCACGCCGTTCGGCGCGCTGGGCAGTTGCGCCGGGAAGCTGTAGGCCTCGCTGGCGATGGCGCGGAACTGGAAGTTGGGGTCATCCACCGTGGCGATGATCAGCGAGAGGTTGGTGAACTGCAGCCAGTCCAGCGGGGCGAAGAGGGTGGAGAGGTCGGCGAGGGACCAGGTCTGAGGCAGGACGAAGCCCATGGCGAAGCCGGTGCCACCGCTGCCGCTGAGGAACTCGATCTCGAAGTCGCCCCAGTCGCTCCCGGCGTAGCTGAGTTGGGTACCCGCGGCCAGGTAGAGGGTGCCGCTGCGGCCGTTCTCCTCGATGAACAGCGCGGTACGCTCCAGGGTGAAGGGGGGCAGGCTGTAGTCGAGGCTATCGGCGCTGAGCAGCCCGATGAGGGTGTCGAGGGCGATGCTCGGCAGCTCGCCGGTGATCTGGAGATCCCCCGGTAAATTCCACAGCACTTCGAGCTCGATCGCGTCGTCGCCACTCCCGAGGGTGAGGACGCCGTTGATGCCGACACGGGTCTCCTCCGAGGTGGTGTCGATAAAGAAGCCCGCGGCGGCGATGCCGAGTTGGGTGGTGCCGAGGGAGAGGTGCCAGTCGCTGCTCACCGTCGCGGCGATCTGGTAGCTGTTGCTGTAGGGCGCGGCGCTGAAGTGCAGTTCGGTCACCGCCAGGCTCGGGGCGTCCGGTAGCGGGCCGACGAACTGCTCGGCCAGCAGGCGCAGGTCGATACGGCTGTTTTCGAGCAAATCGCCGGTAAAGATGAAGTCGGGGTAGTAGCCGGTCACCGCGATCAGGCCGCCACCGAGGAGTAGCTCGCCCTGCATCGCCAGGGCGGTGCCGAGGTCGCCGTCCCAGTCGGTGAGGGCGAAGGCGAGATTGATCTGCTCCACGGTGAGTAGACCCGTGATCAGATCGAAGGGCTGTGTGGTGGCCACCCCGAGGGAGGTCTTGAGCAGGCGCTGGGTGGATGGATTGACCAGCAGTTCGAGCGTGGTGAGGTTGAGCAGGTTGGGCAGTGTCCAGCCCGTCGGTAGCAGATCATCGAGGCTCACGTCGGCGAGCAGTTGGCTGAGGTCGTCGAGCGTGGAGCCGATCGGGTTGTCGATGGCGGCCCTGAACAGCAGTTGTGCGTCGCCGTCGTAGTAGCGTGCCTCGATGGGGAGGCGCAGCCCCTGGTCTTGGGTGGCGTAGGTGAGTTCGGTACTCAGTGCGGCGTAGGTGACGGCGAAGGGGGGGGCGGCGGTCGCGGGGGCCGGTGTGAGCGCGTCGCTGCACAGGTCGAGGCGGATCGGTAGGCTGAAATTCCCCAGGGCGATGGGCGCGCCGAGGGGGGCGCCGAGGGTCATCTGCGGGGCATCGCCGACCAGGCCGATGGCCCCGCTCAGGGGCAGCGTGCTGTCACCGGCCAGCAGCCAGCCGAGCAGCGCCCAGGCGCCACTCAGTGCGAGGTTGCCGGTATAGCTGAGGCCGGCCGGGTGGCCCGCCTCGTCGTCCGCCGCGGAGTTGAAGAAGAGTCGCGCACCCGCCCCCTCGACCTGGGTGGTGAAGAGGGTGTCGTCGATCATCGGGAAGGAGACACCCAGCGACCACGCCTCACCGGGTGAGTCGAGGTTGGCGAAGAGCTGCGCGCATTGCGCCTCGTCGAGCGCAAAGGTGGCGGTGATGGACAGGGTATCGAACGGCGCGTTGGCCACGCGTCCGGTGAGGGTGACGACGTCGCCCCCTGTGGGGGCGTCGAGCTTGGCGTCGTTCACCACCAGTGTCTGGTCGGCGAGGTAGGTATCGAACAGCGCGGTGATGGCGGGGCTGTCGAGGGCGCTGTCGGTCAGCGTCAGGGTGCCGTTGACGATGTTCGAATTGAGCGTGTCGAAGAGTTCCTGGAGGGTCATGCTGGTTACTTCCCCTGTGCACTACCTGAATTTGGGCTCAAAAGGTGTAGCTGGCGTAGACCGGCAGGTGATCGCTGATCGCCTCGGAGTAGACGTGCCAGGCATCCTCGTTGTTATTCAGCGGGTTGCTGGTAATGGCCGTGCCGTTTTTGATGGCGGTCGGGTCGAAGGCGGCGCCGCAGAGCGCGAGTTGTGGGCAGGGGTGGTTTGGCTGGACCTGTAGGTAGCTCAGCAGGTCGACCACCTGGGCGGCGTTCTCGCGCCCGGTGTTCGGTAGCTTGGCGAAGATGTTGTCGAAGGCGTTGACACGATAGTCGAGGGTGCTGGCATACCCCCCGGACTGGGTGTTCTTCTTGATCGTGCTGAGTGCGACGCGTGGGTCGGCTTGGCGCGAGGGGGGCAAGATGGCGGTATAGCCCAGGTTCATGGCGCCGTTGTAGGCGCTGCTGTCGGAGTTGACGTTGAAGTCGCCACCGATAAGGCAGGCCGTCAGGGCGTGGTCGGTGATGTACGTGGGCTGGTTGTTCGGCGGGAAGACGGTCTCGTGGAAGAGCGTGACCGCATCGCTGGAAGGGATGTTCTCGATGCCGAGTGCGCAGAAGAGGGAGCCCGGCCCAGGGGCGTGGTAGAGGATGACGCTGAAGTATTTTGTCGTGTTGTTGTCTGTGTACTGAAAAAAGTAGGCCCCGGGCAGGCGCCCACCGCGACGGGTGTTGGTCGAGGGGAATTCGAGCCGATTGCCGTTGGCGTCTTCGTCGGTGGTGTAGGCATCGCAGAAGGTGAAGCCGAGGTCGGTGCGAAAGACCAGCAGATAGCAGTCGTTCTGTGAGGTCGTCAGACTACGCATACCCCACTGTGAGCCGGGCAGGCGGGTCTTCAAGTTGTCGACCAGATTGTAGGCCAATGCGTAGGCGAAGCCGGAGTCGATCACCTCCAGCATGCCGATGACCGAGGTATTGGTGCAGACGACGGTGGCGGCGATGGTATCGAGTGCCCGGTAGCCGTTGGTGCTGAGTAGGCGCTTCTGCGAGAAGATCTTCAGATTCCAGAGCAGGAAATTGACCGTGATAGCCACACAACCCTCCTTGGGTGGAGAACGGGGGGTCTGCACTGGACGGTGAGGTGCGAGTGGGCGAAGCACCACGCAGAGAGCCCCCGTCCTAGTGGCACGACCTCATGGGTGCAGCCATCATCCGGACTCACGCCCGCTCTGTGCAATTAAACAGATGGACTAGGCGTAATAGACTAGATGCCATACAACGTGCTGATAATGTTCGTAAATACCGGGTTTATCGGTTATCGAACCCACGGGCGATTGACAAATTTTGGTGAGATTTCACGGCGGTATCTCGCCTGCTCGTTAACTGGGTTCGAGCCTTCGACGATGCCTTGAGGCCCCGGTGTGGGGTACCGCCGGGTGTCGCTGGCGGGCCGCGTTCGCCCTCACCAACGCCAGATCTCCGGTGTGGTGCCCTTGACCTTCTGCGCCTCGGGTTTGTCGTACCAGCGCAGGTGGGTGCTGCGCCCGCTCTGTACGAAGGTGATGAACTCGGGATAGGCGTCACCCAGGTCGGTGCGCTCCACCGGCACCTGCCAGCTGTCCGGCACCACCAGGGCGAAGGGGTAGTGGGCGCTGTCGCTGAAGTCGTCGAGGCCGTCGAGTCGGTTGCGGCTGTAGGGCAGCACCGGGGTGTAGCCGGGCAGGTGGATCTCGTAGCCGCTGTCGTGCACGTAGAGGTAGGGGTCGAAGGGGGCGCCTGGGAGCATCGCCAGGGGCAAGGGGACGTCGAGGTCGAGCTTGAAGCTGAAGCGCGGGCCGGCGATGACGCCCTGTGCCGCCAGCGTGTTGACCACATCGTCCACCGGGTCGCGCCAGAGGTGGCGCGTCTGTTCGAACAGCAGCAGGTCGACGGCACCGACGCCCTGCACGTCACGCGGGTAGCCGCTGATGTCGCCGGTCTGGCCGCGACGCTGCAGGTTGATGCTGCCGCGGGTGACGCTCCCCTCCGGGAGGTCGATGCGCAGGTGCCAGTCGTGGTTGTAGCTGGCGCCGCGCGCCATCAGATAGCCCTCGCCGGAGAGGGCGACCACGTCGCCGTTGTTGTCCAGGTGCATGGCCACCCGGTAGCCCACCACCAGGTCGTTGAAGTCGTAGTCGGCGCGCTCCGGGTAGCGGTCTTCGTAGGCGGCCACGTAGTAGCTGCCGTGGGCGGGGAGGTAGACGAGCCCGCTGCTGTCGCCCCCCGCGAGGGTCCCGTCGAGCACCAGCGGTGCCTCGGCACTGCCGGCGGCGAGCTGGTCCAGGTAGGCGGCATCCTCGGCGGTGACGAGGGCCACGTCTTCGGGGCCGTTGGAGTAGTCGTAGAACGCCTCCGGGTCGCCGAGCTTGCCGTTGGTGTCGAGAAAGCGTACGCGCAGGCGGGCGGCGCTGGCGCGTGTCAGGGCGATGTCGACGGGCACACTGAGGGTGGCGTCGAAGGAGCTGGCGTTGATGTCGGAGTCGTTGGCCGCGGTGATGCGCGCCGAGCCGGTGTCGCCGAGCAGGGTGTAGTGCGGGGTGCGTTCTGTGCTGCCAGTGGCCGCCACCAGGGTGGTGGTACGGGTGGAGAAGTCGCTGTAGAGGTGCTCGACGCCGTCGATGGTCACCACCAGTTCGACGCTGGCGATGGCGATGCCCTGGCAGGAGGCCTTTTCGGTGCCGCTGGCCGCCTCGTTCACATCCACGGCGAACACCAGACTGCCGCCATGCCCCTGGCGGAATTGCTCCAGGGTCGGGCCATCGATCACCCTGCTGTGGTCGAAGGGGGCGAACAGGTCCAGGTCACCGTAGCCGTTGGCGGCAATGACGTCATCGAGGCGGGTGGAGAGGAGGGCCTGGGCCGATGTGGCGCCGAGCAGGGCGCACAGGACGAGCATGACGTGGGGGGTGAGGTGGCGATGGCTCATAGGGCGATCTCCCCCCGCTGGGGCGGGTCGGCGGGGTTCTCGGTGAACAGCTCGTAGTCGAGCCGGGTGTCGTCGAGACGCGTATCCACGGTGAGGGTGAAGGGGCGGTTGCGTTCGACCTCGCCGAGGTAGAGGGTCGCCCCGTCGCCCCGGCTCAGTTTGAGAAAGCAGCGCTGGCCGAGGGTGGCGTAGCCGCTGGGGTCGAGGGTGACGCGTTGCTGGGTGAAGTTATCGAAGCTCACCCCGGTGCGCAGGGGGTTGTCTGCCAGACGGGTGGAGCGGGGGGCGCTGGCGCTGGGCGGGGCGTCGCCCGCCCCGCCGCCGCAGCCCACGAGGGCGAACAGCAGCGGGACGAGTCGTAGCGTGAGCCGCCGCGCGTGGGGTGGGTGTTGCTGCATGGTCGACTCTCCCTGGGGGTGATGGGGGGAGTCGGGGCAATTTCACTGCCAACCCGGTGAGTGCAATCCGTTCAATGGGTTAGCGCGGTGCAATCGGCCACAGGAGGGGGGCGCCGAGGGTCGATTCGCAGAATGCGACCCAGGTTGCGACGCGCCGTCGCGGTTGCGATTAAGCGATGCTCGCCAGCACCAGGTATTCACCGCACGCCGGATGGCCCTCCTCGCGGGCGACGAGGTAGCGCGATTGCAGTGCCGTGGCGTCGCAGCTCTCCAGGCGTTGGTACCCCTCCACATGCAGGAAGGCATCCATCTCACCCTCGCGCACCAGCCAGAGAGGTGGTGCGTCGGTGCGCGCGCGCAGGAGGCGCAGTAGCGGGCCGTGCGGGATCGCCTCGCCATCACTTGGCTCCAGGGCGCAGAAGAGGAGGTGCGTGCCGCTGCCGGTGATGCGCCGGATGGCGCGAAACAGCGTGCTCACCTCGCGCGGCGGCAGGGTGATCAGCGCCTCTTCGCAGACGAACAGTGTGCGCCGCGCCGGGTTGAAGCGGCGGCTGTTGCGTAGGGCGCCGTGCAACTCGACCTGTGCCAGCGTCACCGCCAGCAGCTCCAGGTTGTCGGCCTTCTTCAGTGCCAGGGCGCGCTGCTTGACCATGCTGGTGGCCGGATGGTCGAGCTCGATGAAGTTCACCACTGGGTGCTGGATGTGTAGGCGCCAGGCCAGGGTGTCGAAGCCAGAGCCGAGCCAGATCACCTGACTCACCCCCGCGTCGATGGCCAGGCGCACCTGGTCTTCGATGTAGCGCTTACGCAGGGCGTAGTGCAGGGTGATGCCCGGGGTGAACCAGCGTTCCAGATGGTGGGCGGCCCAGCGGTAGGTGGCATGCTCCAGCTGCCCGAGGCGCCGTCGCCCCTCCTCGGAGGCGGACAAGATGCGCCGACTCACGGCCACCGACTCGTGTGGCACCAGGGCCCCGTAGGCCTGGTCGCGCGCCACCAAGAGCAGCCCCTGCACCACTGAATAGGCGCTTGTATTGATCGGATCCTGTGGCATGGTCGTGTTGCCTCGCTGCACGGTGGGCCATCCCGGCGTTGCCCCGGCGCGGAGGACGGGGGAAGCCAGGGGTTGGATAGAGTATTGCGTGGGAAATATTCACACTCAATCGAGCCCGCGTGAGGATTTGTCAGGATCTGTAAGGCCGTGGCTGACATGTCGCCCCCCTACGCGCACCGCGGTGCACCGCGCGATGGGCAGGCGTTACACTGGCCGCCCTTGTCAGCCACATCTCACCAACCGGGTATCGCCATGCTGCTCGCCGAACTGCTCACCCTCCCTGAACCGCAGCTCAGGGCGCTGTTCGGTGACCTCGTCTATCGCCGTGGCCTCGACTACCAGCAGCAGGGTCGGGTGAGTCAGGTGGAGTTTTTCGAGGATCTGGGGGAGGACGGGGGCATTGTCGGCCTAGTCCAGGGGGGCGGGCGTCGCCCCTACCAGGTGGAGATCGCCACCGGCAGTGGTCGGCGGGGCGAGCTGCTCAGCGACTGCAGTTGCCCGGTCGGTAGCGACCGGTGTAAACACGCCGCCGCGCTGCTGATCGAGGCCCGCGTGATGTTAGAGCGGGTGCTGGCGCGGTCCCAGGGCGACCCGCTGGAGGGGTGGCTGGCAGGGGCCGAGGCCCTCACCGAGGTGCCGGTCGCCCCCCTGGAACACCCGGGTAAGGAGCAGCTCCACTATGTCCTCACCCTGCGCGAACACTACGGCCAGGAGTACCTCTGCCTCGACGCGATACGCAGCAAGCCGCTCAAGCGCGGCGGCCTCGGCAAGGGGCAGGCGGTCTCGCTCGAACGGGTGGCGGGGCGCGGCGGTTACGCTTTCGGTTGGGACTACGCCCCCAGGCCCAACTACGTCACCCCCCAGGACGAGGCGATCGCCCACCTCGCCCTGGCCTTGGACCTCGACCTCTTCCTCGATACCACCAGCTTCTCCGGCGATGCCGCCGTGGTGCTGCTGCGTCGCCTGCTCGCCACCGGGCGCTGCCACTTCGAGTCGCACCAGGGGCTGGTCCTGCGCGAGGGGGGGCCGCGCGCATTGAGCTTCGACTGGTGCGAGACGGGCGCCGGGCGGCGGCGCCTCGAAGCGCACCTCGCGGGGCTCGAACGGTGGCTGCTGCTGCCCACCGAACCGCTCTGGTATCTCGACCCCCAGAACGGCGGCTGTGGCCCCACACAGAGTGACCTGCCGCCCGCCCTGGTGGGCCACCTCGGACGCCTGCCCGAACTCGACGACGAGGCCCAGGTGCGTTTCTCGGAGGCGATGCAGGGTCGCCTGCCCGCCTCCTTCCCGTTGCCGAGCCAGGTGGAGGTGGAGCGTATCGAGCAGCCCCTGCGGCCCCAGCTGCGCCTGTTCGGGGTCGACAACCCCGCAGGGCAGCGCCTACCGCTGGCCGAGCTGGGCTTCGGTTACGGCGAGCACACACTCCCCATGAGCGCCGAGGGGCCGCAGGCGCAGAGCCGCCTGCGCCACGCGGGTCGCACCCTACTCATCACGCGTGATATCGCTGCGGAGATGGCCGCGGTGGAGCGGCTGCTCGACCTGCACCTGTGCAGCGCCGAGGGTGGCGCGGTCGGTCTGCCCGGGCGCTCGATCTTCATCCCCGCGTGGGATGCCGAGGCCCCCTCGCGTCTCGACCTGCGCATCTGGGCCGGCCTCATCGCCGCCCTGCCGTCGCTCGAAGCGGCGGGTTGGCAGATCCGCCACGACGAACAGGCCCCCCCCATGTCGCTGCATCCGGTCGAGGCGATCTCCGGCCAGCTCCAGAGCCGTGACGGCGACAACGACTGGTTCGAGGTGGGGCTCAACATCGAGGTGGACGGCAAGACCCTGCCCCTGCTGCCGCTCATCGCCCAACTGCTGGCCAAGGGGGTGGCACTGCACACCGAGCTGCCCCTGGTGGTCGAGATCGCCCCGGGACAGTGGGTCACTCTGGCACAGACGCAGGTACGTCCGCTGCTCGACGCCCTGCTCGAACTCTATGACGCACCGCTCGGCGAGGGGGGGACCCTGCGCCTGCCGCGCACCCGCGCGGGGGTGGTCGAGCAACTGGAGGAGAGCCTCGGCGTGGGGCGGCTCGACACCCGCCAGGCCAGCGCCATCCGCGAGCTGGGCCACAAGCTGCGCCACTTCGACGGCATCGCCGCCGTACCCGCCCCCGTCGGACTCCGGGCCGAGCTGCGCCCCTACCAGCAACGCGGCCTCGACTGGCTCGCCTTCCTGCGCGACTACGGCCTCGGCGGCCTGCTGGCCGACGACATGGGCCTGGGCAAGACGCTCCAGACCCTCGCCCTGCTGCTGCACGAAAAGGAGGCCGGACGCCTCGACCGCCCCGCCCTGGTGGTCTGCCCCACCAGCCTGCTCGGCAACTGGCGGCGCGAGGCGGAGCGCTTCGCCCCCGCGCTCAAGGTGCTGGAGTGGCACGGCCCGCAGCGCAGCCGCGAGCTGAGTGAGCTGGCCGCGCACGACCTGGTGATCACCAACTACCCGCTACTGGCGCGCGACGGCGAGTTCCTCGCCGCGCTGGAGCTGCACTACCTCATCTGCGACGAGGCACAGCAACTGAAGAACCCCCGCGCCCTCGCCTCACAGGCCGCGCGCAACCTCCAGACCCGCCACCGCCTGGCCCTCACCGGCACCCCGCTGGAGAACCACCTGGGCGAACTCTGGGCCCTCTTCGACCTGGTGATGCCCGGCTTCCTGTGGGATGAGAGGCGCTTCAACCAACTGCTGCGCCACCCCATCGAGAAGCTGGGCGACGCCGAGCGCCGCGCCCAGCTCGCCCAGCGCGTCTCCCCCTTCATGCTGCGCCGCACCAAGGGCGAGGTGGCCAGCGAACTGCCACCCAAGAGCGAGATCATCCGCCTGGTCGAACTCGGCCCGGACCAGCGTCGCCTCTACGAGACCATCCGCGTCGCCATGGCCGACAAGGTGCAGAAGCTGCTGGCCGAGAAGGGGCTACAGCGGGCGCGCATCGAGATCCTCGACGCCCTGCTCAAGCTGCGCCAGGTCTGCTGCGACCCGCAGCTGGTGAAGACCGCCAGCGCACGCAAGGTGCAGGAGTCGGCCAAGCTCGAACTGCTGATGGAGATGCTGCCCGAGCTGTTGGAGGAGGGGCGGCGCATCCTACTCTTCTCCCAGTTCACCAGCATGCTCGGCCTCATCGAGGCGCGCCTGGGCAAGGCGGGCATCGCCTACACCAAGCTCACCGGCCAGACGCGCAGGCGCCAAGAGGCGATCGAGCGCTTCACCTCCGGCGAGGTGGCGCTCTTTCTCATCAGCCTCAAGGCCGGTGGCACCGGCCTCAACCTCACCGAGGCGGACACCGTGATCCACTACGACCCCTGGTGGAACCCCGCCGTCGAGGCCCAGGCCACCGACCGCGCCCACCGCATCGGCCAGGACAAACCGGTGTTCGTCTACAAACTCCTCGCCGAGGCGACCCTGGAGGAGAAGATCCTCGCCATGCAGCAGCGCAAACAGGCCCTCGCCGACGCCGTCTACGCCAAGGGCGAGGGGCAGGACGCCTTCGCGCTGGATGCCTCGGCGTTGAGCGAGCTGTTCGCGCAGTAACGGCGTAGGGCGGATGTGCGCAGCGGCATTCGCCACACAGTCTGAGTGTCGCCTAGGTCAGCCCACGCTCGGCGCCAGCCGCCCTGCGCCGGGTGGATGACGCTGCGCTCGTCCTCGCACACAGGGTGCCGCGCCACGGGGTTGGGCATGGCCCACGAACCGCCTGCGACTCTCCAGCCGTCACAGTGACAACGCGTAGAAGCGGGCCGTCTGTTTGGCCTTGCGCAGTCGCCGCTCGATCCTCTTGTCGTGCAACATCGCCGGTGTGTCGTCCCGCTCCTGGAAGCAGAACTGCCGAGGCAGCGTCTGGTAGAGGGAGCGCGGCGGTGCCCAGGTGGGGTCGATCCCCTTGAGTGCGTTGCCGCTGGCCCAGGTGTGGTACCAGATGTGGCGAATCCCCAGCTCCTCGCGTAGGAAGAAGAGCGTGGCGCTGAGCATCGCCTCGTCCCACACCGAGAGATAGGGGGCGAACACCGCGTCGAGGTAGTGGTGTGCCGCCTGGTTGATACGACAGCGCTCCGAACCGCCTGGGCTTTGGCACTTGGGGCAGTCGGGTAGCTTGCGTCGCTGATCGCGCGCCTCGCGGACCCAGTCGGTCTGGATCTCCTCGATCAGCGCCTCACCGCGCGCAAGGTCTACATCCAGGCGGGCCCAGGCGAGGGTCTCACGGTAGTAGGCGCGCTCACCCGGTTTGAGGGTCGGGTGGCCGGAGGCCCAGTTGAGTGAGTCGTCGCCGTAGTAGGGCGTGAAGAGGCGCTTGAAGGTGCGGTCGTGGTCACGGCTGAAGTTGAGCCGCAGCACCAGGTTGAAGCCGGGGCGCGAGGTCTGGCGGAAACGATAGCCGCGTGCGTTGCCCCACAGGCCGAGTGTGAGCAGAAACGGCAGGTGTGGCTCCTGCCAGACGTAGCGCGTGCTCTCGGCGCTGACGCGGCCATCGCCGCACTCGGCGAGCAGTTGGCGCACCAGGGGCTTGTTGAGCAGACGGGCGTAGGGGCCCGCGCGCAGTTGGTCGATACGTGCACCGTCGCCGCTGGCGTAGCCGAGCAGCTGGAGGGCGTAGCGATCCTTGAAGTAGTTGAAACGGGTGCGCTCAGCCGGGAGGCAGGCGATGATCTCTTGTGCGTTGGCGATATCCATAATGTTCTCGTGTCGAGATGATTCGATGCTTGAATGGGTGTGTCGGTCGCGGTTTGGTGGGTGCAGACATAGCGTCTCTCCTCGGTCGGGGCCCTCGGCGGGAGGCCGAGGGCGTGGGGTTAGCCCTGCGCGGCGGCGGGCAGTTGAATACGCACGGTGTCCTTGAGGATGGCGTCGAGGCCACCGTAGACGGTGAAGCTGCCGACGCGCTCGGCCACCCTCTCCAACGTCTCCAGCTCCTTGAGGCGCAGCAGCGTCGGGTTCTCCTCCATTAGGCGCGCGGTGTTGAGCAGCGAACGCGTAGCCGCCGTCTCTTCACGCCGCTTGATGATGTTGGCCTGGGCCTGCTTCTCCGCCTCCACCACCTGGTTGAGGATCTGCTTCATCTCGCCAGGCAGGATCACATCGCGGATGCCGACGCTGTCGAGGGCGATGCCGTAAGGCTCGGCGCGTGCCTGCGTGTAGTCGAACACCAGCGCCTCCAACGCGCCCTTGTCGCTGAGTAGGGCATCCAGGCTGCGCGTGCCGATGGCCTGGCGCAGACCGTGTTGCAGGGTGCGGTAGAGGTGCTTCTCTACGCTCTCAAGCTCAGTGCGCGCACGTACCGGGTCGGCGACGCGGTAGGTGGCGCCGAGGTTGATGCGCAGGCTCACCTTGTCCTGGGTGAGGATCTCCTGGCCCTGCACCTCGATGCTCAGCAGGCGGCGGTCGGCCTGTTCAACGCTGAGGCTCTGGTCGACACTCCAGAAGGCGTGAAAGCCCGGACCCAGCGTCTCTTTGAGGCCACCATCCAGCAACAACAGGCCGACGTGGTGGTCGGCCACCTCAGTGGTGAGCAGCCAACGCGAGAGTTTGGCCTGCTGGCCCTGCGTGCGCAGTGCACGTTGCAGGTGGCGTGCGGTCTCAGCGGGGATGCGTATGTCGGCGGCCGTGTCGACTACGTCTACCCGCACCGCCACCGGCCCGCGCCAGAAGAGCGTGCGGCTCTCCGGCTCCAGCAGGTCGGCCAAGCGCCCGTTGTGAAACACCAGCCCCACCTCGTTACGCCCGAGCGTCACCTGCTGAAAGTGCTCCTCGCACAGCGCCGGATGGTTGCTCAAAAGGGTGTCGATGAGCTTGGAGTCGAACCGCGGCTCGTTGAGGTCGTATCGGCGGATCTCACGCTCACCGAGCAGGTCCCAATAGGCGTAGACGCCCGGCCCCAGGATGCGCGTGACCACACGGTTGACCCATTCGATGCCGCGCTCGTGCTCGGCAACCACCACTCTGTTGTATCCCAACATGCTTGTCTCCTTTCTCGCCCCTGCTTAGGGCGCTCTCATCGACCCAATGAATAGGACGACGGGCAGACCACGCCACCACCGGCACCGCTAAGGGTTCAGCCCTCAGGGGGAGTGGGCGGAGCGAGTGCGAGCGGCGCGTTCATGCCCTGGCTCCCTGCTCGGCTCACACCACCTGGCCCACCCTTGCCGAAGGCCTCGCCTTGGCGGCGGCGGTGGCAGTGCTGCGAAGAGCCGACGGCTATATGGCCGCCCAGCCCATCGCCGGTCTACCTATCGTTGAAGAGCAGTTACCTGCTCGATTGCGCGGACCTAAACCACGTGCCCCCGGCACACACCAAGGGCAAAGGAAGAGGGAATCGAACCCCCGCGATCTTGCGATCAGCTGATTTACCGTCAGATGCCTGTACCTCGGGCGTTCCCCGCACTTTCACGCCCCCACCGCTCGGAATACGCTCGCGCAATCGGACACAACCGAGCCGAGCGCACCAGACAGGCCTAAAAACCTGCACCGCTGAACGGTGGGTGCCATGAAACCCAAACGCCCCTGCCCAGGCAGAGGGCGCAAACATAAAAAAACCCCGATAGGCCAAGCCGATCGGGGTTTATCGATCGCGAGGCCTAGCGAGGCCCCGCGAACATCACAGCTGCACGGGGCACTACGTCAGTGCATAGAGATAACCGACCCACAGGCCCCCTGGCTGCGCGAGACGCGCGGCCGAGGGGCCGGTTGGGCGGTGGTTGGTGGTGAGCTGGATGTTCATAGTGGGCGGAATTATAGGCGGCGAATTCGAGAGTTCAACGTGTGATTTAGATTTTTTTCTCGTGACTGCTTTGGGCGGAGTGAAACGCCTCATCTCGACATAATTCTTGCGCAGTGGATGCGGCCCCAGGCGAGTGAACCAACGCATAGCCAGGCGAGAGATGCCATGCGGCCTGTGCTACCGTCGACACCGCTCAACCATCACCGCAGGGAGAACCGCACCCGTGACACCCCAAACCGTAACCTTCGACTGCGCAGGCAGCCAGATCGCCGCCCACCTCTATCTGCCGCAGGGTGAGGGCACGCCCGCCCCCGCCATCCTCCTCTGTCACGGTTTTGCCGGGGTCAAAGAGCTGCTGTTGCCCGCCTTCGCCGAGTATTTCGCCAACGCCGGATTCGTCGCCATGACCTTCGACTATCGTGGCTTCGGCGCCAGCGAAGGGGAGCCGGGCCGCCTGGTGCCCGCCCTGCAGATCGAAGACATCCGCAGCGCCGTCGACTACCTGGTGGGCCGCCCCGAGGTGGACGCCGAGCGCATCGGCCTCTGGGGCACCTCCTTCGGCGGCGCCAACGTGGTCTACACCGCCGCCGCGGATGCCAGGGTCAAGGCGATCTCCGCGCAGCTCACCTTCGCCGACGGCGAGCGCGTGGTCACCGGCGCCATGAGCGACGATGAGAAGGCCAAGTTCCTCGCCACCCTGGAGCGCATGCAGGAGAAGAAGCAGAACACCGGCAAAGAGATGATGGTGCCCATCGTCAAGGTGCTCTCCGATACGCAATCGAAGCGCTTTTACGAGGAGTACGCCGAGGCCTTCCCCGCGCTGAAGATCAAGATCCCCTTCCTCACCGTCGCCGAGACCCTCAAGCACAAACCGGTGGAGGTGATAGGCCAAGTGCAGGTGCCGGTGCTGGTGGTCGCGGCGGGCGACGACAGCGTCAACCCGGTGGCCGAGTCCCATGCCCTCTTCGCCGCGGCCAACGAGCCAAAGGAGCTGATGGAGATCGCCGGGGCCACGCACTACGAGGTCTATGCGGGGGCGGCGTTCGAGCGGGTCGCCGCCAGGCAGGTGGCGTGGTTCGACACCTACCTGTAACGGTAATGCCGAGCAGAGAGTGGGATCTGTCATCGGTTTTCACGACTCATTACGCCGAACTGGGATAGTCGAGCTAAGTGGAGAACGGTTTATTCCGATATCTAGGCGTGGGGTTGCAGTATCCATGCAAGAGCTTCTCTTGCGACGATGAGTTAGAATCATCGGCCCAAAGTACCAGCAACCCATGTTCAAGGAGGAGAGGATGAATATCGAGTGTCCACACTGTGAGACGGTGAACGAGATCCCTTTAGAAAATGCCGTCTGTGCAGAGTGTGAAGGGTCGTTGAATGAACATACGTTCAGTAAACACAAGAAGCCGCTGATATCGACCGTTACCGCCATCATCCTTGGCGGGATCGTTGGCCACCATATCGGCGAACCCTCTGATAAAGAGCTGGCCGCCTTAACCCCACCTCCTATCATGGTCGAAAAAGATGATCGCTACCCTGTCGCAGTCGAATATGCGCTTCTCGATGTGTGCATAAACGGCTCCAACTATTACCGCTCTGAAGCACAGGTAAGGAGAACGACGCAGACCTGTACCTGCGCATTAGAGGGGACCATGAAAGAGATCAAACACAGCGACTACATAAGAAACGAGACGCATTTTGCGTCTCGCTTCCTTGCTCATGCTAAGGCCTGTCGGGTTTAACGCCCCTTAGGCTTGTTGTTGCCGCGGCCACCACCCGAGGGGTTGCCCGTGGTGCTGGGGCCGTTGGGCGGAGTGCCCGCGGCCGCGGACTGGGCGCGTGAGGCAAACGAGCCCTTGGGTACTTGACCACCGTTGGCCTTAGCCGTGGCGGATTGAATGCGGGATGCGTCGGATTGGGTCATGCGCTTCATTCGTCTATCTCCTGAAAGTAGGATTGGTGGAGTGCTTTCAGGTGCATGCGCCATAACTGGCACGTTGCCTCCTGATAAACACACTGTTGTCCCAGCGGGGACAACGGAAGCGTACAGAGGTCGATAGAGACAAATGGAGACAGACGCAGAGACAGTGCGTCTCCAAGAGGAGATTAGAGCGTTGCTTGGGCGTCTGGGCTGGAGTCAGGCCAAGGGCGCGCGGGTGCTCTACATCGACAGAAATGACGATGACGATGAAGAGGCGATCCGTCGTTTCGAGAAAACCTTCAATAAACACTTAACTAGAGTTACGACCAAACCGACTACGTTGCAGGGCTACCTGAATGACCTGCGAAGGTCACACGATGCGAAAAAGGCAGGACTCATTCACAACCACTACGTCTCCACTGGTGAGCTCACCCCCAAGCTTGAACGAGCGATGAGGCGGATATCGACAGAGCTGAATGAGTGGTCGGTCGATGAGGATGAGTAGGTAGAAAGTAACCGCCTCCTCGTGACTGCTTGCCAGGATTGACCTTGAGGTTACTCAGTGAGATGACCTCTTCGATGATCATTGAAGGCAGGATAAGTACTTCAAATATGTGCGGTGTGAGGGCGAGTCTAATAGCTGTTAGTCGGTGCCGATAACTGGGTGCTGGTTACCCAAACGCCTCTCCAAACACCCTCTCCACCCGCTCGACCTCCTCATCGCTCAGCTCTCTGAACAGATCGCGCTTCTTCCCCGATAACTTCCCTCCGTTCTGGTGCAACAGTTTCAGCAGCAGGTCTAGGCGTCGGTCAGGCATGTCGACCAGTGCGCGAATGCCATTGCGCGCTTGGTCGTAGCCAAGTAGGAAACCCAGTTCATCTTTCAGGACCTGCTGGATGGTGAGGGCCAGGGTCTGTTGCAGGTACTCGGTCTGCGCGGTGAGGTCGGGGTAGCGGTAGTAGGCGTCAACGTCCTCGGGGTTGAGCAGGGTCAGGGTGCCTTCGTCATCGACCTCGTAGCGCAGGAGCTGCTCCATCAGCGGGCGGGAGTAGCGCTCCAGTGAGGCGTCGTAGTCGGTGAGGTGCTTCAGCATGGTGGCCGAGATGGGCAGGATCAGGCCGGGCGCGCCGAGGCCGCTACGCTGTAGCAGGTCGTGGATCAGAAAGCGGTGCAGTCTGCCGTTGCCATCCTCGAACGGGTGGATGAAGACGAAGCCGAAGGCGACGGCGCTTGCTTGTAAGACCGGGGCCAGCCCTTCGACCCTCTCGGCTACCTCGGCCAGGCCGCGCATCAGCGGGTGGACGAGGTGGGGAGGCGGGCAGGCGTAGTGGACGCGCTGGGTGTAGTCCGGGCGCATCTCACCCACATAGTTCTGATAGTCACGATAGTGGCCGACGGCATAGCGGGGATCGACGATACGGTTCTGCCGCTCGACCAGCGTGGCCTCGCCGAGGATTGTCGCGCGTGAGCCCTCACCGGCCTCGTGCAGCAGGGCGATGAAGCGCAGCGCGCGGTCCGCCGTGGGCATGGGTTCGTGCTCGATACCGAAGGTGGAGCGGGTCTCTTTGGTGTAGAGGTAATCGGAGGCGCGCTGAAACAACACCGGCGGGAAGTCGGCCAACAGCGCGGTCAATTCGCTCTGGAGTGGTTGGGCCAGCCCCTCGGCGAGCGCCGGGGTGTGGCGGATGATGGGGCAGTAGTCGGGGGGGCCGAGGAGGTTGTCGCGTACCCGCCAGCGCGCGTTACGCTGTGGGTGAGGGGAGACGATATGGTCCTTCGGATTCAGCGCGTCGACGTAGTTGCCGCCGACCATGAGGTCCGGGTCCAGGCGTTGTCCGGTGGTGTATTCGAAGAAGAAGCCGAGCAGGCGGCTGTACTTACCCGTGGGTGTCTGCCTGATGTGCTGCTCGATCGGCCCTGGACCGATGGCGCGAAAGCACTCCCGCAGCAGCGCCAGATTGACCCCTTCGTATTTGAGGGCGAAGGTGAGGTGACCGATGGGGTCGTCGCTGGGCTGGTATTGCGGGGTGAACTCCTTGACGACGCTCCCGTCGCGCAGCTCGGCGGTTTTCAACTGTGAACCGATCTGGGAGCGCACGGGGAGTGGATAGTCGAGTAGTGCGAGATGGCGGATGAGCCATTGGTAGCCAAGCAGTGACACGGTGACTCCAAAAGGATTCGAGAGCACTTCGAGTTCAATAAAATCGATATTCGTTCAATAAAATTGATATTTCAATGATTTGTATGAATAAAACGATTATTTTTGCTTGATAGCGGGAAGGGGGGAGGAGACGGCCATGCGCCGTGCTACAAGCAGCGCACACCGACAAAAGTAGCAATATGTGATGCTTTTGGGTGGGCGCTGTGCAACTGTGACGATACGCGTTGCCCTGCATGCCACCTGGTCTTAACTTGACCGGCACACCCACCCAACGGAGCGCCGCCCCATGGACCGCCTACTCGGCTTCTTCCCCTTCCTCGCCGTGGTCTTCCTCAACGCCTTTGTCGACCTCGGCCACAAGATCGTCATCCAGAACACCATCTTCAAGATCCACGACGGGCAGGAGCAGATCGTCCTCACCGCGCTGGTCAACGGGCTCATCCTGCTCCCCTTCGCCCTGCTCTTCACCCCGGCGGGCTTCCTCTCCGACCGCTTCCGCAAGCCGCGCATCATGCGCATCGCCGCGCTCGTGGCGGTGGGGCTGACGCTGCTCATCACCCTCGCCTACTACCAGGGCTGGTATCTGGCGGCGTTCGGTCTGACCTTCCTGCTGGCGGTGCAGAGCGCCCTCTACTCCCCGGCCAAGTACGGCTACATCAAGGAGCTGATGGGGCGCGAGCGGCTGGCCAGCGGCAACGCCTGGGTGCAGAGCGTCACCATCGTCGCCATCCTCGGCGGCATCTTCTGCTTCTCGCTGCTGTTCGAGAACGGACTGAGCGGCGTGAGCTACAGCGACGAGGCCGACATCCTGCGCGCCATCGCCCCCATCGGCTGGCTGCTGGTGCTCTGCTCGCTGGCTGAGTGGGCGCTCACCCTGCGCCTGCCCGAGGGGAAGCACGAGCCGACCCCGCTCAATTTCGACTGGCTGCACTACGGCAAGGGCGGCTACCTGAAGGAGAACCTCGGCACGCTGCACGCCAACCGCGTCATCTGGCTCTCGGTGGTGGGCCTGGCGGTCTTCTGGGGCGTCTCGCAGGTGGTGCTGGCCGCCTTCCCCGCCTACGCCAAGGCGAGCCTGGGGCTGCTGGACACCCGCGTGGTGCAGGGGCTGCTGGCCGCCTCCGGCATCGGCATCGTCATCGGCTCGCTCATCGCCGGGCGCGCCTCGCGCCAGTTCATCGAGACCGGGCTGGTGCCGCTCGGCGCCTTCGGCCTGCTCGGTACTCTGGTGGCCCTGCCGCTGCTCACGGACACCACCCTCATCGCCGCCGACATCCTCGCCTTCGGACTCTTCGGCGGGCTGTTCATCGTGCCGCTCAATGCGCTCATCCAGTTCCACGCCGGTGAGGCGCGCCTCGGCACCGTGCTGGCGGGCAACAACTGGATCCAGAACCTGGTGATGCTCGCCTTCCTCGGCCTCACCGCCGGGTTCGCCCTCGCCGGGTTCGACAGCCTGGGGCTCTTCGCGCTGATGATGGCGGTGACCGCCGTCGGCGCCCTCTACACCCTCTGGCAACTGCCGCAGTCGCTGGTGCGCTACCTGGTCGCGCTGCTCTTCGCCAGCCGCTACCGCGTGCGCGTCATGGGCTTCAAGAACATCCCCGAGGAGGGCCCGGTGCTGATGCTCGGCAACCACATCAGCTGGCTCGACTGGGCGATGATCCAGATCGCCTCGCCGCGCCCGGTGCGCTTCGTCATGCACCGCGCCATCTACCAGCGCTGGTACCTCAACTGGCTGTTCCGCATCTTCCGCGTGGTGCCCATCACCAGCGGCCAGAGCAAGGGGGCGATGGCGCAGGTGAACGAGCTGCTGCGCGCGGGCGAGGTGGTCTGCCTCTTCCCCGAGGGCTCCATCAGCCGCTCCGGCCAGCTCGGCGAGTTCAAGCGCGGCTTCGAGAAGATGGTCGAGGGGGTCGACGGGGTGATCCTCCCCTTCTACCTGCGCGGCCTCTGGGGCAGCCGCTTCTCCCGCTCCGGCGCTCACCTGCAGGAGCTGCGCAGCGACTCAGGTCGACGCGACGTGGTGGTCGCCTTCGCCGCCCCCATGCCCATCGACAGCAGCGCCGAACAGGTGAAGCAGCGCGTCTTCGACCTCTCCATCGAGGCGTGGGAGGCGCACACCGAGGGCTTCGAGCCCCTCTCCCTCGCCGCCCTGCGTGGCCTGAAGCGCAGCGGCAAGCAACTTGCCGTGGCCGACACCACTGGCAGTGCGCTCTCCGGCTATCAGGCCATCGCCGGGGCCATCGCCCTGTCACGCATCATCGAGGCCGAGGGCAAGGAGCAGAACGTCGGCATCCTGCTGCCGACTACCAGTGCCGGGTTGCTCACCAACCTCGCCGCCCTGCTGCGTGGCCGCACCCTGGTCAACCTCAACTACACCGCCAGCGAGGAGGCACTGCTCGGCGCGGTGACCAAGGCGCGCATCAAGACGATCTACACCTCGCGCAAGTTCGTCGCCAAGCTGGAGACGCGCGGCGTCGACCTCACCGAGCTGTTCGCCTGGTGCAAGGTGGTCTACCTAGAGGATCTGAAAATGCGCATCGGCACTGGACGCAAGCTCGCCTACTGGCTACTCGCCATCGCCCTACCGGCCCGTCTGCTGCATACCCTGTTCGCCAAGCGCGTCGGCATCGACGCCCCCGCCGCCATCCTCTTCTCCAGCGGCAGCGAGGGGACGCCCAAGGGCGTGGTCCTGAGCCACCGCAACCTGATGGGCAACACGCGCCAGATCTCCGACGTGCTCGATACCCGCAGTGACGACAAGATCATGGCCACCCTGCCGCTGTTCCACGCCTTCGGCCTCACCGTCACCGGCCTGATGCCGCTCTTAGAGGGTGTTCCCGTGGTCTGCCACCCGGACCCGACCGACGTGGTGAATATCGGCAAGGCGATCGCCGAGCACAAGGCGACCGTCTTCTGCGCCACCGCGACTTTTTTGCGCCTCTTCGCCCGCAACGGTCGCATCCACCCGCTGATGCTCGACCCGCTGCGCCTGGTGGTGGCCGGGGCCGAACGCCTCCCCGCCGAGGTGCGCGACGCCTTCGAGCTGAAGTTCAAAAAGCCCGTCTACGAGGGCTACGGCGCCACCGAGACCGCCCCGGTGGCCAGCGTCAACGTCCCCGACCGCATCGACCTGCGCGACTGGCGTGTGCAGGTGGGCAACAAGCACGGCACCGTCGGCATGCCCCTGCCCGGCAGCAGCTTCCGCGTGGTCGACCCCGAGAGCCTCAAGACCCTGCCCGCCGGTGAAGACGGCCTCATCCTCATCGGCGGTGCCCAGGTGATGCAGGGCTACCTGGATGATGCCGAGAAGAACGCCGAGGTGCTGGTCGAGCTGGAGGGCACGCGCTGGTACAAGAGCGGCGACAAGGGCCACCTGGATCTTGATGGCTTCCTCACCATCGTCGACCGCTACTCGCGCTTCGCCAAGATCGGCGGCGAGATGGTCAGCCTAGGTGCGGTGGAGTCCGCCATCGGGCATCAGCTGCCCGAAGAGGTCGAGGTGCTGGCAACCAATGTGCCGGATGGCAAGAAGGGTGAGCAGGTGGTGGTGCTCTGGTCTGGTGATATCGACGAGGCGACGCTGCATGAGGCGGTTGCGAAGGCCGGGCTCACTGCCCTGGCGCAGCCGTCGCGGCTGGTGCGGGTCGACGAGATCCCCAAGCTGGGGAGTGGCAAGAGTGACTTTGCCAGGGCCAAGCAGTTGGCGCAGGGCGAGGAGGCCTGAGCCGAGCGGCAGAGCCGCAAAGACGGGGTAACGAGGCGGAGCCTCGCATATTCATCAACACGTCCCCATCCCAACTGGTGCCGAGGCTCTGCCTCACTGCCGTTAAGTTAAGCCTGGCCGGACGGGCGCTGTGCGTCCGTCCGGTAGAATGGAGACCGTCACAGGAGGTGCACCGGGTGGTGTTGGCAGAGGCCGCACACGCCAAGGCGTGTACTCCAAGTGCACAGCAGGCTCACCTTACTTGCCTCTTGCCGCTCCGCCGCCTCTGAACGGAGGCACCAAAACCACGACATTGCACCAGACAGTGCAAATAACTACTCTTTGACTACCTCAAACAGGAGTCACCTCCATGAGCCTGGTCTCCACCTCCCTCAAACTCTCTCCCGAACTCAAACAACGCATCCAGCGCCTCGCCGAACGCAGCAATCGCTCGGCCCACAGCTTCATGGTCGAGGCGCTGGAGCGCGAGGTGGAGCGTGAGGAGCGGCTCGCCGACTTTGTCCAGCAGGCGCTGAAGGCGGACGGCGCCATCGAGCAGGGGGCGGAGGTCTACGGCGCTGAGGACGTGCACCAGTGGCTCACCCGTCTAGCAGAGGGCAAACCCGCCAAGCGGCCAAAAGCGTGCCGCAGGTAGTCTATGCGGCCCAGGCGCTCGACGACCTGGAGCGGCTGATGAACTACCTGCTGGAATACGATGCAGGGAGCGCCACTCAGGCCGTCGGCGTCATCATCAGTGCTGTCGATGCCCTGCAAAATCACCCACTGATCGGGCGACGTGTCGAGGGTGAGCTCCGCGAGCTGGTCATCTCTTTTGGCAAGACTGGCTACATGGCGCTCTATCGCTTTGTGCCGCTTCTTGATGAGGTACGCATCCTCGCCATTCGGCATCAGAGGGAACTCGACTATCCCGTGTGATGGATATAGTACCGCCTTTGTCACTGACTCGGTCCCATAGGGTGTGCCGAGGAACGAGGCGCACCAATCACACTGATTACCCAGCTCCTCCATCGCCATCCGACCGTCAAATCAGGCGATCATCAAGCCGTAGTCCTCGGCAATACGCTGGGTATAGCCAGGGTCGACCACCCCTTCACTCTCACTGCCGATGGCGTAGTCGACCAGCTCGTCCGGGGTGATCTGAAGCTGCTGGCCCAACTTGAAGCCGGGACAGTCGTGCGGTCGTGACTCCAGCACAGCGACTAAAGTCGCCGCGTCGCTCCAGTCGATGGGGCGCACCCAGACGTATTCGAGGCTCTCGTCACGGGTCGGCAGGCCGACCTTGAAGCCGAGATGCAGCTCCCCCATCCCGGCCAGGAAGCGCTCGCGGATCGCCGGTAGGCGTGCCTGCACCTGCGCCTTGGCCGCCGCGAATACCTCGGGGTAGCTGGAGGTCGGCAGTGGCACCGGTGGCTCCAAACCGAGTGCCGCGGCGAGGGTGAAGAGCCACTCGTCGTAGCTCCCCGCCCAGTCGCCGGGCGGACGGGGGGTGATGAAGAGGTTCTCCTCGACCTCCTCATCTTCATCGTCGTCGAACGCATCCTCGGCATCGAAGGCGTATGCGTCTTGCGCCTCTGGCCCAGCGACCATCTCCAGCAGGAGGCTGACCCCGGCGGGGTCGACCCTCGCTGGATTGAAGCGATGGGCGAAGTTTGGGGTGCTGTTCAGGTCGGCACTATCGAGTGTGACCACCCCCGGTATGTCACCGCGAAACGAGTCGAGTTTATGTACCAAGAGGAGGGCGAGGGCATGGCCGACCCGGCAGTGGTTGCCCGCGACCGGCTCGACCTGGATCGGGGGGATGCCCATGGTGGTGAACCAGTGGCGCTGGTCATCGGTGAGCGAATGCATCACCAGGGGGAGGTTGAGGAACATCGGATCTCCTTATCGTGACACAGACGCGTGAGGCACCCTCGGCGGCGCGAACACCAAGCCGAGGGCGAAAACCTAGCAGCACGGTCGAGCCGACGTCTAGGCGCGCGCGTGAGCGAGCGCGAAGCGGGCGTTGAGCTGCTTGTTAAATAGCCCGATCACCTCGTTCTGGAAGGCGTTGGGCGCTCCATCGAAGCTGGCGATGTGGTTGAGCAGCTCGGTGGCGGAGCGCGCCTGCGCCTCGCTGAAGCGCTCTAGGCTCGGTTGCAGCAGCTTATCCATCTGCTTCACCTGGTCGAGGTTGTCTTGCAGCAAAAACACCGAGGAGGCGACCAGCGCCGTGGCCTCCTCCTCGGAAAGGTGGAAGTCGGATTGAAAGCGCGCCTTGATCTCGCGCTTCTGCTCCGTGCTCATCTCCCCCTCGCTCTTACTCAGTGCCACCATCAACAGCGCGGTCACCTCCATCGGCTGCTGGATGGCGAACATCGGGTTGGCGTGGTACTTCTTCGCCCACTCACGGCGTCGCTTCCAGGCGAAGGGGTTGAGCCAGCCGATGTCGATACCGTTATCGGAGAGTCGGTTGAGGAGGATCAGAATGGTGACGGCGGCACCGAGGATGCCGAGAATGATGTGCATATCCGCTGCTCCAGTAGGGGTTGTGATGAGGGGGTGTCGGTACCCCGATCCAGTTCTAGCGCCATGATCCAGTTGTCCTGTGCAAATGCACTGCGCTGTTCGAGAGTGGGGCTGGCAAGCCTCACACCCAGTCGAGGCGCCTAATGTAGGCCGACCGGGCCGAGTCAGGCAACTACTCTCTGTATGCTTGTTGTAGTCATCCGCTGGTTTTGCCCAAGTAGGGGCTTACACCGCTGCATACGAGTCTGCACCGAGCCACGACTCCTGCTAGGCTCATGCGCAGAGGGTGTCGACAGCGAGCATGGAGACCGACATGGAAGCCAAACCCTACCTACGCAGCATCGAACTCAAGCGCGACAAGGTCGCCTGCAGCGACGACTATCCATTCAGCGTACCCGCCGTACGTGAATTGGATTTTCTCGACTTTCACCCCGACGTCACCTTCTTCGTCGGCGAAAACGGCTCGGGCAAGTCGACCCTGATCGAGGCGATCGCCCTGGCGATGGGCTTCTCCCCCGATGGAGGTACGCGCAACGTCCGCCTCGCCTCGGCCAACGACCAGAGCGGCCTCGCGGAGCACATCAAGCTCATCCGCAGCTTCGCCCAGCCGAAGGACCACTACTTCCTACGCGCCGAGAGTTTCTACAACGTGGCCACCTACATGGATGACATCGGCTACCTGCAAGGCTACGGCGGTAAATCACTGCACCAGCACTCACACGGCGAGGCGTTCATCGCCACCCTCACGCACAAACTCAAAGGTAAGGGCTTCTACCTCTTCGACGAGCCCGAGGCGGCGCTCTCACCCCAGCGCCAACTCGCCGCACTGGCCGCGATCCATCAGCTGGTGAACAACGGATCACAGTTCATCATCGCCACCCACTCGCCCATCCTGCTCGCCTATCCGCAGGCGAAGATCATGCTCTTCGACGGCAGCGGCATCAGCCAGGTCGACTACGAGGAAACAGAGCACTACGCCATTACCAAGGAGTTTCTGAACAACCGCCAGCGGATGTTGCGCTACCTGCTGAGCGAGGATGGGGATTAGGTGAGATCGGCCATCGCGCCCATGGGGACACTCCAACAGTGATTGATGCAGCGTAGGAGCGGGCCACGCCCGCGATGGCCGGTGGCGCCGAATGCAGGTATTCAAAATCTGCTAACCGACCAGCGCACTAGCGACCGAGCCAGTCGCGCCCATGGGGACGCTCCTACAGTGATTGATGCACCGTAGGAGCGGGCCACGCCCGCGATGGCCGGTGGCGCCGATGCAGGTGTTCAAAAACTGCTAACCGACCAGCGCACTAGCGACCGAGCCAGTCGTGCCCATGGGGACGCTCCTACAGTGATTGATGCAGCGTAGGCGCGGGCCACGCCCGCGATAGCCGGTGGCGCCGCATGTAGGCGCTCAAGGTCTCGTAGCCGACCCTCCCCTCGCCAACGCGCCCAATCACTCTATCCTCACAAGCCTTTTCTCCGTCTCCTCCGTGCCTCCGTGGCCAATCCCCTTCGAGGTTGCCCGCCACCAGCTTGAACCCGCCCCCCATCTCCGCCATCATCCCCCCACCACAAGGAGCCAAGGAGACGTGGTGAACGACCCCCATCAGCGCCGCTGGCGCCTCATCCTCGGCGGCGACAAGGCCGACGGTATCGGCTGCCCCCTGAGCGACGACGATCGCGCCATGGACGCCGCCCTCGGTGCCCTCTACGACGCCGAGCGCGGCGGCGGCCTGGGCCGCTCCTCGCCCAAGGTGGCGCGCTGGCTCGGCGACATCCGCCGCTACTTCCCCGCCAGCTCGGTGCAGGTGATGCAGCGCGACGCCCTGGAGCGGCTCAACCTCACCGCCATGCTGCTCCAGCCCGAGCTGCTCCAGGCGGTGGAGCCCGACGTACACATGGTCGCCACCCTGGTCTCCCTCGGCTCGATGATCCCCGAAGAGACCAAGGAGACCGCCCGCCAAGTGGTGCGCCAGGTGGTCGACCAGCTCCTCGCCCGCCTCGAACAGCCCACCCGCCAGGCGATCAGCGGCAGCCTCGACCGCGCCCAGCGCAACCGCCGCCCACGCCACAACGAGATCGACTGGCTGCGCACCATCCGCGCCAACCTCAAGCACTACCAACCCGCGCACCACAGCATCGTCCCCGAACAGCTCATCGGCTACGGACGGCGCCAGCGCAGCCACCAGAAAGAGGTCATGCTCTGCGTCGACCAATCCGGCTCCATGGCCGCCAGCGTGGTCTACTCCAGTATCTTCGCCGCCGTGATGGCCGCCATCCCCGCCCTCGCCACCCGCCTGGTGGTGTTCGACACCGAGGTGGTCGACCTCAGCGAGCAGCTCGACGACCCGGTCGAACTGCTCTTCGGCACCCAACTCGGTGGCGGCACCGACATCGCCCGCGCCCTCGGCTACTGCCGCCAAGGCATCACCCGCCCGACCCAGACCACCCTGGTGCTCATCACCGACCTCTACGAAGGCGGCGACGCGCGCCTCATGCTGCGCCGCGCCGGGGAGCTGATCGCCGCCGGGGTGCAGCTCATCGTCCTCCTCGCCCTCAGCGACGAAGGGGCACCGGGCTATCACAAAGAGCACGCCGGGGCCTTCGCCGCCCTCGGCGCCCCCACCTTTGCCTGCACCCCCGACCAGTTCCCCGAACTGATGGCCGTCGCCCTACGCGGCGGTGACCTCGACCAGTGGCTCGCCGCCCAGGGTATCGTCGCCACCCCCGCCAGCGCGGAACCGCTGCGATGAGCTGGACCCCGGAGCAAGTCGCCAACCTCGCCCCCGACGCCAGCTCACTCAAGGCGGCGCGCGGCCTCACCGCGCCCGCCAAGTGGCCGCTGCTGGCGCAGGCCGACGGCGCGCTCTGGGGCGAGTGCCAAGGCAGCGGCAAGAGCCCCTACCGCACGCGTATCGACCTGCGCAGCGACGAGCCCGCCTTCAAGTGCTCCTGCCCCTCGCGCAAATTCCCCTGCAAGCACGCACTCGCGCTCTTTCTCCTCTTCGCCGAGCGGGCCGACGCCTTCGGCCCCGCCGAGCCGCCCGACTGGGTCAGCGAGTGGCTCGACACGCGCAGCGAGCGCCAGGAGAAGCAGGTGGCCAAGGCCGAGGAGCGCGCAGCCAAAGAGAGTGCCGACCCCGCCGCCCAGGCACGGCGTGCCGAGAAGCGCGAACGGCGCGTCGACGACGGCCTCGACGCCCTCGAACTCTGGCTCCACGACCTCCTGCGCCAGGGCCTCGCCAGCGCCCGCGAGCGCAACTACCGCCACTGGGAGGAGCAGGCCGCGCGCCTGGTCGACGCCCAGGCCCCCGGCCTCGCCGCCCGCGTGCGCCGTCTGCCCCAGCTGCTGCACAGCGGCCAGGGGTGGGAGGGGCGCCTGCTCGCCGCCCTCGGCCAGCTGCACCTCATCCTGCGCGCCTACCGCAACCTCGCCGCCCAGCCCGAGGGGATGCAGGCCGAGCTGCGCGAACTGATCGGCTGGAACCAGGCGAAAGAGCCGCTGCTCGCCCAGCCCGGCGTCCACGACCAGTGGCACTGCTGCGGCCAGTGGGTCGAGCAGGGCGACGACAACCTGCTCATCCAGCGCATCTGGCTCCATGGCGCCCACAGCGGCCACCACGCCCTGCTGCTCGACTTCGCCCACCCGCGCGCCGCCACCGGCCTCACCCACGGCTGGCGCACCGGCCAGAGCTACCAGGCCGAGCTGGTCTTCTACCCCGCCAGCGCCCCGCAACGGGCGCTGCTCAAGGGCGAACTCACTGCTTTGGATGCCCCCATCACGCCGCCACCCCACCCGCACCTACAGGCACTCTTCGCCGCGTTCGGCGAGGCCCTCGCTGCACGCCCCTGGCTCGACCGCCTCCCCGCCACCATCGCCGGGCTCACCCCCGTGCCCCAGGGCGACGGTCACCTGCTGCGCGACGCCCTCGGCCAGACCACACCACTCCACCCTAGCGCGCGGGTGTGGGACCTCTACCTGCTCAGTCGCGGCGCCCCGCTCACTCTCTTTGGCGAGTGGAGCCCCGCGGGGCTGCTGCCCCTGGCGGCGCAGTGTGATGGCATCACCCACGACCTGAGCGTGAGGTAGCCTGAGATGTGTTCATTGATGCAGTTGGCGGGAAAGATTGCTCTTGATGAAGTCATAATATCGGATAACACCCAGTGGGTGATGGAGATGCTCAAAACGGGGTATGAGTCTGATAGTTTGTCGGAGTTTGCCGTACTGGGATTCGATAAATCCATGGATGCATACGAAACACGTGTGTCCTTTGATTCATGGTTTATTGATGAAAATACTGGTGTATATGGTGGGTGCTGATGTGTTTTGTATTTGAAAGTTGTTTTGGGTGAGGAATGAAAGAGCAGGAAGAAAGTGAGTTGTTGAAGAGGATGAAGTCCGACTCTTCTGAGTGGGAGGGGTGGTTTTCTCTGAAAATTATTGAGATACACACCTGCTCATATTTACCGGAAGATCACTCTTCTTTGATTGCAAAAGGTCAAGATGAAGATTCCATCTCAAAGCAGTGGCTCTTTTGTAATGTACGGTTGGCGACGGTTTATGATGTAAAAGTTGGAGAAGCGGAGCAAGAGGGTGAGATGTTGACCGCAACAGCGGTTGCAATTGCCTACTGTCCTTTTTGCGGAGAGAAATTGCTGTGATTAAGATGCTGAGTTGTGAACACTATGGCATACAATCAGAAGTTGCGTAAAAATTTTGGATTGCTATCACACAATAACCCATGCTTATCCTTTATCCAGGTTTCTGGTTAATTGAAACGGTAGATAATGAATTTTTTGAACTGAGTGAAGGGGGCAAGGTGGCTATATGGTCGAAAGTTCTCTAGAACGCCCTTGGATAAATCCTGGTATCTATTCGGTAATGGCATTTCTCTTCGCACCATTAAACAGACCTTTAGGCTGCGAGTCGTCTCCTTGTATGGGTGAAAGCGCATGACTACCAGTGCCTGGCAACAGCTGGTCACCCAGGCCCTGCTCGGCACCGCGCGCCAGCCGCTACAGCTGCCGCTGATGCCCGACGCGCCACGGCTCAGCGAGCAGTTCCAGGCCTTCGACACTGCGCAACCCGAGCGCGCCCTGCTCGACGCCGCCGCGCTGCTGCACCACTACCGCCTCGCGGGCCAGCCACCCTTCGGCCTGCTCGCCGAGGAGGCGCTGCCGACGCCACCCGAGGCGGAGTCCCAACCGCTAACCCCGCCGAGTCTCTCCGCCCTGTTGCCTCGCGCCATCGTCCTGCCCCAGGCGGGGCACGCGGTGGACGAGTTGCTCCAGGCCGTGAGCGCGCGGGGCGAGCGCCTGCCGCCGCAACTCATCCCCGCGCTGTTCGACCTCTGCCGCAGCCACGCCCAGCTCTGGCCCCTCGCCGCGCGCGTGAGCGGTACCCTCGGCCCCTGGCTCGCACGCATCAACCCGGAGTGGGCCGGGCTGCTGCCCCGTGCCGAGAACGGCGTGCCCGAGAGCTGGCCGGGCGGCACACCGACCCAGCTGCGCGCCATGGCCGAGATCTGGCGCGGCCACGACCCGGCAGCGGCGCGTGAACTCATCGCGCGCTTCTTTGCCGGGGAGAGGGCGCCGCAGCGTACCGCGTTGGTAGAGGCACTTCGGGTGGGGTTGAGTCGTGATGATCAGCAACTGCTGGAGCAGGCGGCGACGGATCGCAGTGGTACGGTGGTCACAGCTGCTGTCCCTCTGCTACTTCGCCTTGGCGGCAATCAGACCTCCGCCTCCATCGAGCAGGCCCTTGTCGCACTCACTAGTTATGAACAGAAGGACGGCACCGCAAAGCCATGTCTGCGCTTCGAACTTCCGCAACAATTCGACCCCGCCTGGAAGAGATTCGGCATGGTCGAAAAGGGTGGTGGGGGTCTCGGCGCCCGCACATGGTGGCTGAAGCAACTGCTCTGTTTCGTTTCTCCGGCTTTTTGGAGGAACCGATTCAATTTAACGAGCCAGGAGCTGTTGGATGTCGTCGATAAGGGGATTCGAGTAGTCGTCATCAAGGCATGGCGAGAAGCAGCGGTCCTCTTCGAGGATAGAGAGCACGCCCTAGCGGAACTGAAACGGCAGGAATCGCGTGGCGTGGCGGATATCAGAAACTTGGTTAGTCGCTATCATCACTTTCTGCATGGGCCTGATATCGAGTCCTTGATCCTGCAACAACTCGATACCCAATCGAATGAATTACCGAAAGACCTGCTCGACTCGTTCAGCAATTTTGGTGCAACTTTCCCCGATGGTTTCTCTGAGACAATCAGCCAAAAATTGATTGAACGGCTCTCAGCCCTACCGCGAGACGTCGAACTGATCTACCGCTGGAGTGGAGCGATGGATGTTGTCGCCCCCCGCATACACCCGCGCCACCTCACCGCCTTCCTCAACCTACTCGACACCCTGGAGCAGAGCCCCATCGGCCCACGCCTACAGGACGCTCGCTCCCATGCCCACTTCCGCCTCGACCTGCACAAGGAACTGACCCATGACCCAGACCCTGCGTGAACACGCCGAACAGCAGTTTGCCGAGGAGCTGGCGGCGCTGGCCCGTGCCGACAGCCACGCGCGCCCGCCCAACTGGCGCCTCTCGCCGCACGCGGTGGTCGACTACCTGCTCGGCACCACGCTCGACGACGGCTTTGTGGTCAGCCCCAAGTACATCGGCAGCGGCCGCCTGATGGAGATCGCCGTCGCCACCCTGGCCACCGACCGCGCGCTGCTGCTCTACGGCGTGCCCGGCACGGCCAAATCCTGGGTCAGCGAGCACCTGGCGGCGGCCATCAGCGGCGACTCCACCCTGCTGGTGCAGGGCAGCGCCGGGATCGCCGAGGAGGCGCTGCGCTACGGCTGGAACTACGCCGAGCTGCTGGCCCACGGCCCGAGCCACAAGGCGCTGGTGGCCAGCCCAGTGATGCGCGCCATGGAGGAGGGGCGCCTGGCGCGGGTCGAGGAGCTGACGCGCATCCCCGCCGACGTGCAGGACACCCTCATCACCATCCTCTCCGAAAAGGCGCTGCCGATCCCCGAGCTGAACGACGAGGTGCAGGCGATCGGCGGCTTCAACCTCATCGCCACCGCCAACAACCGCGACCGTGGCGTCAACGAACTCTCCAGCGCCCTCAAGCGCCGCTTCAACACTGTGGTGCTGCCCACCCCGGCGAGCGAGGACGAAGAGGTGGAGATCGTCCGCTACCGCGTCGAGGCGCTCGGACGCGCCCTGCAACTGCCCGCCGAGCCCCCGGCGCTGGAGGCGATCCGCCGCGTGGTGACCATCTTCCGCGAGCTGCGCGAAGGGGCCACGCAGGATGGGCGCAACAAGCTCAAGTCCCCCAGCGGCACCCTCTCCACCGCCGAGGCGATCTCCGTCATCACCAGCGGCATGGCCCTCGCCGGCCACTTCGGCAGCGGCAGCCTAGACGACGCCGACATCGCCTCCGGCCTGCTCGGCGCCGTGGTCAAAGACCCGGTGCAGGACGCCATCGTCTGGCGCGAATACCTGGAGACCGTGGTGCGCGAGCGCGACGGCTGGAAGGGGCTCTACGGCGCCTGCCGCGAGATCAGCTGATGAGCGACGCGCGCGTCCACCTCTTCGGCATCCGCCACCACGGCCCCGGCTGCGCGCGCAGCCTCGGCGCGGCACTGGCCGAGCTGGCCCCCGACTGCCTGCTGATCGAGGGGCCCGCCGAGGGCGAGGCGCTGCTGGAGCTGGTCGACGACCCCGCCCTGGTGCCGCCGGTGGCGCTGCTGGTCTACGCGGAGGCGCAGGTGCAGGACGCGGTCTTCTACCCCTTCGCACGCTTCTCCCCCGAGTGGGTGGCGCTGCGCTACGGGCGCGGCGCGGGCATCCCCATCCGCCTCTTCGACCTGCCGCAGTGCCACCAGCTGGCCCTCGCCGCCGAGGCGCGCAAGGAGGCCGAGGCACAAGCAGAGGAGAGCGATGGGGAGGGCACCGACAGCGAGCCAGAGGCGCCACACGCCGAGCCCGACGGCGACCCGCTCGACTGGCTCGCCCGCGCCGCCGGTTACAGCGACGGCGAGCGCTGGTGGGACCACCAGATCGAACAGCGTCGCGACCATACCGACCTCTTTCACGCCATCCACGACGCCATGCACGCCCTGCGCGACGAGCTGCCACCGCGCGGCACTGCCGCGCAACAGCATCGCGAGGCGCTGCGCGAGGCGTGGATGCGCCGCCAGCTACGCGCCGCGCTCAAGGAGGGGTTCGAGCGCATCGCCGTGGTCTGCGGCGCCTGGCACCTCTCCGCCCTCAGCCAGCTCCCCTCGGCCAAGGGGGACGACGCCCTGCTCAAGGGGTTGCCCAAGGTGAAGGCGAGCGCCGCCTGGGTCCCCTGGTCCCACGCCCGCCTCGCCAGCGGCGGCGGCTACGGCGCCGGGGTCGAGAGCCCCGGCTGGTACGACCACCTCTGGCAGCACGCCGACGACGGCGCCGGGCTGGTGGCGCGCTGGCTCGGTCGCGCCGCGCGCCTGCTGCGCAAAGAGGGGCTCGACGCCTCCTCCGCCGGGGTGATCGAATCGGTGCGTCTGGCCGATGCCCTAGCCGCCCTGCGCGGTCGTCCGCTGCCGGGCCTGGCCGAACTCGACGACGCCCTGGGCAGCGTGCTCTGCTTCGGCGACCCCACGCGCCTCGCCCTCATCCGCCGCCGCCTGCTGCTCGCCGACCGCCTCGGCGAAGTCCCAGAGAGCGCCCCGCAAGCCCCCCTGCTGCGCGACCTCAGCGCCGAGCAGCGCCGCCTGCGCCTCAAACCGAGCGCCGACGAGCGCGAGCTGACCCTCGACCTGCGCAAGCCGACCGACCTGGAGCGCTCCATACTGCTGCGCCGCCTCTCGCTCATCGGCATCGCCTGGGGCAGCGGCGGCCAGCGCGGCGATGGGCGCGGCACCTTCAAGGAGGTGTGGCAGCTCGCCTGGCAGCCCGAGTTCGCCGTCGAGCTGATCGCCGCCAGCCGCTACGGCAACACCGTCGCCGAGGCCGCCGACGCGCGCGCCCGCCAACGCATCGACGAGAGCCTCCACCTCGGCGAGATCGCCGGGAAACTCCAGCGCCTGCTCCACGCCGACCTGCCCGAGGCGCTCGACTACGCCCTGCGCCGCCTCGCCGAACGCAGCGCCGTGAGCCACGACCTCGACCAACTCATGGCCACCCTGCCACCACTGGTCGAGACCCAGCGCTACGGCGACGTGCGCGGCACCGACGCCGGACGCATCGAGACCCTGCTGCACGGCCTCGCCGAGCGCATCTGCATCGGCCTACCCGCCGCCTGCTACAGCCTCGACGACACCGCCGCCGAGGCGATGGTGCAGCAGATCGACACCACCGCCCACGCCTTCGGCCAGTGGGCCGACACGGAGCGCCTGGCCGACTGGCAACAGGCGCTGCGCCAACTGCTCGACCAATCCGGCCTGCACCGCCTGGTGGCCGGGCGCACCACACGCCTACTGCTCGACGCCAACGCCCTCGACCCCGAAGCGGCGGCGCGCCACCTGAGCCACGCCCTCAGCCCCGCCAACCCGCCACTGGAGGCGGGCCAGTGGCTAGAGGGCTTCCTGCGCGGCAGCGGCCTCCTGCTGCTGCACGACGACACCCTCTGGCAACTGGTCGACCGCTGGGTACGCGGCATCGGCGACGACCACTTCACCGAACTGCTGCCGCTGCTGCGCCGCGTCTTCGCCGCCTTCACCCCGGCGGAGCGGCGGCAGATGGGCGAGCGGGTAGTGGCGGGGGGCCCTAGCGCCAGCGTGGTGATGGGGCAGAACGAGGTGGGCTTCGAGCGGGAGGCGGCGGAGGCGGTGGCCGACACGGTTGCGCGGCTACTGGGGATTGGCGGATGAGCGAGGGTGGGGTCGGACGGGGCGTGCTGCGCCTGCCTCGCTATCTCGCCTATCCCCTCTGCCTCCTCGGCGGGGCGATGCTCGCCTCCTTCCTTCACGCAGCGGTGGCGCAGCTGTTACTCCCACCTTGGGAGGCACTGGCGTGGGTCGACCAATACAACCTCCCCGTATCACTGCTTGGCGCCGTGGTGGGTGCCTACCTGCTCTATCGGGGCTAGTCGTGCACGGAGCCACAAGCCAACGGCTTGTGAGTAGGGGCATCGTTCAGAGTGTGAGGGTTCAAGCCGTTGGCTTGAAGCGCCGGCGCGGCGCTCTCGGAGCCACAAGCCATCGGCTTGTGTGTTGAGGCGTTGTTCGGAGTGCGGGGATTCAAGCCGTTGGCTTGAAGCTCCGGTGCGGAGTTCCCGGAGCCACAAGCCAACGGCTTGTGAGTTGAGGCGTTGTTCGGAGTGCTGGGATTCAAGCCGTTGGCTTGAAGCTCCGGTGCGGCGCTCCAGGAGCCACAAGCCA
>QKED01000102.1 GCA_003252455.1 Gammaproteobacteria bacterium
ACCCGACACCTCCTCCACCTCGCCCTGTTGGGGCTGCTCCTGGCCATCCCCCAGGCACGCGCGGGCTGGTTCGGCGGCCTCTTCGGCAGTAGTGACCCGGTGCTGGCGAGCATGGCCGACTACGCATACCACGCCAGCGAGCTGAACGCCTATCTGGACACCCTGGAGCGCGGTCGCCGTGAACTGCTGCTGCACGACCGCGCCGCGCTGGAGCAGTTGTTGCGTAGCGACACCCTGCGCAGCTACATCAACGCCCGGGCCCGCGCCGAACACTGGCACGACAACCCCAAGCTGGCGGCGAGCTTCTCCAGTGCGCGTCTACAGGGGCTCTACGCCGCCTACCTGCGTGCCCTCACCGAGCCCCCTGCCGACTACCCCGGCGCCCAGGTCGTCAGCGACTACTATGCGGCGCACCAGGCCGAGTTCACCGAACCGGCGGCCCTGCACCTACGCCAGATCTACCGCGTCAAGGGCGCGGGGGCCGAGGCCCACCTGAACGCCCTCAAGGTGCAGTTGGACGCTGAGCCCAACCGCTTCGCCGAGCTGGCCATGGCCGAGTCACAGCACAAGGCCAGCGCCGCCGAGGGCGGCGACCTGGGTTGGCTGCCGGTGGCACAGCTCATCCCCGAGATGGTGCGTGCCCTCAACGGCGCGCGTCCCGGCGCACTGGTGGGGCCGGTGCAGAGTGCGCAGGGGTGGCACCTGTTACAGCTGGTGGAGGCGCGCGCACAGCGCACCCTCCCCCTCGACACGGTGCGCGTGCGCATCCGCGCCAACCTGCTCACCGAAGAGCGCGCACGCAACGAGCAGGCGCTGCTCCAGCGCCTGCTCAAGGGGCACCCGGTGGAGGTGGATGAGGCCACCCTGGCCAAGCTGTTCGACAACGACGACAGCGGCCCCCAGATCGCCAGCCGCATGGAGGGGGTGAGCGTCACCCTTGCCGAACTGCGCCAGCAGGTCGTCCTGCTCGACGAGGCGCAGCAGCATCAGTTGGAGCAGGGCGGTGAGGCGCTACGCCAGCTGGTAATCAACTACACCATCAAGCGCTACCTCATCGAGCGTGCCCGCGCCGAGGGCTTCGACCGCCGCGAGGAGGTGCTACCGATACTCGACCGCGCCGAGGCCGACGCCCTCTACCTCAGCTACCTCAAATCCCTCTCCGAACCAGAGGCGGGCTACCCTACCGCCGAGCTGGTGGCCCGTCTCTACCAGGAGCAGAAGGCACGCCTCGCGGTGTCCGAACGCCTCCTGCTCGACCAGATCTACCTCCCCCGCAGCCACCCCGACAGCGCCCAGTTGGCGACCCAGATCAGCCAACAGCTGCGCGCCAAGCCCAAGCGCTTCGCCGAGCTCGCGCGGGCCCATTCCGCCCACCAGGCGACCGCCGAGCGCGGCGGCGAGGTGGGCTGGGTACGTCGCGACCAACTGCTGCCCGAGGTGGCCAAGGCCTTGGCCTCGCAACGACCGCCCGCTATCATCGGCCCCATCGAGACCGCCCAGGGGTGGAATATCGTGCGCGTCCGTGAGCGCAAGGCAGGGCATGAGCGCAGCCTCGACGAGCTGGCCCCGCGTCTCACCGAGCTGCTACGCAATCGTAAGCGCGAGCAGAACCAGCAGGCCTATCTGCAGGGGTTGATGCAACGCTACAGCGTGGAGATCCACCAGGCCGAACTGGACCGTTTTCTCAAAGAGGGGGATTGAGCGACGTCTCCCCCCCCTGACCGACCACCACACAGAGCAACAGGAGTCCCATATCCATGGCAACGCTACTCTTCTACCGCAAGCCCGTGGCCCTCAACAAGGCCGCTCATAAGGAGGTGAAGATCAAAGGCAACGGGGGGAGTTTCGCCTTCGCCGCCAAGACCAACTCCGTCATCCTCGCCGGTCTCGAATTCACCGAGGCGGCCAAGGAGTACCCCATCGTCTTCGCCGCCGCCGGCGACAAGATGGTCCCCGTGGCGCTGCTCGGCCTGCGCAACGAGGAGAACCTGCTAGTCGATGGCGAGGGCAAGTGGGACGCCCGCTACATCCCCGCCTTCGTGCGCCGCTACCCCTTCGTCCTGGCCAGTGCTGGCGAGGGCAAGGAGATGACCGTCTGCATCGACGAGGAGTTCGAGGGCTTCAACAAGGAGGAGGGTGAGCCGCTGTTCACCAGCGAGGGGGGCAACACCCCGTTCCTCGACGGTGCCATCAAGTTCCTCACCCAGTACCAGCAGCAGTACGCGCGCACCGAGCAGTTCGCCGCCCACCTCAAGGGGCTCGACCTGCTGGTCAATCTCACCGCCAAGGTGGAGATGAAGGATGGTCGCCAGTTCGCCCTCAACGGCCTCTACGTGGTCGACGAGAAGAAGCTCCTCGGCCTCGACGACGACGCCGCGCTCAAGCTCTACCGCTCCGGCGAGCTGGCCTGGGTCTACAGCCACCTGCTCTCCCTGGGTAACCTCGGGCGTCTGGTGGAGCGCGTGCCCGCCGCCGAGGCGGTGGACGAGGCCTCCTGAGCCACAGGGGCGGCCTGCGCGCCGCCCCGACACCCGCTATGAGTTCATCCCTGCACCAAATCTCCGCCAGCTTCGACCCCCGAGAGGATCGGGTGCTGTTGCGCCTGAAGACCGTCGACCTGGCGGAGATGCGCCTCTGGCTCACGCGCCGCTACATCAAGCTGCTCTGGCCGCTGATCCTCAAATTGATGGAGGGTGAACCGATGGTGGCGGCACAGGAGCAAGGGACCAAGCGCGAGGCGGTGCTCGCCTTTCGTCACCAGGAGGCGGTGGCCAAGGCGAACTTCTCCAAGCCCTACGACCCGGTGGTCGAGCAGACCCCGCTGGGCGATACGCCGATCCTGGTCAGCCGTCTCGGTGCCCGGCGGCTCGACCCGGGGCGCAGCCAGATCTCCATGCACCCGGAGCAGGGCCAGGGGATCGACCTCAACCTCGACGAAGAGCTGTTGCACTCCTTCGCGCGCCTACTCCAAGAGGTGGTGAGCAAGTGCGATTGGGACATGCATCTGGCGTTACCCAAGGCCACGGGAGAGGTGTCGCCAACCCTGAACTGAGGGCGGCGCACCCGACCTCGGTGGGCGTCGCGTACAGGCCAGGGCGCCCTCCGCCCCCCCTTCCCCTCGTAGAGGGCCCCCACCCAACCCTATCGATATCGCACAGGGCGCGCCGCACCTCGGCTTGACCACGCCCCAAGCGGCCCGCGTCCATGGGGCAAACTTGCACACCTGCGCGACGTTCCGTACCATTCCCGCTTTTTCACCGACTTCTTTTATAGGGGCGAAGAGACGATGCGAAGCCACTATTGTGGACAACTGAGAGAGAGCCACATCGACCAGACGGTCGAGCTGTACGGCTGGGTCCACCGCCGCCGCGACCACGGCGGCGTGATCTTCATCGACCTGCGCGACCGCGAGGGTCTGGTGCAGGTGGTGTTCGACCCCGACGTGCCCGAGGTCTTCGCCGTCGCCGAGTCCGTGCGCAACGAGTTCGTGCTGCACATCCGTGGGCGCGTGCGCACCCGCCCCGAGGGCACCACCAACCCCGAGCTGGGCACCGGCCAGATCGAGGTGCTGGGCAAGGAGCTGACCATCCTCAACCGCTCCGAGACCCCGCCCTTCATGCTCGATATCGACGACAGCGACGTGCACGAGGAGCTGCGTCTGCGCTATCGCTACGTCGACCTGCGTCGCCCGCAGATGCTCGACCGCCTCAAGCTGCGCTCCCGCGTGGCCCGCTCGCTGCGCTACTTCCTCGACGACAACGGCTTCATGGACATCGAGACGCCGATGCTCACCAAGGCCACCCCCGAGGGCGCGCGCGACTACCTGGTGCCGAGCCGCACCCACCCCGGCAGCTTCTTCGCCCTGCCGCAGTCACCGCAGATCTTCAAACAGCTGCTGATGGTCTCCGGCATCGACCGCTACTACCAGATCGTGCGCTGCTTCCGCGACGAGGACCTGCGCGCCGACCGTCAGCCCGAGTTCACCCAGCTCGACATCGAGACCTCGTTCCTCAACGAGTTCGAGGTCATGGAGCTGATGGAGGGGATGATCCGCAAGCTCTTCGCCGAGACCCTCGACGTGCACCTGGAGGCCCCCTTCAAGCGCATGCCGTATGACGAGGCGATGCACCGCTACGGCTCCGACAAGCCCGACCTGCGCATCCCGCTGGAGCTGGTGGAGATCGCCGACCTGCTCAAGGACGTCGACTTCAAGGTCTTCGCCGGACCGGCCAACGACCCCAAGTGTCGCGTCACCGCCCTGCGCCTGCCCAAGGGCTGCGAGCTGAGCCGTAAGGAGATCGACGACTACACCAAGTTCGTCGGCATCTACGGCGCCAAGGGGCTGGCCTACATCAAGGTCAACGACCTGAGCCAGGGGCGCGACGGCCTGCAGTCGCCGATCCTCAAGTTCCTGCCCGACGCGGCGGTCAACGGCATCCTGGAGCGCACCGGGGCACAGACCGGCGACCTGGTCTTCTTCGGCGCCGACAAGGCGAAGATCGTCAACGAGGCCCTCGGCGCCCTGCGCGTCAAGCTCGGCGAGGACCGTGGCCTGATCGAGCAGGGGTGGCAACCGCTGTGGGTGGTCGACTTCCCCATGTTCGAGTGGGACGAGAAGGACAACCGCTGGTATTCCACCCACCACCCCTTCACCTCGCCGCGCGAGGGGGATATCGACAAACTCGAATCCGACCCGGCCAACTGCTACTCACGCGCCTACGACATGGTGCTCAACGGCGTCGAGGTGGGCGGTGGCTCCATGCGTATCTACCGTCCCGAGGTCCAGGCACGCGTCTTCCGCGCCCTGGGCATCTCCGACGAAGAGGCGCAGGAGAAGTTCGGCTTCCTGCTCGACGCCCTCAAGTACGGCTGCCCGCCCCACGGCGGCCTCGCCTTCGGTCTCGACCGTCTGGTGATGCTGATGACCGGGGCACGCTCCATCCGCGACGTGATGGCCTTCCCCAAGACCCAGTCCGCCGCCTGCCTGCTGACCCACGCCCCCTCCGAGGTGAGTCATGCCCAGCTGCGCGAGCTGAACATCCGTCTGAACAAGGTCCCGGGCAAGGAGGGTGAGGCGGCCCCCTCCGCCTGAGGGGGCGCGGCCATTTAAGACGACTCACCACGAAGGGCACGAAGGTTTTTGCGGCCTCGATGCCCTGCTGCTTGCGTGGTGTGTCGGCGCTCTTAGAGCGAATTTGAACAGACGGGTTTTGTTGGCACAGGCGGCAAGTTGTCTCTTTGCCGCCTTTGCTTTTCACTGACGCCATAAGTCACTAAAAGCACGGCTTCAACCTTCGTGCTCTTCGTCCCTTCGTGGTTAAATGCTTTTTTTCCCGCAGCTCATATGAGCACGCCGGTTATTTAATTTATTCGATGGTTCTCGGCCTTCCCCCAGCAACGCGCGACGAGGCGCACTAGAGGTACTGCATGAGTGAACCCATCCCGGTCGGCGACTACACCGGACTGAGCGAGGCGGAGTGCTATCCGCGTATCGAGGCGGCCAAGGCGGCCCTCGGCGAGCGCCTGGTGATCCTCGGCCACCACTATCAGCGTGAAGAGGTGTTCAAGTTCGCCGACTTCTCCGGCGACTCGCTCAAGCTCTCGCGTCAGGCGGCCAACTCCAAGGCGGAGTACATCGTCTTTTGCGGCGTGCACTTCATGGCCGAGGTGGCCGACATCCTCTCGCGCGACGACCAGGTGGCGATCCTCCCCGACCTGGCCGCGGGCTGCTCCATGGCGGATATGGCCAACCTGGCCAATGTCGAGCGCGCCTGGCGTGAGCTGAGCGGGGTGCTCGACCCCGACCAGCGCGTCACCCCGGTCACCTACATCAACTCCGCCGCCGACCTGAAGGCCTTCTGTGGTCGCCACGGCGGCATCGTCTGCACCTCCTCCAACGCCTCACGGGTGCTGGAGTGGTCCTTCTCCCAGCGCGACAAGGTGCTCTTCTTCCCCGACCAGCACCTGGGGCGCAATACCGCCTTCACCATGGGCATCCCGCTCGAAGAGATGGTGGTGTGGGACTTCGACCAGCCCCTGGGTGGCCTGACCCGCGAGCAGATCGAAAAGGCCAAGATGATCCTGTGGAAGGGCTTCTGCTCGGTGCACCAGATGTTCCAACCCGAGCACATCGAGCGCTTCAAGGCGAAGTTCCCCGAGGCGAAGATCATCTCCCACCCTGAATCCCCCTTCGAGGTGTGCCAGCACTCCGACTACGTCGGCTCCACCGAGTACATCATCAACACCATCGCCGCCGCCGAGCCGGGTAGCCGTTGGCTGGTGGGCACCGAGCTGAATCTGGTCAACCGCCTGCACGAGCAGTTCAAGGGCGAGGGCAAGAGTGTGCACTTCATGTCGCCTACGGTGTGCATGTGCTCGACCATGTTCCGCATCGACCCGCAGCACCTGCTCTGGGTGCTGGAGAATCTGGTCGCCGGGCATGTGGTCAATCAGGTGCGCGTGGTCCCCGCCGAGGCGGACGAGGCACGCCGCTCACTCGCGCGGATGCTGGAGGTCTCGCCCCCCTGAGGGGCGATGCGGGCCCGCGCAGGGCCTATTTGCCCCTCCTGACAAGGCTGATAATCTGCCAGCTCGCCGCACTGAGCCGGCCTAGAACGACAACACGCAATACACCATAGGAGTAGAGGGATGACTGATAATGTGGTTTGGCACCATGCCACCGTCACACGCCAACGACGCGAGGAGCTGCACGGCCACAAGGGTAGCGTAGTCTGGTTCACCGGCCTCTCCGGCTCGGGCAAGTCCACCCTGGCCCACGCCGTAGAGGAGATGCTCTACCTGCACGGATGCCGCACCTTCGTCCTCGATGGCGACAACGTACGGCATGGCCTCAACCGCGACCTCGGCTTCAGCATCGAAGACCGCGACGAGAACCTGCGCCGCGTCGGTGAGACGGCCAAGCTCTTCCTGGAGGCGGGCACCATCGTCCTCGCAGCGTTCATCTCGCCGCTCAAGCGTGAGCGTGCAATGATCCGCACCCTGATGCCACACGGGGATTTCCTGGAGATCCACTGCGGTGCCCCCGTCGAGGTGTGCGAGCAGCGCGACCCCAAGGGGCTCTACCGCAAGGCGCGCAGCGGCGAGATCAAGGAGTTTACCGGCGTCAGCTCCCCGTACGAGGTGCCGCTCAAGCCCGACTTGGCCATCAACACCGGCGAGGTGAGCCTGGATGTATCGGTGCAGCAGGTGATCCAGATGCTCAAGTGTCGCGGGGTGATCGGCTTCAACTTCCCCGATGGTGAGCCGAGCTGAGCCAGGCGCCACGCCCTTGAGCAACGCCCCACCCTGTGTGGGGCTTGTCGTTTTTGCGCGGTGTCGAGCGATATGGCCGCAGACACGACCCGACTGGGGGCGTGCGCCCAGGTAACCATCCCATCAAGGCGGCATGCGCTGTCGCGCTCAATCCGACGTCTCACTCCGTCCCGTAGCCTCACCACCCGCCGGGTGAGGGCACGCTGGCTCCGCCAGGCATGCCCGAACCGGTATTGTCGAAGGCCCCTGCCGCGCTGCTGTCTGATTCGGGGTCCCCACTGCAACCACTCAGGCGGCACAGCAGACCCACGTTCGGGGGGCCGCCGGCGGTGCGCCGAGCGCATGAACAGCGTCCGCAATGCGCGCCGCTGACGTGTGTAAACGCTCATACAGGCTTCGCGCCTAACCCAGCGACTCCAGCTTGCGGTACAGCGTCCGCTCACTCACCCCGAGGGCTGCGGCCAGGCTGCGCTTGTCACCCTGGTGTTGGCTCAGGGCCCACTGCAGGTAGCGCAGCTCGACCTGTTCGAGGGGCAGCAGCACTGCCGCCCCTTGCCCCTCCAGGCCGGGTAGCGGCGGGCTCCCGCCCACCTCCTCCGGCAGGTGCTCGGGCAGCAGGGTGGTGCCGTCGGCCAGCAGCACCGCACGCTCCAACAGGTTGCGCAGCTCGCGGATGTTACCGGGGAAGGCGTAGCCACGCAGCCGCTCCAGAGTGGCGGGGGCGAGGCTGTATTGACGACTCGGTTCGATGCGCTGAAGGAGGGTCTGGGATAGGCCAGGGAGGTCCTCGCTGCGCTCACGTAGCGGTGGCAGGGGGATGGGAAAGGCGCTGATGCGGTAGTAGAGGTCTTGGCGAAAAGTACCCTCGGCGATCTGCGCCTTGAGATCGCGGTGGGTGGCGCAGACCAGGCGAAAGTCCGCCTGCTGCGGCTCGATGCCGCCGACACGCCGGTAGGTGCCACTCTCCAACAGGCGCAGCAGCTTCACCTGCAGGGCGAGGGGGATGTCGCCCAGCTCGTCGAGAAACAGCGTGCCGCCGCTGGCCGCCTCGACCAGACCGATCTTGCGCCCCACCGCGCCGGTAAAGGCGCCCTTCTCGTGGCCGAACAGCTCGCTCTCGAACAGGCTCTCGGAGAGCCCCGAGCAGTCCACCGGCACGAACGGCCCCTCGGCGCGGAGGCTGGAGCGGTGGATCGCCTGCGCCGCCAGCTCCTTGCCGGTACCCGACTCGCCGAGCAGCAGCACCGGCGTCATCGCCGGGGCGACCCGCGCGATGAGCCCAAGCATGCGGTTAAACGCGGGCGACTTGCCCACCAGCCCGACCTTTCCCGACGCCTCCACCCCCGCCAGGTTGACCGAGGTGAGCACCTCGACGAAGCAGACCAGCTCCCCCTGCGCGTTGTGCACCGGGTAGGTCGAGACCTGCTCGTGCAGCCGCCCCTTGGGGGTGTGATGCAGATGCAGCAGTTTGTGCGGGCGGCCACTCTCCGCCGCCTGATGCAGTGGACACTCCTCGCCCATCTGGTCGCAGGGGCGATCGTAGCGGTGCGAGACGCTAAAGCAGGTCTGGCCGATGGGGGTCTGGGCACAGGCGAAGCGCTCGGTATAGGCGGCGTTGGCGGCGAGGATGAGGTGATCCGGCGAGACCAGGATGGCGGGGTCGTTGAACCCGGCGAGGAGGTCTTCGAGGGCGAGGTCGTTGAGTTGGGGCATGCGGGTGTCTAGCTGCGATAGGGGGCGGTTGGAGGTTCCTGGATGCGCCCACGCCAGTAGTAGGGTTTTCGATGCAGATGTGCAACAGCCAGAATGAGAATGAGGTCGTTAGCCTCGTCTATGCCGAAGATGACGCCATACGGAAAGCGCTTGAGCAGCGCACGACGCATCTGGTCTGCAAAGGGTCGATAGAGGTCGGGCGCCTCCTGAATGCGTTGCAGTGTTTGATTCGCCTCGGCGATAAAGTCGTCGCCGAGACCAGGACTCTGCGACTCGTACCAGGCAAACGCCTCATCCAGCTCCCGGCGAGCGGCCTCAAGAAAGCGCAGCGTCATCAGCGACGGTACTTGCCCATCACCTCGTCGAGCGAGAGCGTCTCTACCTCACCGGCGAGGTAGCCCTCCCAGCGACGCTGCGCCTCCTCCGCCCAGAGACGATCGATCTCGGCGTCGGGCTGGTGCAGATCGGCCAGAAGCAGCTCCACCAGCTGCACACGCTCTGCAGGGCTCAGCTTGCGCGCCTCGGCGAGGAGGCGCCGGGACTCGGGTGAGCCGGATTCATCGGCATGGGTTGGCATCGGTTCTCTCCTTCTCGTTTCGCTCTGCGCAGGGCCATCAATATGACCATCAGTTTAGCCCGCTCTGCGCTGGATCCGCGCTTCGTTCCCTCTCGTTCCCACGCTCTGCGTGGGAATGCAGCCCGGACTCGAACTCAGTACACACTCCCACGCAGAGCGTGGGAGCGAGAAAGGCCGCACACGCCAAGGCGTGTACTCCACGTGCCGGGAGACCTCTCGTTCCCACGCTCTGCGTGGGAATGCAGGCCGGACGCGAACACGGTACACACTCCCACGCGGAGCGTGGGAGCGAGAAGAGGCGGTCAGGGCAACTGCCATATATGGCATTTTACGCAAACATATTCTGTCATATTTGTCTTACCTGATGAAACTTTTACTTTGCATAAACCGCTCAAAGACAAGGGTTATAAACCATTTAATCCATTTATATCAGCCAGTTAACTTACCGCATTAGCGACAACTAATAAGTTGGCCCCACCGTTGCACTATGGGGAGATGAAGGCCCGCCACGGGCCACCCATTTCACCACCCCTAGGAGCAACACCATGAGCAACTTCGCCTTCTCCGTGGAGATCCCCGCCGACATCGACGCCGCCCAGCAGCGCCTCACCGAGGCCTTGGCTGCCGAGCGCCTCGGCATCGTCAGCGAGGTCAACGTACAGAAGATCATGCAGGCCAAGATGGGGGTGGAGATCCCCGGTTACCGCATCCTCGGCGCCTGCGCCCCGGCGCTGGCCAAGCGCGTCATCGACGCCGTGCCGAGCGCCGGTGCCCTGCTGCCCTGCAACGTCGTGCTGCGCGAGCTGGAGGGCGGCAAGACCGCCATCGACTTCATGCACCCCGAGACCATCCTCGACCTGGCCGACAACAGCGACGTGAGTCTCGTCGGCCAGGAGGCGCTGGCCATCCTGCAACGCGTCGCTAGCGCGCTCAGCGAGTAATCCGCCATGATTACCGAACACCTCGTCGAACTCTCGCGCTGGCAGTTCGCCGCCACCGCGCTCTACCACTTCCTCTTCGTGCCGCTCACCTTAGGGATGGTCTGGATCCTGGTGATCATGGAGTCGGTCTACGTCATGACCGGCAAAGAGATCTACAAGGACATGACCCGCTTCTGGGGCAAGCTCTTCGGCATCAACTTCGCCCTCGGCGTCACCACCGGCATCACCATGGAGTTCCAGTTCGGCACCAACTGGGCCTACTACTCGCACTACGTGGGCGATGTCTTCGGCGCGCCGCTGGCCATCGAAGGTCTGATGGCCTTCTTCCTGGAGTCGACCTTCATCGGCCTCTTCTTCTTCGGCTGGGACCGTCTCTCCAAGCGCCAGCACCTGGCCGTGACCGTACTCACCGCCATCGGCTCCAACCTCTCGGCACTCTGGATTCTCATCGCCAACGGCTGGATGCAGAACCCGGTCGGCGCCGAGTTCAGCTACGAGACGATGCGCATGGAGATGGTCAGCTTCGCCGAGATCATCCTCAACCCGGTGGCGCAGGTGAAGTTCGTCCACACCGTCGCGGCGGGCTACACCACCGGCGCCATGTTCGTCCTCGGCATCAGCGCCTACTACCTGCTCAAGGGGCGCGACCTCCCCTTCGCGCGGCGCTCCTTCGCCATCGCTGCGGGCTTCGGTCTCGCCTCGATCCTCTCGGTCATCGTGCTCGGTGACGAGTCCGGCTACGAGCTGGGCGACGTGCAGCAGGTGAAGCTGGCCGCCATCGAGGCGGAGTGGGATACCCACCCGGCACCCGCCGCCTTCACCGCCTTCGGTATCCCCGACAGCGAGGCGCAGGAGACCCACGCCGCCATCCGCATCCCCTGGGTGCTCGGCCTCATCGCCACCCGCTCCACCGACGAACAGGTGAAGGGCATCAAGGACCTCATCACCGAGAACGAGGCCAAGGTGCGCGAGGGGATGGTCGCCTACGGCCTGCTGCAACAGCTGCGCGCCGGTGAGCGTGACGAGGGCGTCATCGCCCAGTTCGAACAGACCAAAGAGCACCTCGGCTACGGCCTGCTGCTCAAGCGCTATGTCGACGACCCGACCAGCGCCAGCGAGGCGCAGATCCAGCAGGCGGCCAAGGACACCATCCCGCCCGTGGCCCCGCTCTTCTTCGCCTTCCGCATCATGGTCGCCTGTGGCGTCGCCATGCTGCTGATCTTCGCCTTGAGCTTCTACTACTGCGCCAAGCGCCAGGCGGGCAAGAAAACCTGGCTGCTCAAGGCCGCGCTGTACGGCATCCCACTGCCCTGGATCGCCGTGGAGCTGGGTTGGTTCGTCGCCGAGTTTGGCCGCCAGCCCTGGACCATCGGCGGCATCCTGCCCACCTGGATGAGTACCTCATCGCTCACGCCGATGGACATCTACATCAGCATGGCCGGCTTCATCGGCTTCTACACCCTGCTGCTGGCAGTAGAGATGTACCTGATGTTCCGCTTCGCCCGCCTCGGTCCGAGCAGCCTGCACACCGGTCGTTATCACTTTGAAAGCGCCGCCGCCCAGGGAGCAACTGCGGCCCAAGGAGCACACGCATGATCCTCGACTACGAAACCCTGAAACTGGTCTGGTGGCTGCTGGTGGGCGTGCTGCTCATCGGTTTCGCCATCACCGACGGCATGGACATGGGCGTGGGCATCCTGCTCCCCTTCCTTGGCCGTAACGACGGCGAGCGCCGCGTCATCATCAACACCATCGGCCCGCACTGGGACGGCAACCAGGTCTGGTTCATCACCGCCGGTGGCGCCATCTTCGCCGCCTGGCCTGCGGTGTATGCCGCCGCCTTCTCCGGCTTCTACCTGGCGATGATGCTGGTGCTGTTCGCGCTCTTCTTCCGCCCGGTCGGCTTCGACTACCGCTCCAAGCTGGAGAACAAGCAGTGGCGCAATGCCTGGGACTGGGGGCTGTTCGTCGGCGGCTTCATCCCCGCACTGGTCTTCGGCGTCGCCTTCGGCAACCTGCTGCTCGGCGTACCCTTCAGCTACGACGAGTTCCTGCGCCCGAGCTACCACGGCAGCTTCTTTGGTCTGCTGAACCCCTTCGGCCTCCTCGCCGGTCTGGTCAGCGTCGGCATGCTCGCCATGCACGGTGCGGTCTGGCTCCAGCTGCGCACTGAAGAGGGTATCGCCGCCCGCGCCGGGCAGATGGCCTGGTGGATTGGCCTCGCCACCGCTGGCCTCTTCGCCCTCGCTGGCGTCTGGGTCTGGCTCGGCATCGACAGCTACCAGATCGTCTCCATGCCCGCACCCGACGCCCTGCCCAACCCGCTGGCTAAGACCGTTAGCCATGGTGAAGGCAGCTGGTTGGCCAACTACGCCGAGCACAGCTGGATGTGGCTCGCCCCGCTGGCCGGGATCGGTGGCAGCCTGCTCGCCGCCCTGCTGGCCAAGGCCAACCGCCCCGGCTTCGGTCTGCTGGCCAGCTCCATCGCCCTGACCGGTGTGATCCTCACGGCGGGCTTCGCGCTCTTCCCCTTCGTCATGCCGTCGAGCCTCGACCCCAACAGCAGCCTCACCCTGTGGGACGCAGCCTCCAGCCACCTCACCCTGACGGTGATGTTCTGGGC
>QKED01000118.1 GCA_003252455.1 Gammaproteobacteria bacterium
ATGGAGAGGAAGAGGTCGTGGGCGAGCAGTCCACCGCGCGCCCCGGGACCATCGGCGGTCACCTCGTGGACCCGTGGCGGTATGGCCGGACGGTAGGGGTTGAGACCGAGATGTTGACGCAACTGATCGGGTTCGAAATCGGGGCGCAGCTCATCCAGCGGATAGAGGGCGCTGTGGGTTACCCCGTCACGCTCGACCGTCAGGGTCACCGCTCGGCGGTCGATGGCGTAGGGCAACAGCTCGTTGAGCAGGGCGCTCCAGGTCGGGGTCGCGTTACCCTCGACTGCGACCACCTGGTCACCCTGCTTGAGCCCGGCGCTGTACGCGGGTGTGCCGTGGGCCACGTCACCGATGATCGGCTTGAGGCCGGGCACACCGACCACAAACATGGCCCAGTAGGCGAGCACGGCGAAGATCAGATTGAACACAGGACCCGCGGCGACGATAGCGATACGCTTGCCCACCGGCTGATTGTTGAAGGCACGGTGGCGCTCACTCGGATCCACCTCGCCCTCGCGTTCGTCGAGCATGCGCACATAGCCACCGAGCGGGATACCTGCGAGCACATACTCCGTCTGGTCGGACCCACGTACGGCGCGTAACAGTGGTTTGCCGAAGCCGATGGAGAACCGCAGCACTTTGACCCCCATCTTGCGCGCGACCCAATAGTGGCCGAACTCGTGCACCGCGATGAGCAGGCCGAGGGCGACGATAAAGGCGGCGATGGTATAGAGGAGGTCGAACATAGGCCCTTAGAAGCTCCCAGTGGCGACAAGTTCACTGGCTAGTCTACGGGCTTCCTGATCGGCAATGAAGACCTGTTCGAGGCTCTCGGCCGGGCCCCCGCCCAGACGACCCAGGCTCTCCTCGATGATCGCCGGTATCGAAGTAAAGCGCACACGGCCATCGAGGAAGGCGGCGACGGCGACCTCGTTGGCGGCGTTGAGCAGGGCCGGCATGCGCCCACCACTTTGCATCGCCTCGCGTGCCAGACGCAGGCAGGGGAAGCGCGTCTCGTCCGGCGGGGTGAAGTCCAGCCGTGCCACCTGGAACAGATCGAGGTCCGCCACCCCGGAGACGATGCGCTCGGGCCAAGCCATGGCGTGGGCGATGGGGGTGCGCATGTCGGGGTTGCCCAGTTCGGCGATGACGGAGCCGTCGATGTATTGCACCAGTGAGTGGATCACGCTCTGTGGGTGGATCACCACCTGCACGTTTTCCGGGCGGGTGTGGAACAACCAGCACGCCTCGATGAGTTCGAGGCCCTTGTTCATCATGCTCGCCGAGTCGACCGAGATCTTGCGCCCCATCGACCAGTTGGGGTGGGCCACCGCCTGCTCGGGGGTGACCGTGGCCAACTGCTCCAACGGCGTATCCCGGAACGGGCCACCAGAGGCCGTGAGTAGGATGCGTGAAACCCCGATGGTGTCGAGGCGTCCATTGAAACTGTCTGGGAGTGACTGGAAGATGGCGTTGTGTTCGCTATCGATGGGCAGCAACTCGGCCTGATGGCGCTCGACCACATCCATGAAGAGCTGGCCGGTCATCACCAGCGCCTCTTTGTTGGCCAGCAAGATGCGTTTACCGGCGCGTGCCGCGGCGAGTGTCGGAGGCAGCCCGGCGGCGCCGACGATGGCGGCCATCACCTGATCGCACTCGGGGTGCGAGGCCACATACTCCAGACCACTCACGCCGGAGAGCACCTCGATACCCTCGCCCTGCAGGCGCTGACGCAACTGCTCGGCGGCCCCGTCATCGCCCATCACCGCGTAGCGAGGGCGGAAGCGTAGGCACTGCTCGGCCATGCGCTCGACCTGACGGTGGGCAGTGAGCGCCACGACACGATAGCGCTCGGGATTGCGCGCGATGACGTCGAGGGTACTGACGCCGATAGAGCCTGTCGACCCGAGGATGACGACGCCGGTCAGCTCAGCCATAGGACCCCCAGATAGAAGATGGGCGCAGCGGCGGTGAGGCTGTCGATGCGATCGAGCAGGCCACCATGCCCGGGCAGGAGCCCACCACTATCCTTCACACCGCAGATACGCTTGAACAGCGACTCGAAGAGGTCGCCCTGGATAGAGATGGCCACCGTCAGGAGGCTCAACAGCATGAAGGGCACCCAATGATAGGGCAGTGCCAGGTAGACGTGACCCGCCGCCGCCACCGCGAGCGCGAGGAGGAGACCGCCGACGACCCCCTCCCAGCTCTTGCCCGGGCTCACCTTGGGGGCCAGTTTGTGTTTACCGAAGGCGCGCCCGGCAAAGTAGGCACCGGTATCTGCCGCCCAGATGATCAGCAACAGCAGCATGGTCAGCCCGACCCCGTGACCGTGCACGGCACGTAGGGCGACGAAGCAGATGAAGGTGGGGATCAGCACCATCAAACCGGCCAGCGCACGCGCCATAGGTGAGCTGCGCCATAGCTTGGTACTCGCTGGGTGACCCACCACCCAATAGAAGCTAAAGAGCCACCAAGCGAGGGCGATGTAACCGGTCGCCTCGGCCCCGAGCAGGCGCTCACTCATGAGCATCAGCATGCCGAGTAGGGCGAGGTAGAGGGCACGTAGTGGGGGGTCGGTCTCCAGCAGTCCAGACCACTCCCAGCCTGCGGCGAGGATGATGGCGCCGAAGAGGAAGGCGAACATACTTTGTGGCAGGTAGATCACCGCCCCCACTACCAGGGGCAGCAGGAGCAGGGCGGTCAACACACGGTGCTTGAGCATCTATTCTCCTCTCACCTGTTCACTGGTGCGGCCGAAGCGGCGCTCTCGATTGGCGTAGGAGTCGAGGCTGTCCAGAAAGGCGGCTCTATCGAAATCGGGCCAAGAGAGGTCGGTAAAGTAGAGCTCGCTGTAGGCGAGCTGCCAGAGTAGGAAGTTGCTGATACGCTGCTCGCCGCCGGTGCGGATGAACAGGTCGGGCGCGGGCAGGTCGGTGATGCAGAGCTCGGCCGCGAGACGCTCGCTGTCGATGTCGCCCGGGTCGAGTCGACCGGCGACCACCTGCTCGGCGAGGCGACGTGCGGCACGCGCGATGTCCCAACGGCCACCGTAGTTGGCGGCGACACAGAGGGTCATCTGGGTATTCTCGCGGGTCAGGGCCTCGGCATTGTGGATGCGCTGCTGCAGGGCCGGCGAAAAGGCCTCGATCTCGCCGATGATACGCAGCCGTACACCACTGCGGTGCAGGCGCTTCACCTCGTTATCGAGGACATGCATGAAGAGGTTCATGAGCAGGCCCACCTCCTCCTTGGGGCGGCGCCAATTCTCACTACTGAAGGCGAAGAGGCTGAGCACCTCGATGCCCAGGTCGAGACAGCAGCTGATGGTACTGCGTACCGACTCGACCCCGGCCTTGTGACCGGCAAAGCGCGGCAGGTTGCGCTGTTTGGCCCAGCGCCCGTTGCCGTCCATGATGATGGCGACGTGGCGCGGGAGATGTTGCGCCGTAGCGTGGCGTGGATTTTCCTCGACCATGCCCGATCTCCTGCTCGCCTGCTTTGAGTGTTGCACCCACGGCCTGGCCGTGAGCTAGAGCGTCACAGCGCGGCCCCGAGGGGCCATGCCGTGTCAGATCTCCATCAGGTCCTTCTCCTTGACCTGTACCACCTTGTCCACCTCTTCGATGTACTTGTCGGTGAGCTTCTGGATCAGGTCGGCACCACGGCGCTCGTCGTCCTCGGAGATCTCCTTGTCTTTTTGCAGATCCTTGAGGTCGGAGTTGGCGTCGCGACGGATGTTGCGCACAGCCACCTTGGTCGCCTCGCCCTCCTTGCGCACGACCTTGATCAGGTCCTTGCGTCGCTCCTCTGTGAGGGGCGGCATGGGCACGCGGATGGTGGTGCCGTTGGTCGAGGGGTTGAGGCCGAGGTCGGAGGTAAGGATGGCCTTCTCGATCGGGCCGACCATCTGCTTCTCCCACGGCACCACGGTGAGGGTGCGGGCATCCTCGGCGTTGACGTTGGCCACCTGGCGCAGCGGCATCTCGGAGCCGTAGTAGTCGACCGTGATGTGGTCGAGCAGGCTCGGATGGGCACGCCCGGTGCGAATCTTGGTCAGGTCGCTCTTGAGAGACTCGATGCTCTTCTGCATACGGGTCTCGGCGTCCTTCTGGATGTCGTTAATCATACGTTACTCTCCACGTTCGACCAGGGTACCCTCGTCTTCCCCCCTGAGCACGCGCAACAGGGCACCGGGCTTGTTCATATTGAACACCCGCAGCGGCATGTCGTGGTCGCGACAGAGGACGATGGCGGTCTGGTCCATGACCCCGAGACGGCGGTCGAGGGTCTCATCGAAGGTGAGGCGTTCGTAGCGAACGGCGGTGGGGTCCTTCACCGGATCGGCGGAGTAGACACCATCGACCTTGGTCGCCTTGATCACCAGGTCGGCGTTGATCTCGATGCCGCGCAAGGTGGCGGCCGAATCGGTGGTGAAAAAGGGGTTGCCGGTACCGGCGGCGAAGATCACCGCCCGCCCCTTCTCCAGGTGGCGGATGGCACGACGGCGCACGAAATCTTCGCACACCGACTGCATAGAGAGGGCGGACATGACGCGCACGTCCACCCCTTCATGCTCCAGTGCATCCTGCACAGAAAGCGCGTTGATCACGGTGGCGAGCATGCCGATCTGGTCGGCCTTGGCCCGCTCCATGCCTCCGGCAGAGAGGCTCACGCCACGGAAGATATTACCACCCCCGATCACCAACCCCACCTCGACGCCCTCGCGGACCACCTCGGCGATCTCGCTACAGATGCGCTTGACCACGGTGGGGTCGATGCCGAACCCCTGATCGCCCATCAAGGCCTCGCCGCTGAGTTTGAGGAGGACCCGTTTATACGCGAATGTGGGAGTGGTGTCGTTCACAGTGGTTAGTTCCCCTTGACCTGAGCCATCACCTCGTCGGCGAAGTTCTCGCTCTTCTTCTCGATGCCTTCGCCCAGCTCGATGCGCTGGAAGGAGATCACCTTGGCACCCTTCTCCTTGAGCAGTTGCTCGACGGTCACATCAGGGTTCTTGACGAAGGGCTGGCCCACCAGGGTCACCTCTTTGAGGAACTTCTTGATGCGACCCTCGACCATCTTGGCGATGATGTCGGCGGGCTTGCCGGAGTCGGCGGCCTGGGCGGAGAAGATCTCGCGCTCCTTCTCGATCAGCTCGGCGGGGACCTCGCTCTCGTCGACGGCGGTCGGACGGCTGGCGGCCACGTGCATGGCGATGTCACGGGCCAGCTCCAGATCGCCACCCTGCAGCTCGACCACCACACCGATGCGGCTGCCGTGCAGGTAGGTGCCGAGCACACCGCTGGTGGTCAGGGTGATGAAGCGACGCACGTTCATGTTCTCGCCGATCTTGGCGATGAGGCGCTTGCAGGTGTCGCCGACGTTTTCACCACCGGCCATCTCCAGCGCCAGCAGGGCGTCGGTGTCGGCGGGGTCGTTGTTGAAGGCGAGGTCGGCGACGCCATTGGCGAAGTCGATGAAGTCGTCACCCTTGGCCACGAAGTCGGTCTCGCAGTTGACCTCGGTCAGGGTCACCTTGGTGTTGTCATCGTTGCTGCGCGCGATGATGAGACCCTCGGCAGCGGCACGACCGGCCTTCTTGTCGGCCTTCGCCAGACCGGTCTTGCGCATGTGCTCGATGGCGGCCTCGATGTCACCATCGGTCTCCACCAGGGCCTTCTTGCACTCCATCATGCCGGCGCCGGTGCGCTCACGCAGCTCTTTTACCAATGCAGCAGAGATTGCCATTGTCTGAAAAAACCTCGGATAAATTTGCAGAAAAAACGGATTGCGGTGGCGTGCCCGCATCAGGGCACGCCGGGCGGGGCCCGTATGACCCCGCCCTCAGTCAGGCTTACTCGGCCTCGGCGCTCTCGGCGGCGGCCGCGTCGTCGACCTCGACGAACTCATCCTCGTTGCCAGCACCAGTGGAGACGGCGCTCTTGCCTTCGAGGATGGCGGTACAGGCGGTGGCAGCGTAGATGGTGATGGCGCCGATGGCGTCGTCGTTACCGGGGATCACATAGTCCACACCGAGGGGGCTGTTGTTGGTATCGACCACGGCGATGACCGGGATACCCAGCTTGTTGGCCTCCTGGATGGCAATCTTCTCGTGACCCACATCGATGACGAAGATGGCGTCGGGCAGACCGGGCATATCCTTGATGCCGCCCAGGCTCTGCTCCAGCTTGGCCATCTCGCGGCGCTTCATCAGCGCCTCTTTCTTGTGCAGGCGGTCCATGGTGCCATCGGCATCCATCTGCTCAAGCTCTTTCAGGCGCTTGATGGACTGCTTGACGGTCTGGAAGTTGGTCAGCATACCACCGAGCCAGCGGTGGTTGACGTAAGGCATACCGCAACGCTCGGCCTCGCTCTTGACGATGTCGCGCGCCTGACGCTTGGTGCCGACGAAGAGCACGTTCTTGCGCCCGGCGGCGAGCTTGCCGACGAAGTTCATCGCGTCGTTGAACATCGGCAGGGTCTTCTCAAGATTGATGATGTGAATCTTGTTACGCTCGCCGAAGATGTAGGTACGCATCTTGGGGTTCCAGTAGCGGGCCTGGTGACCAAAGTGGACGCCGGCTTCCAGCATCTGACGCATGCTAACGCTTGCCATGATTTCTAATACTCCGAAATTGGGGTTGTTCCGCCATGCACCCCCGTCGCCAACCCGGCCTCTATCGAGGCGGGCACCCGGACGCTCGGTGACGGTGCATGTGAGAAGTTGTGAACCCGCGACACGGTGTCGCGGGCGGCTCTCCTACGGGTTTGCCTGTAGGAGCCGCGCTTTATACCATAGTGCGGCGTCCGCAACAATCCGCCCAGACACTGTAATCCGCGCCCTCCACCTGTTTAACTGGTTGAAAATAGTGCCTTAACCACCCACACAGGCTAGACTGGTCACCCCTTTGTCCAGACTTACGACACGCTGCGTCAACACAGCGCCGATCGCGGCCACGTGACACCCTGCCAATCACCTGGAAAACAATAGCTTATGTCCATCGTCTACAAATCCGCCGCCGAGATCGAAAAGATGCGTGTCGCCGGTCGATTGGCCGCCGAGGTGCTGGAGATGATCGCCCCGCACGTCCAGCCCGGGGTCACCACCGAGACGCTCAATCAGATCTGCCACGACTACATCGTGCACGAGCAGATGGCGGTCCCTGCACCACTCAATTACCACGGCTTTCCCAAGTCCATCTGCACCTCGATCAATCACACCGTCTGCCACGGCATCCCCTGCGACAAAAAGCTCAAGGGGGGCGACATCATCAATCTGGATATCACCGTCATCAAGGATGGCTACCACGGCGATACCAGTATGATGTTCTATGTCGGTGAGCCGACCATCCGTGCCCGTCGCCTGGTCGAGGTGGCCCACGAGGCGCTCTGGATCGGCATCGATATGGTCAAACCCGGCGTGCGCCTGGGTGACATCGGCTTCGCCATCCAGCGCTACGTCGAGGGGCAAAATTTCTCCGTGGTGCGCGAATATTGTGGCCACGGCATCGGCAGCAGCTTTCACGAAGAGCCGCAGGTCCTGCATTACGGCACCCCGGGAACCGGCGAGGTCCTCCAACCCGGTATGACCTTCACCATCGAACCCATGGTCAACGCGGGCAAGAAGGAGGTGAAGCTCCTGGGCGACAACTGGACCGTGGTGACGCGTGATCGCAGCCTCTCCGCCCAGTGGGAGCACACCCTACTGGTCACCGAGGCGGGGGTCGAGGTGCTCACCCTGCGTGACGGCGAGGTACGTCCGGCTTGAACGCCCCACTCATCGACCTCTCTCAGATCCCCGAGGCGGCCGACGAAGTTACCCGTGGCGCGGCCTATCGCACCGCGTTGAAGGCAGCCAAGGCGGCCCTGCATCAACGCTTCATGCAAGATGAATCTGTGCTGCAACTGGTCTCCGACCAGGCCCAGGTGATCGACCAACTGCTCACCCACCTCTGGTCGCACCAGATGCGTGATCTCGATGAGTGCCTCTGCCTGGTGGCGGTCGGCGGCTACGGTCGTGGGGAGCTCCACCCCCACTCCGACATCGACCTGCTGCTCATCTCCCGTGACGAGCCTGACCGACTGGTCCAGCATCTGGAGCCGTTCCTGCGCTTCTTGTGGGACATCGGCCTGGTGGTCGGCCACAGTGTGCGCACCCTGGAGGCCTGTGTGAGTGAGGCTACCGCCGACATCACCGTGGCCACCAACCTGATGGAGTCGCGCCTGCTAGCGGGTAGTCGCACGCTGTTCGAGGCGATGAAGCGTGCCACCGATGCCGATCACATCTGGCCCGGGGCCGACTTCTTCAGCGCCAAGCTCGCCGAACAGCAGGCGCGCCACCGCCGCTACCACGACACCGCCTACAACCTCGAACCCAACATCAAAGAGGGGCCCGGCGGGCTGCGCGACCTACAGATGATCGGCTGGGTAGTGAAGCGTCACTACCGAGCCGAGACCCTCGCCGCACTGGTCGAACACGAGTTCCTCAGCCTGGCCGAGTACCAGGAGCTGATCGACGCACAGACCTTCCTTTGGCGCATCCGCTGCGGCCTGCACCTGTTCGCCAAACGCCGTGAAGACCGTCTCGTGTTCGACCACCAGCGTCGTCTCGCCGAGCTGTTCGGTTACCGTGACGACGGTCGTCGCCTCGCCGTCGAGGCGTTCATGCGCGACTACTACCGCACGGTCAAGCGCCTCTCCCTGCTCAACGATATCCTGTTGCAGCACTTCCAGGAGGTGATCCTGACCCAGGCGGGGCAGAGCAAGCCGGTGCCGATCAACCGCCGCTTCCGCCTCAACCACGGTTACGTGGAGGTGATCCACCCACGGATCTTCAAGCGCTACCCCATCGCCCTGCTGGAGCTGTTCCTGATCCTCAGTCAGCACCCTGAAGCCAAGGGGGTGCGGGCCAACACCATCCGCCTGCTGCGCGCCAACCTGCACCTGATCGACGACGACTTTCGCGCCGGCCTCCCCCAGCGCAGCCTCTTCATGGAGCTGCTGCGCCAGCCCAAAGGGGTGGCGCACGCGCTGCGACGCATGAACCGCTACGGCATCCTCGGCGCCTACCTGCCCGCCTTCGAGCCGATCATCGGGCAGATGCAACACGACCTGTTCCACGTCTATACGGTCGATGAGCACACCCTTCGGGTGATCGAGAACCTGCGCCGCTTCACCCAGGCACACCACTCCGACGAATACCCGCTCTGTTCGCACGTCATCAACCACCTGCCCAAGCCGGAGCTGATCTACATCGCCGCCCTGTTCCACGACATCGCCAAGGGGCGTGGTGGCGACCACTCCGAGTTGGGTGCAGCGGACGCCATCCAGTTCTGTCGCCACCATGGGCTCAGCGAGTACGACACCAACCTGGTCGCCTGGCTGGTACGCAACCACCTGATGCTCTCCACCACGGCCCAGCGCAAGGACATCAGTGACCCTGATGTGATCAACGACTTCAGCGCCAAGATGGGGCAGCGCACCCGTCTCGACTACCTCTATCTACTCACCGTGGCCGATGTGCGCGCCACCAGCCCGGCGATCTGGAACGGCTGGAAAGACGCCCTCTTCGCCGAACTCTACACCAGCGCCACCCGCGCCCTGCGCCGCGGCCTGGCCAATCCGGTGGACAAAGACGAACTGCTCAGCGAGACCCGCAACGACGCCCTCGCCCTGCTCAGTGAGGAGGGTGGTGTCGACCTGCCCAAGGTGCCGCCGCTCTGGGGGCGCTTCAACGACGACTACTTCCTCTACTACTCACCGGAGGAGATCGCCTGGCAGACACGCGCCATCCTACGCCACGGCGACCGCCTCGACCCTCTGATCCTGATCCGCGAGGAGGGGTGGCGCGGGGGCACGGAGATCTTCATCTTCACCCCCGTCTGCCACCACCACTTCGCCACCACCACCGCGCTCCTCGATCAGCTCGGCCTGGACGTGCTCGATGCCCGTGTGATGCCCTCCAAGGATGGCTTTACGCTAGATTGTTACATTGTACTCGATACTAATCAGCAGCCGATTAGAGAGCCGTTTCAGCTCGATCAGATCGAGCGGACACTGAGCGAGCGTTTAGTCTGCACGGCACCGACCCAGAGCGACGTGGTGCGCCGCACCCCGCGCCAGCAGAAGCACTTCAGCGTCAATACGCGAGTCGGTTTTCAGCAGTTAGAGGCACGTGGACGCACCATCGTCGAGGTGGTCACCAGCGACCGCCCCGGGGTGCTGAGCAAGATCGCTCAGGGGCTGGTGCAGTGCGGTCTTCGGGTGCATACCGCGAAGATCGCCACCTTCGGCGAGCGGGTCGAGGACCTCTTTTTCGTCAGCGACGAGCGCAATCACCCCATCACCGATCCGCTCAAGCTGGCGGAGATCGACGCCACCCTGACCCGCCAGCTCTCCGCCTAGGCGGGGCGCACCTCGGTCAGCTCAAGGGTATTGCCGTCCGGGTCGCGACAGAAGAGTGCCCGACGCCCGGAGCGGCTCAAGGTGTAGGGGATGGCCGCCGCATCGAGTCGGGCACAGAGTGGTGTCAGCTCATCCACGCGCAGGGCCAGGTGGCGATCGCGGCCACCGTGCTCGGGGCGCAGGCTGGCGGCATCCGGGTTGGGCAACTCCAACAGGTGGATCTGACAACCATCGAGTTGCAGCCAGGCCCCGGCGAAGCCGAGCACCGGACGCTCGGCGCGGGGGATACCGAGCACCCCCTGATAGAAGTCGAGTGCACGACGGGTGTCGGCCACCAGCAGGCTCACATGGTCGATGGTCGCGATACGCATACCCACCCCTCCTCTTCTCTACGATTAACTCACGGGGCCGCTTAGCTTATACTAACGCGCTTTGCCGGGGTCACCGGCGCCAGGCCGATTCAGGATACGATGAACCCGGAGCTCGACAGACTACAGCCCTACCCCTTCGCGCGCCTGGCGCAGCTCAAGCAGGGGGTCACGCCGCCCACAGGGTTGGAGCACATCGCCCTCTCCATCGGCGAGCCCAAACACCGCCCACCACACTTCGTGGTCGAGGCGCTCATCAGCCACACCCACGGTCTGGCCAACTACCCGCTGACCAAGGGCTCCGACACCCTGCGCGAGGCGATTGCCCAGTGGACCACCCGGCGCTTCGCGCTGCGTCGGCCTCTCGATGCCCAGCAGCAGGTGATCCCGGTCAACGGCACACGTGAGGCGCTGTTCGCCTTCGCCCAGGCGGTGGTGGCGCGCGAACCCGGGGCGCTGGTGTTGATGCCCAACCCCTTCTATCAGATCTACGAGGGGGCGGCCCTGCTCGCCGGGGCGGAGCCCTACTTTTTGCCCACCACCGCCGAGACCGGCCACCTCCCCGACCTGGAGGCGGTCCCGGCCGATGTGTGGCGCCGCTGTCAGCTCTTTTACCTCTGTACCCCGGGCAACCCCACCGGAGCGGTTGCACCACTCGCCTACCTCAAGCGCCTCATCGCCCTGGCCGACGAGCATGACTTCGTCATCGCCGGCGACGAGTGCTACTCGGAGCTCTACTTCGACGAGGCGTGCCCACCGCCCGGTCTGCTACAGGCGTGCGCCGAGTTGGGACGTGACGACTACGCCCGCTGCGTGGTCTTTCACTCCCTCTCCAAGCGCTCCAACCTGCCGGGGATGCGCTCGGGCTTTGTCGCTGGCGACGCGCAGGTGTTGGAGAAGTTTCTCCTCTATCGTACCTACCACGGCTGTGCCATGCCGCCGCCGGTGCAGGCCGCGAGCCAGATGGCTTGGGGCGACGAGGCGCACGTCCTGGCCAACCGCGACCTCTATCGGCGTAAGTTCCAAGCGGTAATCGAGCTGCTCGCCCCGGTGCTGCCGGTCAGCTGGCCCGATGCCGGTTTCTACCTCTGGGTCGACGCCCGGGGCAGCGACACCGAGTTCGCCCGCGAACTCTTCGCCCAACAGAACATCACCACCCTCCCCGGCAGCTACCTCTCGCGCGAGGTGAACGGCGTCAACCCAGGGGCGGGTCGCGTACGCATGGCGCTGGTGGCCGAACTCGACGAGTGTGTCGAGGCGGCCCAGCGCATCCGCCGCTTTCTTTCTTGAATCTACCTCCTACTACTCATCCGATCGGAGTTATCCCCATGAGCGACATCAAGAGCATCATCGAAGAGGCGTTCGAGCGCCGCGCCGAGATCACCCCGCGCAGTGTCGACGCCCACGTGAAAGAGGCCGTCGAAGAGGCCATCCGTATGCTCGACTCCGGTGAGGCGCGCGTCGCCGAGCGCCTTGGCGTCGGTAACTGGCAGGTCAACGAGTGGCTGAAGAAGGCGGTGCTGCTCTCCTTCCGCATCAACGACAACGAGTTCATGAAGGGCGGCTTCACCAACTACTACGACAAGGTGCCCTCCAAGTACGCCGATATGAACTCCCGCGACTTCCGCGAGGCCGGTGTGCGTGTGGTGCCGCCCGCCTCTGCCCGCCGCGGCTCCTTCATCGCCCCGAGCGTGGTGCTGATGCCCTCTTACGTGAACATCGGCGCCTATGTCGACACCGGCACCATGGTCGACACCTGGGCCACCGTCGGCTCCTGCGCACAGATCGGTAAGAACGTCCACCTCTCCGGCGGCGTCGGCATCGGTGGCGTGCTGGAGCCGCTCCAGGCCGCCCCCACCATCATCGAGGACAACTGCTTCATCGGCGCCCGTTCCGAGGTGGTCGAGGGTGTCATCGTCGAAGAGGGCTCGGTCATCTCCATGGGCGTCTACATCGGCCAGTCCACCAAGATCTACGACCGTGAGACCGGCGAGGTGCACTACGGTCGTGTGCCTGCGGGCTCCGTGGTGGTCTCCGGCAACCTGCCGAGCAAGGATGGCAAATACAGCCTCTACTGCGCCGTCATCGTCAAGAAGGTAGACGAAAAGACCCGTTCCAAGGTCGGCATCAACGAGCTGCTGCGCGACATCTAAGCCGTCCACAACCGGGAGAGGCCCATGACCACCCTGTACGGCATCACCAGCTGCGACACGGTGAAAAAGGCGCGCCGTTGGCTCGATGCCCACGGCGTCGACTACCGTTACCACGACCTGCGCGGCGAGGGCCTGACCCGCGACGACATTGTCCGCTGGTGCCGGGAGGTCGATTGGGACCAGCTGCTCAACCGCCGCTCCACCACCTGGCGCGGACTCAGCGAGGAGGAGAAGGGTGTCCTCAACGCCGACCAGGCCATCTCCTTGATGCTGGTCCAGCCCACCCTGATCAAACGCCCGGTGCTGGAGCACGCGGGCGGGGTGATGGTCGGCTTCAGAGAGGCCGACTACCTCGCCCTCTTCGCCTGACCCACACCCAGCGTCGCGCCCCCTACCGGAGTCTGCATGTCCTCGACCACCCTGGAACTGACCCGTCAGCTCATCCAACGCCCCTCTGTGACCCCCGACGACCAGGGGTGTCAGGCGCTGCTCGGCGATCGCCTGGCCGCCCTTGGGTTCCACCTGGAGCCGATGCGCTTCGGCTCCGTCGATAACCTCTGGGCACGCCGGGGTACCACAGGCCCACTATTCTGCTTCGCCGGGCATACGGATGTGGTGCCCACCGGTCCCGAGGGGCGCTGGCGGCATCCGCCGTTCGGGGCGGTGGTCGAGGGGGGACGCCTCTACGGGCGCGGTGCGGCGGATATGAAGGGTGGGATCGCCGCCTTCGTCACCGCCTGTGAACGCTTCCTCGCCGAACACCCGCATCACCCCGGCTCCATCGCCCTCCTCATCACCAGCGATGAAGAGGGCGTGGCCGTCGACGGCACGGTGAAGGTGGTGGAGGCGCTGGAGGCGCGCGGCGAGAAGATCGACTGGTGCCTCATCGGCGAACCGAGCTGTGTCGAACAGGTGGGCGACGGGGTGAAGAATGGTCGCCGTGGCTCCCTTACCGGGCTGCTCAAGGTCCAAGGTGTACAGGGCCACGTGGCCTATCCGCACCTGGCCGACAACCCAGTACATCGGGCCCTCGCGGCACTCAAGGAGTTGGCGGAGCGGGTGTGGGATGAGGGCAACGCCTACTTCCCCCCCACCTCGTTCCAGTTCACCAACCTCCACGCCGGCACCGGTGCGACCAACGTCATCCCCGGCGAGCTGGAGGTGATGTTCAACTTCCGCTTCTCCACCGAGCAGACCGACCCCGGTCTACGCGAACAGGTGGAGACGCTGCTGCGCCGCCATGGACTCGACTTCACCCTGGAGTGGAGCCTCTCCGGCCACCCCTTCCTCACCGACAGTGGTGAGCTGCTCCCCGCCACGGTGGCGGCGATCCGCGCGGTGACCGGCCTTGAGACCGACGTCAACACCCGGGGCGGCACCTCCGATGGCCGCTTCATCGCCCCGACCGGGGCCCAGGTTCTGGAGCTAGGGGTACTCAACGCCTCCATCCACAAGGTGGACGAGTGGGTCGAGGTGGCACACCTCGACACCCTCTCCGCCATCTATCAACGTATTCTTGAAAACCTGCTGACGGCCCCCACCGAAGGCTAAAGAGTGACGGACACCCCCATGAGTATCGACTTTACCGATCGCGAATATCGCCTGCTGGTGCACATGCTGCTGCTGGCGGAGTGGGTCCTGTTCGCCGATAACAACGACGACCCCGGCCTCGACGAGTACCGCGACCTGCTGCACAAACTCATCGCCAAGGCGGACCAACACGGGCTGCGTGGCACCTTTGAGTACAACCGCGAACACGCCCGCTACGTGCCAAGCGCCGATTTCGAGGAGAACGAGGGGTACATGAACCTGCTCGACCGCTTCATCGACAACAGCTTCTGGGAGGAGCTGTTGGCGCGCATCACCGAGCGTGACCTGATGCGCCAGCTCGGCGAGGAGGCCTACCAGAACCTCGCCCCCGAACAGCGTAGCGAGATGCTCAAGGGGCTCGAAGAGTACTACTACCAAGAGTTCCGCAACCACGGTATCGACAACTTCCAGCTGCGCCAGGACGAGGCGCCGCACACACTCCACTAGGAGGCACCGCCCATGCAGATCCGTATCGACCCCATCACCCAGGTGCGCGACGAGGTCGAACTGATCGAATCGCTGCTCCAGCTCGACCAACGCACCCTGTTGGAGCTCGGTTGTGGCAGTGCCCAACTCACCCGCCGCCTCGCCACCGGCGGCCCCGGGCGACAGCTCATCGCCACCGAGGTGGATGAGCGGGCTCACGCGCTCAACTGCACCATCGACGACCTGCCCAACGTCCACTTCCACCTCGCCGGGGCCGAGGCGATCCCGCTCCCGGCGCAGAGCGTCGACCTGGTCTTCATGTTCAAGTCCCTGCACCACGTCCCCGATGAGCTGCACGACACGGTCTTTCGCGAGTTAGTGCGTGTACTCAAGCCCGGCGGCCTCGCCTGGATCTCCGAACCCATCTTCGCCGGTGAGTTCAACGAGGTGCTGCGCCTGTTCCACGACGAGTCGAGTGTGCGCAAACAGGCCTTCGAGGCGGTGGTGCGCAACGTCGAAGCGGGGGTGATGGCGCTGGTGACCCAGCAGTTCTTTCTCGCCCCCATGCACTTCCCCGACTTCAACACCTTCGAACAGAGGGTGATCAAGGCGACCCACACCGAGCACCGTCTCGACCCCCTGCTCTACGCCCAGGTGAAGGCCAAATTCGAGGGCTACTGTGGCGCGGATGGTGCCCATTTCCAGATGCCGATCCGCGTCGACCTGCTGCGCGCCCCCCTCTAATCCGGCGCTTGGCCCGATCGGGAACGCCTCAGGGGCTTTTCCCGCCCTCCCGTGGCGCCGATAATGGAACTCCCAGTTTCCATCCGCCGAGGGTCCCCTATGCCACGCCCACTCGTGCCGATCCTGCTCCTCGCCCTGGCGGCGGCGGGCTACTACGGCTGGCGTCAGAGCCAGCCCAGCCCCCCCGCCGCGCCCGGCAACGCCCTCACCCTCTACGGCAACATCGACCTACGTACCCTCAACCTCGGCTTCGAGGCGAGTGGTCGCGTCGTGGCGATGCATGCCCAGGAGGGGGCACGGGTCGCGGCGGGTAGCCTGCTCGCCGAGCTGGACCCACGCCGCCTCACCCTGCTGCGTGACGAGGTGGCGGCCAAACTCAAGGCCGCCGAGGCACAGCACGCCGAGCTGGTGGCCGGCACACGCCACGAGGAGCTTGCACAACTACGCGCCGAGCTGGCCGCCGCACGCATCTCCGCCACAAACGCCGGGAAGACCGCCGCACGCCTGCGCAACCTCGCACGCGACAAGCTCACCACCCAACAGCAGGCGGACGACGCACGCAGCAGCGCCGAGGCCGCCGAGGCGCACGTCACCGCCCTGGAGGCTCAACTCGACCTGGCCGAGGCGGGGGCACGGCGCGAGACCATCGCCGCCAGCGAGGCCAACTTGGTCGCCCTACGCGCCGACCTCGACCTGGCCGAGTACAACCTAGAACAGACCCGCCTCCTCGCCCCGGCGGCGAGTGTGGTGCAGTCACGCCTGCTGGAGCCCGGCGACCTCGCGTCTACCACCCGCCCCGCCTACACCCTGGCCCTCACAGAACCGCTCTGGGCGCGTGTCTACCTGCCTGGGCCACGCCTTGGACAGATCCACCCGGGGCAACCGGCGCAGCTCTACAGCGACTCCTTCCCCGGTAAGGCCTACCACGGCTGGGTCGGCTACATCTCGCCGAGTGCCGAATTCACCCCTAAGTCGGTACAGACGAGCGAGGTCCGCGCCGATCTGGTCTACCAGGTGCGCATCTTCGTCTGTGACCCGAGCGATGAGCTGCGCCTCGGCATGCCGGTGACCGTCACCCTCGACCCCGACGCCCCCACCGTGCGCGACCCCGGCTGTCCCAGGGGGGAGTAGCCATGCAGGCGGTCCTACGCGCCGCGCAATTGTGCAAGGGCTTCGCCCGCGGCAAGTCACGCGTCGAGGCCCTCGATGAGGTGACCTTCGAGGTGCGCCCGGGGGTGGTCACCGGCCTCATCGGCCCCGATGGCGCCGGGAAGACGACCCTCATGCGCCTCGCTGCCGGGCTGCTGTTGCCCGATACAGGCAGCCTGGAAGTGATGGGGCTGGATGTGGTCAGCACACCGCTCGAAGTACAGGCGAGCATCGGTTACATGCCCCAGCGCTTCGGCCTTTACACCGACCTCAGCGTGCAGGAGAACCTCGACCTCTACGCCGACCTGCAGGGGGTCGACCCGCGCGCGCGCCCAGCGCGCTATGCCCGCCTGATGGAGATGACTGGCCTCGCCCCCTTCACCGGGCGCCTGGCCGGACAGCTCTCCGGCGGCATGAAACAGAAGCTCGGTCTCGCCTGCACCTTGGTACGTCCGCCACGCCTGTTGCTGCTCGACGAACCCACCGTGGGGGTCGACCCGGTCTCGCGTCGCGAGTTGTGGGCCATCGTCTACCAGTTGGTGGAGCAGGAGCAGATGAGCGTACTCCTCTCCACCGCGTATCTGGACGAGGCGCAGCGCTGCGCGGAGGTGGTGCTGCTGCATCAGGGGCGGGTGGTGGGCCAGGGCAGCCCCGACGCCTTCAGTCGTCCGCTACAGGGGCGTACCTATCAGGTCGGCCACCCGCAACTGGGGCGCCGTCGCTTACAGGCCGAGTTGGCCGCGCGCGAGGGGGTACTCGACGCGGTGCTGCAGGACGCCCAGGTCCGTGTGGTGACGCAGACCCCAGGTGCCCCTCCGCAACGCGGTGAGGAGCAGTGGCAGGCGGTCGCCCCACGCTTCGAAGACGCCTTCGTCGAGCGTCTCGCGGTGCCCCACCCACACCCTGTCCAGCTGCCAACCCAGGCGCCAGGTGAGGCGCGCGAGGTGATCAAGGTCGCTGGGCTGGAGCGCCGATTCGGTGCCTTTCGTGCGGTGCGCGACCTCAGTTTCAGTGTGCACAGTGGGGAGGTGTTCGGCCTACTCGGTGCCAACGGTGCCGGTAAGACCACCACCTTTCGCATGCTCTGTGGCCTACTCCCCCCGAGCGGGGGGCAGCTACAGGTGGCCGGCCATGACCTACGCCGAGCCGCGGCGCGCGCGCGGCGCGAGATCGGCTACATGTCCCAGCGCTTCTCCCTCTACGGCCACCTCTCCGTGGCGCAGAATCTCGGTTTCTTCGCCCGTGCCTACGGCCTGCGCGGTGACTACCTACGCCAGCGCATCGCCTGGGCCATGCGGGAGTTCGAACTCGAACCGGTCGCCACGGTGGATGCGGTGGAGCTACCACTCGGCTATCAGCAGCGCCTGGCGATGGCCGCCGCCCTGCTGCACGAGCCGCGCATCCTCTTCTTGGACGAACCCACCTCCGGCGTCGACCCGCTGGCACGGCGGGAGTTCTGGGCCCGTATCAACGCCCAGGCGGAGGCCGGGGTGACGGTCTTGGTGACCACCCACTTCATGGAGGAGGCGGAGTATTGCGACCGCCTGGCGATCATGGCCTCAGGCGAACTGCTCGCCCTTGGCACACCGGCTCAGGTGCGCGCGCGCTGCACAGGGGCCGACGGGGTCGTTCCGAGCTTCGAGGAGGCCTTCATCCAGCTCATCGAGGGGCATGCCGCATGATCAATCGCCGCCTGCGCGCACTGCTACGCAAGGAGTTTTTGCAGGTGTGGCGCGACCCTTCGAGTATCGCCATCGCCTTCGTCCTGCCGGTCTTCCTGCTCTTGCTGTTCGGCTTCGGCGTCTCCATGGATGCCCGCCACGTCCCCCTCGGGGTGGTGGTGGAACGCCCCAGTTCGGTGAGCGAATCACTGGTCGCGGCGTTTCGCCACTCCGACTATTTCGCCCCACGCCCCTTCCTCTCGCGACAGGCGGGCGAGGCGGCGCTACAGGCCAACCAGGTGAACGGGTTGCTGATCCTGCCCCAGACGCTCGATGAACAGCTGAGCACGGGCCAGGGCGCAGGCGTGCAACTGCTGCTGAATGGGGTCGACTCCAACTCGGCGCGCCTGCTCCAGGGCTATGTACGCGGAGTCTTCGAGGGGTGGCTTGCGCGACAGCAGGCAGCGCGCGGTCGCGCGGGGGCTACGGTAGAGGCGCAACCACGCATCTGGTTCAACCCGGAGCTGCGCAGTCGCAACTACCTGGTGCCCGGTCTGATGGTGATCAACATGACCCTGGTCGGTGCACTGCTCACCGCCCTGGTGATGGCGCGCGAGTGGGAGCGTGGCACGCTGGAGGCGCTGATGGTGACCCCGGTGACCCTGCGCGAGATCCTCATCGGCAAGACCCTACCCTATTTCACCCTCGGCATGGGCGGCATGCTGCTCTCGGCCGGGCTCTCGATCCTGCTCTTCGAGGTCCCCCTGCGCGGCTCGCTCTGGGCCCTGATCCTCTTCTCGGCACTGTTCATGTTGACCGCGCTGGGGATGGGCCTGCTCATCTCGGTGGTGGCGAAGAATCAGTTCGTCGCCGGGATGGCGGCCATCGTCTCGACCTTTCTACCCGCCTTTCTCCTCTCCGGTTTCCTCTTCGACATCGACTCCATGCCCTGGGTGGTACAACTGGTGACGCACATCGTCGCCGCACGTTACTTCGTCACCATCTTGCAGACGCTGTTCCTCGCCGGGGATGTGTGGGGGGTGATCCTGCCCAACGCCGCGGCCCTCTCGCTGCTCGCGACGCTCTTCTTCGGGTTGGCCCGGCGCCAACTGCACAAACGCTTGGAGTGAGCCATGTACGCCATCATCGCCCTGGTGCTCAAGGAGTTGCTGGCGCTGCTCAAGGATAAGCGCAGCCGCATGGTGATCATCGTGCCACCGATCCTGCAGCTGCTGATCTTCGGCTACGCCGCCTCCTTCGACCTCGACCGACTCCCCTATGCGGTGCTCGACCGTGACGGCGGCGCAGGCGCCCGGGCCCTGCTCGCCGAGATGGCCGGTTCGCCCCACTTCGATGAGCGCTATCGGCTACGCGATGTGGCCGAGGTCGCCCGCCTCATCGACCAGCAGGAGGTGCTGATGGTGGTGCAGATCGACCCACAGTTCGAGCGACGCCTGCAGGCGGGCGAGACGGCCCCGGTGCAACTCCTCATCGATGGACGCAACTCCAACACCGCACAGATCGTGCGTAGCTACGCCACCCAGGTGATCGAGCGCTTCAACAGCGCCTGGGGCGCACGCGCGAGTAGCGTCCCTCTGGCCCAGCTGGAGCCGCGCAGTTGGTACAACCCCAACCTGGAGAGTCGCTGGTTCTTCATCCCGGGGGTGGTGGGGATCCTCACCCTGGTGGTGACCATGGTCACCACCGCCCTCTCGGTGGCGCGCGAGCGCGAGCAGGGCACCTTCGACCAGCTGTTGGTAACGCCGATGCAGCCGCTACAGATCCTCCTCGGCAAGGCGCTGCCCGGCCTGCTCATCGGACTCATCGAAGGTAGCCTGGTGGTGACCCTCGCGGTGCTCTGGTTCGAGATCCCCCTGCTCGGCTCGCTGGGGGCGCTCTATGCCACCATCGGCGTCTTTCTCCTCGCCGCGGTCGGGGTGGGTCTGATGATCTCCTCGTTGGTGAGTACCCTACAGCAGGCGCTCCTCGGTGCCTTTCTGTTCATGGTACCGGCGGTGATCCTCTCGGGCTTCGCCACCCCCATCGCCAACATGCCCGACTGGGTGCAGTGGCTCACTTACATCAATCCGATGCGCTACTACCTCATCTGCCTGCGTGGTGTGTTCCTGGAGGCGACCCCGCTCACCGCCCTCTGGCCCCACCTCTGGCCGTTGATGCTCTTCGCTACCGTCAATCTCGGACTCGCCGGGTGGCTCTTTCGCCATAAGCTCTATTGAAAGTGGGCTGATAACACACACCACGTTAGAGTCTATAGGGTGTTTATCGATATCTATTCCACCCCATTTCCGACGAATATATTAAGGTATATAGGGGCGTGCCATATAGGGGTGGCACGATGCTCGGCGTGACTTTAACAGGGTATATATACCCTGAAGCGAGATAACATCCGACTGTACTAGTAAGTTATAGCCTGCCTTATCTACCCAATTCATTTCCCGTATCTTTTGTATGGTTGTAGCGAGTGAGACATAAATGTGTCCCATTGTGCGACAACATACATTAGGAAAACGTAATAAAGACAATAATTTCCGCCATTTTTCAGGACTTGCCGCTGGCCTACTCCTTGCACTCGCTCTATATTCCCTATGGGATATATGTGTCCTCTCAATCCACCCGGGGTAGCGAGTGAAGATGAAAAAGAAAGTCACCACCTTCTACGATGTCATGGAGGCGCGCGGTATCTCCCGCCGTGACTTCATGAAGTTCTGCACCACCACTGCCGCCAGCATGGGGCTCGCCTCCAGCATGGTGCCGCAGGTGGTCCACGCCATGGAGAACAAACCACGAATCCCGATCCTCTGGATCCACGGCCTGGAGTGCACCTGTTGCTCCGAGTCCTTTATCCGTTCCGCGCACCCGCTCGCCTCCGACGTGGTGCTCTCCATGATCTCCCTCGACTACGACGACACCCTGATGGCCGCCGCCGGTCACCAGGCCGAGGCGATCCTCGATGAGATCCGCGAGGAGTACAAAGGCAACTACATCGTCGCCGTGGAAGGCAACCCGCCGCTCAACAACGATGGCATGTTCTGCATCGTCGGTGGTCGCTCCTTCCTCGACCAGTTGATCGAAGTATCCAAAGACGCCCTCGCCGTGGTCGCCTGGGGCTCCTGTGCCAGCAACGGCTGCGTGCAGGCCGCCGCGCCCAATCCGACCCAGGCCACGCCGATCAAGAAGGTGATCACCGACAAGCCGATCATCAACGTCCCCGGCTGCCCGCCTATCTCCGAGGTGATGACCGGCGTCCTCACCTACATCCTCACCTTCGGCAAGCTGCCCGAGCTCGACCGCCAGGGCCGTCCGAAGATGTTCTACAGCCAGCGCATCCACGACAAGTGCTACCGCCGTCCGCACTTCGACGCCGGCCAGTTCGTCGAGAAGTGGGACGACGAAGGGGCACGCAAGGGGTGGTGTCTCTACAAGATGGGCTGCAAGGGGCCGACCACCTACAACGCCTGCTCCAGCATCGGCTTCAACGAGGGTACCTCCTTCCCGATCAAGTCCGGTCATGGCTGTATCGGCTGTTCGGAGGAGAATTTCTGGGACAACGGGCCCTTCTATGAGCGTCTGACCCACGTCGAGGGCTTCGGCATCGAGTCCAACGCCGACACCATCGGCATGGGCGTCGCCGCAGGTACCGCCGCCGCCATCGGGGTGCACGCCGTCGCCAGCGCCGGTAAGCAGCTGACCAAGAAAGACGCAGAGAACACCTGAGCGCCGCCGCCGAGCCTGGCGCACAACCCCATCTAGAAGAGGTTCGTTGAACGATGAGTACTACTCCAAACGGTTTTACCCTGGACAATAGCGGTCGCCGCCTGGTGGTCGACCCGGTCACCCGTATCGAGGGCCACCTGCGCTGCGAGGTGAACGTGGACGAGAACGGGGTGATCCGCAACGCCGTCTCCTCCGGCACCATGTGGCGCGGCCTGGAGGTGATCTTGAAGGGCCGCGACCCGCGCGACGCCTGGGCCTTCACCCAGCGCATCTGCGGCGTCTGCACCGGCACCCACGCCCTCACCTCCGTGCGCGCCGTGGAGAACGCCCTCGGCATCACCATCCCCAAGAACGCCAACATCATCCGCAACCTGATGCAGTTGACGCTCTACGCCCACGACCACCTGGTGCACTTCTACCACCTGCACGCCCTCGACTGGGTCGATGTGGTCAGCGCCCTCTCTGCCGACCCGCGCAAGACCTCCGAGCTGGCGCAGTCCATCTCCAAGTGGCCTAAGTCCTCCCCCGGCTACTTCGCCGACCTGCAGGCGCGGGTGAAGAAGTTCGTCGAGTCCGGGCAGCTCGGTCCGTTCAAGAACGGCTACTGGGGCTCCCCCGCCTACAAGCTGCCGCCCGAGGCCAATCTGATGGCCGTGGCGCACTACCTGGAGGCGCTCGATTTCCAGAAGGAGATCGTCAAGATCCACGCCGTCTTCGGCGGTAAGAACCCCCACCCCAACTGGCTGGTGGGCGGCATGGCGTGTGCCATCAACCTGGACGGCGACGGCGCCAACGGCGCGGTGAACATCGAACGTCTGGCACTGGTCGGCTCCATCATCGACCGCACCATCGAGTTCATCGACCAGGTCTACGTCCCCGACCTGCAGGCCATCGCCTCCTTCTACAAGGATTGGACCTACGGCGGCGGCATCTCCAGTCAGAACCTGCTCTCTTACGGCGACGTCCCCGGCGTGGCCAACGACTACTCCGCCTCCAGCCTGCTGCTGCCGCGCGGTGCCATCGTCGGTGGCGACCTCTCCACCATCCACGAGGTGGACCTCACCGACATGGAGCAGATCAAAGAGCACGTCACCCACAGCTGGTACAAGTACCCGAACGGCGAGGACGGCCTACACCCCTGGGCCGGTGTCACCGAGCCCCACTTCGAGCTGGGCCCCAAGACCGTGGGCGACAAGAAGCGCATCGAGGCACTCGACGAAGAGGGCAAGTACTCCTACATCAAGGCCCCGCGCTGGCGCGGTCACGCCATGGAGGTCGGTCCGCTGGCGCGCTACGTCATCGGCTATGCCCAGGGCAACCCGGAGTTCAAGGAGCCCACCGACAAGCTGCTACGCGACCTCGGTCTGCCGTTGGAGGCGCTCTTCACCACCCTCGGTCGTACCGCCGCCCGTGGTCTGGAGGCCTCCTGGGCCGCGCACAAGATGCGTTGGTGCTACGACGAGCTCATCGCCAACCTCAAGGCGGGCGACAGCGCCACCGCCAACCCCGCCAAGTGGGAGCCCGAGACCTGGCCGAAGGAGTGCCGTGGTGTCGGCTTCACCGAGGCCCCGCGTGGTGCCCTGGGCCACTGGATCGTGGTCAAGGACGGCAAGATCGACAACTATCAGGCCGTGGTCCCCACCACCTGGAACGCCTCCCCGCGTGACGCCGCTGGCAACATCGGCGCCTACGAGGCGGCCCTGCTCAACACCCCGATGGCCGATCCGGAACAGCCGCTGGAGATCCTGCGCACCCTGCACAGCTTCGACCCCTGCCTGGCCTGCTCCACCCACGTGATGGCCCCTGACGGCGGTGAGCTGACTCAGATCCGCATCCGCTAATGGCCAGGCCATAGGAGTAGAGCGATGAGTAATGAACACGAAGAGAAGGTGCTGAGCATCTATGTGTACGAGGCGCCCCTGCGCCTCTGGCACTGGATCAACGCCCTGGCCATCACCGTCCTCGCCGTTACCGGCTACCTCATCGGGTCCCCCCCCGAGGCGATGATCGGTGAGGCCAGCGAACACTACCGCATGGGCATCATCCGCTTCCTGCACTTCGGTGCCGGATACGTGCTGCTGTTCGGCTTTATCGGGCGCATCTACTGGGCCTTCGCCGGTAACGAGCACGCCCGCGAGCTGTTCGTGCCCAAGATGTACTCGATCCTCTGGTGGAAAGAGCTGCTCACCGAGCTGAAGTGGTACCTCTTCCTGACCAAGGAGCCACACAAGTACGTCGGCCACAATCCGCTGGCGCAGTTCGCCATGTTCTTCATCTTCCTGGTGGGGATGGTGTTCATGATCTGCACCGGTTTCGCCCTCTACAGCGAGGGGGCCGGTGCAGGTACCTGGTCGGCGGTGGCCTTCGGCTGGGTACGCGACATCTTTCCCAACAGCCAGACCCTGCACACCTGGCACCACCTGGGGATGTGGTACCTGCTCACCTTCGTCATGGCACATGTCTATGTGGCGATCCGCGAGGACATCATGTCCCGTCAGTCCATCGTCAGCACCATGATCAGCGGCCACCGTCTGTTCAAGGACGACCGGCCATGAGCGAGACCCTGGTACTCGGCATCGGCAACCTGCTGTGGGCCGACGAGGGCTTTGGCGTGCGCACGGTAGAGCGCTTCAATCAGCTCTACCACGTGCCGCCGGAGGTGCGCCTGATGGACGGGGGCACCCAGGGGATCTACCTGGTGCAGTACATCATGCAGGCCAGGCGCCTGATCATCTTCGACGCCATCGACTACGGCCTCGCGCCGGGCAGCATGAAGCTGGTGCGTGACCGTGAGGTACCGTGTTTCATGGGGGCGAAGAAGATGAGCCTGCACCAGACCGGCTTCCAGGAGACCCTGGCCACGGCCGAGCTGCTGGGGAGCTACCCGCAGGAGATCCTGCTCATCGGCGTGCAACCCGAGGAGCTGGAGGATTACGGCGGGGGGTTGACGCCCACCGTCGAGGCGCAGGTCGAGCGGGCGATCGAGGTCGCCTGCGAGACGCTGGCGGATTGGGGGCATGAGGTGGTCGCGCGTGGCCCGGCCATGGGCGTCGCCCCCCTTTCACCCGACGGGCTCGGTCTAGTCGGCTGAACATGGGCGTTTGTCGGGGTCGCGCGTGACCCCGACAGGCCCAGAAACGGACGGGTAGGCGTGGGTGCGAGTTCGATCGAACAGGTCGTGCGAGCTACTCGGCCGCCTCGGTCTCGGGGTTGCGCGTGTAGAAGCGGTCGCGCTCGGCGAGCATGGTACGCATGCGCCGGGTGAGGGTGCGCATCAGCGCGATGGCGACGCTCGGATAGGTCATGATGAGCGAGTGGAAACTCTCTGCCGAGATACTCACCAAGCGGGTGTGACCTCTGGCCACGGCAGAGGCGGAGCGCGGCTCGCCATCGAGCAGGGCGATCTCGCCGAACACCTCCCCCACGCCGAGCAGCTTCACCTCGAAGTCGGCGATGCGGATACTGATGGCACCCTCCATCACCAGGTAGCAGGTGTCACCAAACTCCCCCTGGTTGAACAGTACTTCACCCTCTTCGATGAGTACCTCCTCGGTGCGCTCGGCCAGACTGGTCAGGTAGTTGGCCGGTACCTCACTGAATAGATCGACCTCCTTGAGGAAGGAGAGGATCTTGATCAGTTCGACAATGTCGTCTTTGACACGCTTGGTTTCGGTCATCTCTACGGCCTGCTGGTTGGAATCGGTCAGCGAGAGATGCCCTCTCTCCCGTGACTGAAATCACAAATATCTTACAAAGCGGATGACGGAATGGGAATCCGTAGATCTGCTTAGCCCTACAACCCAATATCGAACGACCCACAACTAGCGGAATTGATAGTGTTTGCGGACCGCCTCGATCACCTGCCAACGGCAACTCAGATTCGCCGCGAAGGTGACCATGTCACCCGCGCCGAAGCTCACGGGCTCGCCCCCCACTGGGGTGACGATTACCTTACCTTTTAGCAAGAAGCAGACCTCTTCTTGGTCGTAGTGCCAGGGAAATTCACTCACCTCACACTCCCAGATGGCCCAGTGGCGCACGCCGAGGGCGTCGAGCTGCGCATCGGAGGGGTGCGACTCGACCAGGATATCGCGCATGTGGGGCTCCTTGAGGGGTTAACTCTTGAGTCCGCGCCCCACCTTGAGCAGGTAGAGGCTGTAGGCAAAGAGCACGGAGATGAACAGCAGGACGATGGCATAGGCCTGTAGTAGGCCAATATCGCTCACCCCAAGAAAACCGTAACGGAAGGCATTGATCAGATAGAGGATCGGGTTGCCCAGTGAGATGCAGCGCCAGCTCTCCGGGAGCATATCGATGGAGTAGAAGATGCCACCGAGGTAGGTGAGCGGGGTGAGGACGAAGGTGGGAATGATGGTGATGTCGTCGAAACTCTGCGCGTAGACGGCGTTGATGAAGCCACCGAGCGAGAAGAGTATCGAGGTGAGCAGCGCCATGGAGAAGACCACCCAGAGGTTGTGCAGCGGTAGCGAGGTAAAGACCTGGGAGACCAGGGTCACCGCCGCCCCCACACTCAGGCCGCGCGCCACACCGCCGGAGAGGTAGCCGATCAGGATCACCCAACTCGGGATCGGCGCGATGAGCTGCTCCTCCACGTAGTGCTGAAATTTTGAGCCGTAGAAGGAGGAGACCACATTGGCGTAGGCGTTACTGATGATGCTCATCAGGATCAGCCCCGGCACGATGTAGTCGATATACCGGTAACCCTCGATGGCGGGCAACTGCCGTCCGATGAGGTTGCCAAAGATGATGAAATAGAGCGCAGTGGTGATCACGGGTGGCAGAATGGTTTGCACCCAGATTCGCGAAAAGCGACGGATCTCCTTACGCAGTAGCGTCTTGAAGGCGACCCAATAGGCCCGAGACACCATCACTCCCCCTCCCCTACACCGCGTTGCGCCTGCCGCCCCTGCGCGACCAGTGAGAGGAACAGCTCCTCCAGGCGATTACTCTTGTTGCGCATGCTCAGCACCTCGACCCCCGCTGCGGCAAGTGCGGCGAACAACCCGCTCAGCCCTTGGCCGCGGCTCACGGTCACCTCCAGTGTGTGTGCATCGACCTGGACCACGCCACAGTCGACGCCGACGAGGTGCGGCGGTGCGTCGATCGGGGCCATCAGATCGAGCACCAGGGTCTCGCAGTTGAGGCGATTGAGCAGCGCCTTCATGCTGGTGTGGGCGGCGATACGCCCCTGGTCGATGATGGCGATGTTGCGACAGAGCAGCTCCGCCTCCTCCAGGTAGTGGGTGGTGAGGACGATGGTGGTGCCCTGGCGGTTCACCTCGCGCAGAAACTGCCACATGGAGCGACGCAGCTCGATATCGACCCCGGCGGTGGGCTCGTCGAGGATCAGCAGGCGCGGCGCGTGGATCAGTGCGCGGGCGATCATCAGCCGACGCTTCATGCCGCCGGAGAGGTTGCGTGCCATCTCGCGCCGCTTCTCCCACAACCCCAGCTCGCGCAGCAGCACCTCACAGCGCGCGCGCACCGCGCTGCCCTCCAGGCCGTAGTAACCGGCTTGGTTGATGACGATCTCCTCCACCGGTTCGAACATGTTGAAGTTGAACTCTTGCGGCACCAGGCCGATCTGGCGTCGGGCGGCCATCGGCTCGCGCACCAAGTCGTGGCCGAAGATGCTCACTCGACCGGCGTCCATATTGACCAGTGAGGCGATGATGCCGATGGTGGTGGATTTGCCCGCGCCGTTGGGTCCGAGCAGGGCGAAAAAGTCGCCCTCCTCCACGTGCAGGTCGATCCCGCAGAGCGCGCGATGCCCGCCGGCGTAGGTCTTCGTCAGCTGTGTGATATCGATGGCGTGAGACATCGTGGACCAATCAGGTGGGGTAGCAAGGGGCGCAGCACTCTAGATGGGGCGCTGAGCATGGGATCATGCGCAAATGATTACAATTGCGCAACGAATTCTCACAATCTAGCGAACTCGGTCGTAAGCAATCGTGCTGAAATGTGTCCATTCGACCCAAAATGCAAGAACGCACCGTGAATCAGCGGTATAGGGAAGTGGCGCAAGCAGTATGGCCAATGTCAGCTATAGCCTCGTCTATGAGGGAGAACTGACCCTGGGGCGTGATCCGCTCGAGGTGGAATACAATCTGGTCACATTCTTCAAGCTACCACAGCAGAAGGTCAAGGCGCTCATCGACCGGGGTCACGGCACCCTCAAACGCAACCTCACCCTGCCCGCCGCCGAATATATGCAGATGGTGTTCGCCGAGGTGGGGCTGAAGGTAGAGATCTACCACCGTACCCTCGCCAATGAGGCGCAGCCTGCCCGCGGCACCAAGGCGAGCAAGCCATCACCCAAGCGCGCGACAGCGATCCCGTTACACCCACATCGCGCGGCCAAGCAGCAGGCCAAGGCGCGCCTCTACCCACATCTGTTTACCTTCACCGGTAGTGGCAGCGAGTACTTTCGCATTTGGTTCGTAAACCTGCTGCTGACCCTGGTCACGCTCGGGCTCTTCAGCCCTTGGGCCAAGGTGCGCAGCGACCACTACTTCTACGCCAATACCTGGCTCGACGGCCACAAATTCACCTACCACGCCGATCCCTGGGAGCTGATGCGTGAGTGGTCTACCCCCACCCTGGCCGCACTGCTCTGGCTGAATATCTACCTCTGCCACCCCATGGTGGCACCGCTGCTGGCCGTGGCCATGCTACCCATCATCCCCTGGCTGGTGGTTTACAGTATGCGCAGTCGGGCCAAGAACAGCACCTACCGCTACGTGCAGTTCCACTTCGACGGGGGCTACCGTGACGCCCTCGGCCCCTTCCTGCTCTGGCCCGTGCTGGCGCTACTCTCCCTCGGCCTGTTGCTGCCCGTGGCCATCTACCGCCAGAACGCCTTTCTCATCGGCCAGAGCCGCTTCGGCAAGGTGCGCTTCAGCTTCAATGCCACGCTGCGCCACTACTACCGGCTCTACCTGCCACCGGTCCTCCTGGTGCTGACCCTGGCCGGTGCCCTCGGCTACCTCTACCTGCAGCTACCCGCCCCACTCTCGCCGCAACTGCGACTGCTACTACCACCAGGGCTGGTGCTCGGCGCACTGCTGCTCGTCACCTACCTGGGGGCCGCCGGGGCCAACCTACGCTATGCGGGGTTAAGCGTGGAGAAGCAGTCCTTCATCAGTCGTCAGCGTCCGTTGCAGCTGTTCGTACACCGCCTCAAGTACCTGCTCCTGATGCTCACCACCCTGGGGCTCGCCTATCCCTGGCTACGCGTGGCGCGGGCACGCCTGCGCGCCGAGAGTCTGGCGCTGATGGCCGGCCAGGGCTTCAAGGAGTTCATCGAGCAGCAGGAGAACATGGGGCAGGCACCGACCTCCCCCGAGTTCGAACTCTTCACCTTCTCCAACGCGGCCTAGCTGCGGACTCCATCACGTGGTTCGCCCACCGCGGGGGGCGCCGCACGGGTAGGTAGCCCGAGGTGGAGTGCCGCACGTGCGAGCAGATGGGCACTCACCGGCGCGGTGATGAAGAGAAAGAGTGTCACCAGCAGTTCATGCAGGCTCAGGGTGTCGCCCTGGCTGAAGTAGACCCCGGAGGCGATGAGCAGGCTCCCCACCCCCAGGGTGGTCGACTTGGTGGGCGCATGCAGGCGCGAGAGGAAGTCGGGCAGGCGCACCAGCCCCACCGAGCCGACGAGGGTAAAGGCAGCGCCGAGCAGCACCAACAGGGCGAGCAGCGCCTCGATGAGCGGGTTCATTCGATGATGTCTCCACGTAGCAGGTACTTACACAGGGCCAGGGTACCGATGAAGCCCATCAGGGCGATGAGCAGCGCCGCCTCGAAGTAGATCTGACTCTGCTGGCGGATGCCGAACAGCACAAGCAGGGCGATGGTGTTGATGTAAAGGGTATCCAACGCCAGGATGCGGTCGGGGGTACTCGGCCCGCGCATCAGACGCCAGAGGCTGAGGGCGAGGGCCAGCGCGACCATGGCCAGGGCGAGGGTGAGGGCGACGCTCAACATGGCTCCAATACCTCCTTGAGGGGCGCCTCGTAGCGCTGTTTGATCTCCGCCACCAGCGCTTCGGTATCCTCCACATGGAGGGCGTGCACCCAGAGTTCCGTGTGGTCCTGCGACAGGCGGGCCGCGACCGTCCCCGGGGTCAGACTGATGACGTTGGTGAGGATAGAGATGGCCAACTCGCTCTGCAGCGAGAGCGGCACCACCACGAAGGCCGGGTGCAACTGGCGCGGACGCACCAGGATCTGCCGCGCCACCGTGATGTTGGCGGTGACGATGTCGTAGAGCACCAGGAGCAGAAAGCGCAGCATCAGCAGGGGGCGCGCCACCACCACCGTCTCGGGCCAGAAGGGCCGCGTGAAAAGCGGGATGAGCCAGGCGAAGAGCCCACCCACGAGCAACTGCGCGAAGCTGACGCTGTTTTGTAGCAACAGCCAGATGAGCAACAGGACCAAGCTGAGCCAAGGGTGAGGGAAGAGTCGGCGCATCAAGGCACCTCCACGTGTGGCGTGAGTACGGCATCGATGTAGTGCTGTGGGTCGAGCAGTTGTAGCGCCGTGGCGTCGGTAAAGTCGAGAAAGGCGGGGGCCGCGACCAGCAGCAACAGGGCGAGCCCCAGCAGCCAGAGCAGCGCGAGCAGCTCACCGCCCAAGGCGGGCAACGACTTGGGTAGGGCATCCCCCCCCTCACCCCGATAGAAGACCAGACTGCCGCTGCGCGCCAATGCCACCATGGCGAGCAGGCTGGTCGATAGCACCACCGCGAGCACCCAGGCCGCCTGCGCATGGTCGAGTGCCGCGCGCAGCAGCAGCCACTTGCCGATGAAGCCCGACAGGGGGGGCAGGCCGGCCATCAACACCGCGGCGACAAAGAATAGCGCGCCGAGGATCGGCCCATCGGCCACCCGTACCCCTGGGGCGAGCCGGTCACCCAACGCCCCGCGCCGTAGCGCCACCGACTCGACCAGCAGGAAGAGGATTGCCGCCGCGAAGGTGGCGTGCGGCAGGTAGTAGAGGCCGGCACTGAGGCCGGTCGCCGAGTCGAGGGCGAAGGCGGTGAGTAGCGTCCCGGCGGAGCCGACCACCAGATAGGCCACCTGTAGCGCGAGCCGGGTGGAGGAGAGGGCACCGAGGATCCCGGCCACCAGGGTGAGCAGGGCCAGGGGCAGCAGCCAGGGCTGATAGAGCCCGGCCAGCGGGCCGGCCAGCGGACCAAAGATGAGCGTCTCGACGCGCAGGATGGCGTAGGCCCCCACCTTGGTCATCACCGCGAACAACACCGCCACCGGCAACGAGGCGCTGGCATAGGCGTTGGGCAGCCAGGGGTGGAGCGGCAGCAGCGCCCCCTTGAGGGCGAACACCGTCAGCAGCAGCAGCCCCGCCGCCGCCACCCAGCCCCGCTCAGCCGCACCTACCGTCCCCACCAGGCGCGCCATATCGGCCATGTTGAGGGTGCCGAGGAGACCGTAGAAGAGCCCCGCCGCGATGAGGAAGAGGCTCGACCCGAGCAGGTTGAGCACCACGAAGTGCAGTCCAGCGCGCGTGCGCGCCGCCCCTCCCCCGTGCAGCAGCAGGCCGTAGGAGGCGAGCAGCAGCACCTCGAAGAAGACGAAGAGGTTGAACAGGTCACCGGTCAGAAAGGCGCCGTTGAGACCGAACAACTGCAGTTGGAACAGGGCATGAAAGTGCCGTCCGCGCGCATCGTAACCACGCAAGGCGACGGCGATGGCGGCCAGCGAGAGCAGCGCCGTCAACCACACCAGCGACGCACTGAGACGGTCCGCCACCAAGACGATACCAAACGGGGCGGGCCAGTCGCCGAGGGCATAACTGAGGGTCTGCCCACCGCTCACGGCGCTGATTAGGAGCAGTGCTACCAGGTTGAGATAGAGCACCGAGAGGGTACTGAGGGCGCGCGCGATGTGGCGTCGCGCCCCCTGGGGCTGGCTGCGCATCCAGAAGATGCCGATGGCCGCCAGCAGCGGCACCAGCAGCGGGGTGATCAGCAGGTGACTCATCGCGGCGCCTCCTTGTCGACCCCATCGTGCCCATCCTCCGCGCGCGCCTTGAGGGCGAGCATGGTGACGAAGGCGGTCATGGCGAAGCCGATGACGATGGCAGTGAGCACCAGCGCCTGCGGCAGCGGGTCGGCGTACTCCGTGCCCACCTCCGAGAGGATCGGTGCCCGCCCGGGCAGTAGCCCGCCCATAGCGAAGAGGAAGAGGTTGACGGCATAAGAGATGAGCGTGAGGCCGAGCACCACCGGAAAGGTGCGCCCACGCAGGGTCAGGTAGACCCCACAGGCGGTGAGCAGGCCGACACTGAAGGCGTAGAGCAGCTCCATTACACCTCCTCCTCTGCATCGGTCAGCGGGGTATGGCTCTCGCGGTGCATCAGTCCGATGTTGACCAGGATGAGCAGGGTCGCCCCAACCACCACCAGATAGACCCCCAGGTCGAAAAGCATTGCCGAGGCGAGTTCGAAATCGCCCACCAGCGGCCAGTGCAGATGCTGGAAGGTGGAGGTGAGGAAGGGGTGGGCAAAGAGCAGACTACCCAGACCGGTGGCGGTGGCCAGACTCAGGCCGAGGGTGATGAGCCAGTGGTGGTTGCGCGGCAGGCGCGCCTGCGTCCAGGCCACACCGTTGGCCAGATACTGCATCACCAGCGCCACGGCGGTGATCAGGCCTGCGATGAAGCCGCCCCCCGGCAGTTGATGGCCGCGCATGAGGATGAACATCGACACCAGCAACGCCAGCGGCAACAGCAGGCGTGAGAGGGTCGCCACCACGGGGGGATAGAGGTCCGGGTCCCAGCGCCGCCCGTCGCTGTCCGCCTCCGGGCCCTGCAGCTTGATGCCGTCGAGCATGCCGTAGATACCCAGGGCGGCGAGGGCCAGCACCGTGATCTCACCTAGGGTATCGAAGCCCCGGAAGTCGACCAGGATGACGTTGACCACGTTCGCACCGCCGCCCCCCGGTAGCGCCTGCTCCAGGAAGAAGCCACTGATGCTCTGGCCCTCGCGACTCAATACCGCGAAGGTCAGCAGTGCCATACCGATGCCCGCGAGCAGGGCGATCAGCAGGTCACGCACCACCCAGGGCGACGTGGCACGACTCTCTTGCTGGGGCAGGAAGTAGAGCGCCAAGAGCAGCAACACGATGCTCACCACCTCGACGCTGAGCTGTGTCAGGGCCAGGTCAGGGGCCGAGAAGCGCACGAAGATGAGCGATACCACCAGGCCTACGGCCCCGAGCAGGGTCAGCGCCACCAGGCGCTGGCGATAGAGCAACACGGTGGCGATGGCGGCCAGCGCCAGCACCAGGGTGGTGACCACACCGAGCAGGTCCATGGGCAGCAGGGTGCGCCCCCCCTGCAGTTCGGCACCCGCCTGCAGGGCCCCGGTCAGTGCCAGGGTCATGGCGAAGAGCAGCACCCAGAGGGCCATGTGCGGCAGACGCTCTGGGGTCGAGAGGCGGGTGACCGCCCCCGCCCAGAGGTAGAGGCGCTCCAAAAGATGGTGGGCACGGCGATACATGCCGGGCCGTTCGGCCAGTCGCGCGTAGATCTCGAACAGCGGTGCACGGGCGATATAGAGGGAGATACCCCCGACTAGGGCGATGACACTCATCCACATCGCCGGGCTGAGGCCGTGCCACAGGGCCAGGGAGAAGCTCGGCATGGGCCCCTGCAGCACACCGCTAGCGGCGACCCGCAGCAGCGGCTCCACCACATAGGAGGGGAAGATGCCGACCGCAAGGCAGAGGATCACCAGCAGCTCGACCGGTACCTTCATCCAGCGCGGCGGCTCGTGTGGCGTGCGGTCGAGGCCGATGGGCTCACCGTTCCAGAAGACGTCGTGGATGAAACGCAGTGAGTAGGCCACGGCGAAGATCCCGGCGAGGGTGACCGCCGCCGGCAGCAGCCAGCCGAGGCGCAACTGGGTGGCGGCGCCCACCGCCTCGGCGAAGAACATCTCTTTGGAGAGAAAGCCATTGAGCAGCGGTACCCCGGCCATCGCCGCCGAGGCGATGATCGCCAGGATCGCCGTGTGCGGCATGTACTTCCATAGGCCGTTGATATAGCGCATGTCGCGACTACCGCACTCGTGGTCGATGATCCCGGCGGCCATGAACAGCGAGGCCTTGAAGGTGGCGTGGTTGATGATGTGAAACACCCCGGCTACGGCGGCCAAGGGGGTACCAATACCGAACAACAGGGTAATCAGCCCCAGGTGACTGATGGTCGAGTAGGCCAGGAGCCCTTTGAGGTCGTGCTGAAAGAGCGCCACCACGGCCCCCACCAACAGGGTCACCAGCCCCGCCCCACCCACCAGCCAGGACCACTCCGGGGTCCCAGAGAGCGCGGGGAAGAGGCGCGCGAGGAGAAACACACCGGCCTTGACCATGGTCGCCGAGTGCAGATACGCCGAGACCGGCGTCGGCGCGGCCATGGCGTTGGGCAGCCAGAAGTGAAACGGGAACTGCGCCGATTTGGTGAACACCCCGAGGAGGATGAGCACCAGCATGGGTGTATAGAGGGGGTGGGCACGGATCGATTCGCCCGAGGCGAGCACAACACTCAGTTCGTAGCTCCCGGCCATCTCTCCGAGCAGCAGAAAGCCACCGAGCAGGGCCAGGCCGCCCGCCCCGGTGATGGCCAGGGCCATGCGTGCGCCGTTACGTGCGTCGCTTCGCCCCTGCCAATAGCTGATGAGCAGGAACGAGGCGAGGCTGGTCAGCTCCCAGAAGATGAGCAGTTGGATCAGATTCTCCGAGAGTACCACGCCGAGCATCGCCCCCATGAAGAGCAGCAGATAGGCGTAGAAGCGCCCCATGCTGTCCCTGCTGGTGAGGTAGTAGCGGGCATAGAGGATCACCAGCAGACCGATGCCGAGGATCAGCAGTACGAAGAGCAGCCCCAGACCGTCGAGGCGAAAGTGCAGGTCGAGCCCCTGCGCGGAGAGCCAGGCGATACGCTGGAGTTGCGTTTCGCCCGCCATCGCCCCCTGTAGCGCAGGCCACAGGGCATAGGCCGCGGCGAGGGTAACGGCCCCGGCCCCCCAGGCGGCGTTGAGCCGCCCGAAACGGGCCAACCAGGCGACGAGAGGGGGCCCGACGACGAGGGTGAGCAGGATCGCTAACAGCATAGCGACCCCCACTCGGTCGGCTTGATGGTGGTGTGTGAGGCGCGCCCCATCCGATCTCCTTTGCGCCACGCCGAGGGCGTGATCTCTTGTTTTCAGCTCACCCGGGGGTGTGCCCGTACATTAGGAGGATGGGCTCGTGCGGTGCCGACTACCAGGGCTTGGAGAGGGCGATACCTGCGGCCCCGGCCGCGTGGGCCGTGGCCAGATCGCCCTCTTTGATCCCCCCGAGGGCGTAGACCGGAAGCTCGACCAAGGCCGCGAGGGCGCGTAGACCCTCCCAGCCGAGGGGCAGGCTGTCGGCATGGGTCGCCGTGGCCTGCACCGGTGAGAGAAACAGTAGGTCGGCCCCGAGGGCCGCCGCCCGTCCCAACTCCTCAGCGCTATGACATGATATGGCAAGGAGAGTTCCCGGCGGGGTCGAGAGGGTGCCTGTCGAGGTCACCTCCTGACTACCCAGGTAGCGCCCGTCGGCCCCGGCGGCGGCCACCGCATCACCCTCGGCCCCGAGCAGCAGCAGTGAGGCGTGGGCCCGCACCAGGGGCATCACCGCCGCGGCGAGGGCCTGTTGGTGGGCCGTGTCGCGACACCCCTTGGCACGCATCACCACCAGGCGAGGCCCCCGAGCCAGGACCGCAGCGAGGCGCGTATGGAACTCGGCATCATCGGCAAAGGCGCCGGTGAAGTGGACGATGGGCGGCAGCGGACGGCGCATCTCCCCTCCCCGTTCAGAGCGTGGGGATGAGGTGTTCGAGCAGGCGACGTACCTCCTCCATCCCCTCGTTGAGGTTGTTCTCGATCTCCTTCATGGTGATCTCCGCCTGGTCGCCCTTACCGGCGGCCCAGTTGGCCACCACGCAGATGGCGGCATAACAGAGGTCGAGCTCGCGCGCCAGGGAGGCCTCGGGCATCCCGGTCATACCCACCAGGTCGCAGCCGTCGCGCTCCAGGCGGGTCACCTCGGCGATGGTCTCCAGTCGCGGCCCCTGGGTGGTGGCGTAGGTGGCCCCGATCACCGCCCCCTGGTTCAGCTCGCGGGTGGCGTCGATGATCTTGTGGCGCAGGTCGTGGCAGTAGGGGTGAGTGAAATCGATATGGGTGACGTGTGTCAGCCCCTCCTCGAAGTAGGTGTTCACCCGGTTCCAGGTGTAGTCGACGATCTGGTCGGGGATGATGATGCGCGGCGGGGCCATCTGCTCGGTGATACCGCCCACGGCGTTGACCGCAATGATGTTCTTGACCCCGTACTCCTTGAGCGCCCAGATGTTGGCGCGGTAGTTGATTTTGTGCGGCGGGATGGTGTGGCCATAGCCGTGACGCGGCAGAAAGGCGACCTCCTTGCCGTGCAACACGCCGATCACCAGCGGCCCGGAGGGCTCGCCGTAGGGGGTGTGCATCACCTCTTTATTGATGATCTCCAGCCCCTTGAGGCTGTAGAGACCCGTGCCGCCGATGATTGCGATGTCTGCCATGGTGGGGCTCCTGGGATGATGAGTAGGGCGGCGGGCGTCAGAGCCCTTTCACCGCGAAGATACCGGGGGCGTTGCGCAGGTACTCCTTGTAGTCCATGCCGTAGCCGAAGACGTAGCGGTCGGGCAGCTCCAGGGCGACGAAATCGGCCTGCACATCGGCCTTGCGCGTATGCCGCTTATCGGCCAGCACGGCGGTGTAGACCGCCTCGCTCCCCTGCCCCTGCAGCCACTCCAGGATCGCCACCAGGGTGTACCCCTCGTCGAGGATGTCGTCCACCAGCAGCACCACGCGCCCGCTCAGGTCGGTACGTGGTTTGGCGTACCAGTGCAGCTCGCCGCCCGAGGTGGCGCCGCGATATCGGGTGGCGTGCAGATAGTCGCACTCAAGGGGAAAGTCGAGACGTGTGAGCAGACGTGCGCTGGGGATGAGTGCCCCGTTCATCACCGTCAGCACCACGGGATTGCGTCCACGCAGCACATCGGCGATGCGCTCAGCCCAACCATCGATGGCCGCCTCGACCGCCGCCTCATCGAAGATACAGTCGGCCTCGGCCCACACCTGGGCCGCCTCTTGCGCGGTCACGGACATGCGTTACTCCTAGTTTGTCGACAGCTCACCGGCCCGGAACCGACCGGGCCGTGGCCATCGGGCTGCGGCATACAAGTTGCGAGGATTATCCCGTCCGCCCCCGTGGATAACAACCGCCTTGTGCGGTAACGACGGGCGATCTGGGCGGATTGATGGGCCCGGGGCGATGCGCAGAGGTCATGTCGGTGGCGACACCGCTCAGCGCACAGACACCCCCACGCGGCGACACCTCCGGTGTGTATCAGGCGATGCAAAATGCACCCGACCTGTCGCAATCGGCAACACCCCCATCACGCGCCCACGCGGCACAGCGCCGTTGTACATCACGACAACCACCCGGGGCGACCCGAGGTGAATGGCAGACGTCAAAGGCAGAACACCATGCACACCACACAACAGAATCACATCCACCACACCATCCGCCTCACCCAGTCACCCTCGCGCACCAGTCTGCAACGACTGAGTGGGGTCGAGGGCCTACTGGGGGCGGCGCGCCACGGGGCCTATCGGCTGGAACTGGTCTACGACCTGAGCCGTCTGTGCTGGAGCGAGGTCGTCCCGCACCTGGAGCAGGTCGGGATCCGGCGCAAACAGGGGCTCTGGCAGCGTTGGCGTGACGGCCTGCGCGATCTTCAGGACCAAAACCTGCGCGATAACCTAAAACACACGCCCGCCTGCTGTAGCCGACCGCCCGTAGGGGCCGGTCGACATCCCTGAGCCCACACCTCAGCGCGAAGGAAAAGCGAGGATCGGCACGCTGGAGATGGCGCTCTTGGGGCTCCCGTCGACGAGCTTGTCGCTGTAGACCAGATAGATGAGCACGTTGCGCTTGGCATCGAGAAAGCGCACCACATGCATCGTTTTGAACACCACGGAGGTGCGCTTACTGAACACCTCCTCACCCTGCTTGAGTTTGGCGGGCAGCTCGATAGGCCCGACCTGCCGGCAGGCGATGGAGGCGTCGGAGGGGTCTTCGGCCACGCCGATCGCCCCCTTGAAGCCGCCCTTCTTGGCCCGGCTCAGGTGACAGGTGACGCCCGGCACCTGCGGGTCGTCGAACGCCTCGATGACGATCTTGCTGTCAGGGCCGAGCCACTCGAACTGCGTGTCGACGCTGCCGATCTCCTCCGCCCAGGGCGTGGTGTGGACAGAGCAGGCCAGCCAGAGACCCAGGGCGATGCGTTTTGCGATGCGACACGCCATGTGCGAACTCCTCAATGCTTCTTGTCCGGGTCGGCATCCAGGCCACGCAGGCTGGATTCCAGCTCCATGTACCACTGCTCCGCGGGCTTGTGAAAATAGAGGATCAGCTCGCGCTGCTCCACCTGCTGCCGCATCAGGTCCTTGACCTTGACGCGCTGCTTGACCCGCGCGCGACGCCCGGTGGAGTCGATCTCCACGAACATCACCTCCATCGAGATGATCTCCAACGCCTCGGGTTTGATCAAAAAGAGGCGTTCGATGAGGTAGGGGATATCGACCTGGGCCTGGGTCTCGGGGCTGTGATACCTGGCCGCGGCGGCAAAGTCCTTGAACTTCACATCCTCCCAGAAGTGGCTCACCTGTGCCTGCAGCGTCGCCTTCTCGCCACCGAGCCCGAGGCCGAAGTCGTAGAGCCGGCCACCGGAGAGGTGCGCGGCGAACAGGTAGGCAGCCACCAGGGCGGTGATCAGTAGCAAGGCACGCACACAAGGACTCCTCTAGCCATCGGGTAGCACACTATAGCGGCGCACGTGCGGTGAGCGGTAACAGCAGGATCGGCAGCAGCGCCAACGCCACCCCACCCAGGGTCAAGGCCGACAGCGCGGCGAAGAGATAGCCCCAATCCACCTCCAGTGCAGCGCTTTCCGCAAACGCCTCGTAGCCCCAATAGAGCGGCATCAGCTTCTCACCGAAGGCGACCAGGTCGCCCTGCGCCTCGGCGGGGACGACGAACTCGGAAAAGAGGATCTGCGGCAAAAGCAGCAGCGGGATGGCCGCCACCGCGCGCTCCTGACGGGTTGCCAGGGTCGAGACGCAGAGCCCGAGCCCCACCCCACTGAGCGAGGCGGAGAAGAGGATGAGGCTCTGCAGCAGAAAGGGGCCAGCCAGGGCCAGACGCCACTCCAAGGCGATCTGCAACAACAGCGCCTGCGCCAGACCCAGCAGCCCGAGCAGCAGCAGTTTGGAGAGGATATAGGCCGAGGGTCGCACCCCGAGCAGCGCCTCGCGCTGGTAGATGGCGCGCTCCTTGACCACCTCGCGACAGGCGTTGATGGCGCCGAACCAGATGGCCGAGAGCACCAACACAAAGTAGAGCGCCGGGGTCTCACGCTCCATCTCACCCCACACCAGAGAGCAGAGCCAGCCGATGAGGGGCGCCTGTAGCAGCAGAATAAGCAGGGTCGAGAGGTCACCGAGCAGCACCTGAGCATAGCGTGCCGTGAGCACGCGTAGTTGCTGGGCAAAGCCCCCCAGACGCACGGTCGAGGCACCGCGTCGCTTACGCATCGCCATCCTCCTCACCTGCGCGACGCGCACGCAGACGCGCCAGGATCGCCGCGGCGTCACGCCCCGGCGGTTGCTCGCCAGTCGGGGCTGGCACGGGATTTGATTCTCCACCCATGTCCCCTGCGGGTTCGCACGCTGCGCCCGGCTGACGTTGGGCCATCCGCTGCGGCCAGCCTGAGGCGCGGTAACGGGCCGCACTGGTGGCGGCATCGGTGCTGGCGAGGTAGCGGAAGATCTCCTCGTGGCGCGCGACCCCGAAGTAGCCCAGTGCCTCCACAGGGGGCCCGAACCAGACCAGGCGCCCGGCCTGGATGATCAGTAGTTGATGGCAGAGGTCGAGGGACTGCATGGCGTGGGTCGCCACCAAGACCACACGCCCACCACTGGCGACCTGACGAAACAGCGTCATCAGCTGCTCTTCGAGCCCGGGGTCGAGGCCGGAGGTCGGTTCATCGAGCACCAGCAGGGCCGGACTGGAGGCGAGCTCCATGGCCACCGAGACGCGCTTACGCTGGCCACCGGAGAGGCGGCCAATCGGCAGATGCTCTCGCCCGTCGAGACCGGTAGCGACGATCAGGCGTGACACGGCACGGCGCCGTTTCTCACCATCGAGTCCGCTGAGGCGTAGGCGCAAGGCGAAATCGAGGGACTGCTGCACCGTGAGCGCCGCATGCAGGGCGTCGTCCTGTGGTACATAGCCGACCCCGAGATGCGCCTGCACCCGTTGGGGCCCGAGCCGCACGCTCCCCTGCGTGGGTTCGAGTAGGCCGAGCATCAGGCGCAGCAGGGTGCTCTTACCCGCCCCCGAGGGGCCGATCAAGGCACACAGTTCGCCGGGGAAGAGGGTCAGGTCCACACCCTGGATCAGGGTATGGGGGCCGACACGATAGTCGAGCTGGCGCAGATAGAGGGGGCGGGGTGCGGCCATTGGTCGGCAATGGTCTGTAGCGGATCGTGGTGTTAGTAGACCTGTGTTCGCCCTTGGGTACAAGTGCCGAGAGGGGCACTCATGGGCGAGGTTCGATGTAGGCATTCAGGTCCATAGCACATCAGACCCCGCTAATACTCTACCGCTAGGTGATCTTACGTAGATCGATCTGCTACGTAGGTGTTTCGCTATTGAAGACATAAGATCATGTATCGATAAGCAGTCGCATCTGAGCACGCGCTTTAGGAAATCGTCCGGCATGGCTTGATGCAAATCATGGAAAATTTGTAGCTAAAACGTGATCTAGACGTCGTTCTTTCTCTATGTGCCTAAGCGCATAAAGTTTACGAAAGTTCATCGACTAGGCCTTGTAGCCGAGAGGATTTCACCCATACTTAGCATAACTAGCTGAAATAACAGCATATTTTACGAAACCACGACGAACCGATAGCACGAAATATTTAATACACAAGATTGACTGAAGCAATATTAGAAATATCTTGTGTAAAGCATTGTTAAGTAGGATTTTCACCCATCGATAAGTGTGACACACTTAACATACCAATCAGACTACAAAATCCATGGACGGGGACGACAACCACGGCATAAGTACGATGTGCGCAGCCACCCAATGCGTATGAGCGGGACACAGAATCGACTACGCAACTAGTGGCAAACTACACAATATTGTGATGAGGCAAACTGCAATGAGCACTCAATTCCACCGTTCTCCCCTCTCCCTCGCACTGGCTGTTGCGACCCTGGCAGGCGGTGCCCTGTTCGCCCACCAGGCGGCTGCCAACACCGCTGCCGACACCACCATCCTCAACGTGGTGCACGTCTACTATCAGGACGCCGGTCTCTCCACCAGCTTCGAGGCCACTGCCTCTGCCAGTGTCACCGTCAACCTGGTCGAGTCCGGCCTGACCGTGACGACGGCCATCGACCAGACCGTCGGCTCCGGCGCCACCGCCACCTACGTCTACGACCTCACCGCCACCGCCAACGGTAGCGATACCTATGACGTGGAGATCGCCAAGGGCGCCACCTCCGGGGTGATCAACGACGCGGTCACCTATAGCCTGCTCGACAATACCGGTGCCGCCGTGGGCGCTCCGGTCGCCGCAGGCGTCACCAGCGTCACCCTGGGCGCCTCGCTGATCACCGCCGTGACCGCCGAGGACACCCTGCAGTTCGCCGGTGGCACCTTGAGCAACATCTCCGCCGGTGACGTGGTGGTGATCAATGGTGAGTCCTTCATCGTCACCTCCGTGGTCGCCGGCTCCGGCGCCAGCCACGACAACACCGGTGCCACCGCGCACACCGATATCGGCGTCACCACCGCCGAGGTCGCCGGTGTCCTGGTGCTGCAGGCCCACCCGGCCGGCAGTGCGGTGGCCCCCTCCTTCGTCAGCGGCTCCACCTCCGCAGTGGCCAATGTCGGTGACCTGGTGGCCGAGCGCGTGAGTCTGGCCATCTACTCCACCGCCGACACCAACACCGCCGCCGACGGCACCGTGGTGCACACCCTGGAGAGCGACTACAACAGCAACGGCACCATCAACACCTCCGGTGACGGCTATGCCAACACCAGCAACACCACCACCTTCACCGGTACCCAGCTCTCCATCACCAAGAGCGTGCGTAACGTGACGGCCGGTGAGGTCGCCTACGCCGCCACTACCACCGGTGACCCCACCGACGTGCTGGAGTACGAGGTGATCGTGGAGAACACCGGTGGCGGTAGCGCGGCCAACGTCTACGTGGTCGACACCGTGCCCACCTACACCTCCCTGGTGGTCTC
>QKED01000020.1 GCA_003252455.1 Gammaproteobacteria bacterium
TAGGGCGTGGGCGGAGAAGGCGAGGCCGTCGGCGCCGGTCACCTGAGGGGCTCCAAGCCTGTAGCCCGGATGGGGCGCCGCGTAATCCGGGAGAACGGTGTCGCCTCAACCCGGATTCCGCTTTGCTCCATCCGGGCTACGCGAGTGGTAGAGGAGAGGCTCATGCCTCGGCCTCCAACACCCCGTCGACCATGCGCAGGTGGCGCTGGGCGCGCTGGCCCAGCTCCGGGTCGTGGGTCACCACCACCAGGGCGATGCCCTGGTCGAGCAGCCCTTCGAGCAGCTCGACCACCTCGCCACCGGAGTGGCGGTCGAGGTTGCCGGTGGGCTCGTCGGCCAGCAGCAGGCCGGGGCGCATAATCGTGGCGCGGGCGATGGCCACGCGCTGGCGCTGGCCGCCGGAGAGCTGGTCGGGGCGGTGGTCGGCGCGCTGGGTGAGACCTACGGCGTCGAGCGCCGTGGCCACCCGCTCGGCGCGCTCGTCGGCGGGTACCCCCGCCAACAGCAGGGGTAGGGCGACGTTGTCGGCGGCGGTGAGGCGCGGCACCAGATGAAAGGCCTGAAACACGAAGCCGATGCGCTCACGGCGCAGACGCGTCTGCCCGGCGTCGTCCAGCGCGGTCACCTCCACCCCCTCGAAGCGGTAGCTGCCGGAGTCGGGGCGATCGAGCACGCCGAGGATGTTGAGCAGGGTCGACTTGCCCGAGCCCGAGGGGCCCATGATCGAGACGTAGTCCCCCGCGTCGATGCCGAGCGACACCTCGCGCAGGGCGTGCACCCACTGGCTGCCGACCTGAAACTCCCGGCTCACCGCGTCGAGGGCGATCATGGCGACTCCGGCGTCACCAGGGCGCCCGCCTCGACCCCGGCGCGGCCGACGCTGGAGACGACCTGGTCGCCCGCCTTGAGGCCTGCGGTGATCTCCACCCGCTGCCAGTTGCGCAGCCCGACTGTTACCTCGCGCACGCTGAGGGTCGAGCTGGCGGGGTCGTAGAGGTAGACCTGCTTGCCCTCGACCAGCGCCTCGGCGGGGATGAAGAGGGTGGCGTCGTGCTGCTGGGTGATGATCTCCACGTCGGCGCTGTAGCCGGGGAGCAGCTCGGCGGTCTCGTCCGGGTCGGTGAACTGCACCTCCACCTCGACGGTGCGCGCCTGCTTTTCGTAGTCCTGCACGTAGGGGGCGATGCGTCGCACCTGGGCGGCGAAGCGCCGCTCGCCGAAGGCGTCGAGGCTCACCTCGGCGGCCATGCAGTGCTGCACCTGCGGCGCGTCCACCTCGTCGATGGGGGCGGAGAGGTAGAGACAGCCGGGCTGGATCAGGTCCACCGCCGGGGGCGTGGGGATGCCGGGCGGGGAGGGGGTGACGTACTCGCCCGGCTCGCCGTTGATCTCCGCCACCACCCCATCGAATGGGGCACGTAGCCGGGTGCGCTCCAGCGCCGCCTCGGCCTGGGCGATGCTGTCCTGGCTCACCTGGCCGCTCGCCTTGGCGGCGGTGCAGGCGGCGGCGAGGGCGGCGGCGGTGGAGCGTGCCTTGTCGCGGGTCTCCTCGGGGGTCATGCCGCGCCCGAACAGGGTAGATTGGCGCTGCGCCTCGCGTGCGGCGGTATCGGCCTGGAGGCACGCCTCGTCGACCTTGGCCTGGGCCGCCAGGGCCTGGCTGTTGGCCAGTTTGAGGGCCGCTTGGAGGTCGTCGTTCCACAGCTCCATCAGCAGGTCGCCCGCCAGCACCTCGTCGCCCTTGTGCACCAGTAGGCGCGCCACCTGACCCGGCACCGAGGGGGTGATGGTGGCGCGACGGCACGCCTTGATGGTGCCCGCACGGGTGTTGCTGACACGCGCCGCCACCGTGCCCTGGGCGACGGTGGCCAACTCTACCGCGATAGGGACCGGGCGCGTGGCAAGGTAGTAGAGAGCCACGGCCGTGACCCCGAGCAGGGGGAGTAGGAGGCGTTTGCGCAACATGTAGCGGCCCTTTGTTGGTGGGGCGGGAGCCTGATGGGGTGCCGGACCTCTCGATTGCATCGAGCTGCACGCGAGTGGGGGGATGAGGTCCCCGCACAACGGAACTGGGCGCGCGGGCGATCCTACGCCAATATACGCAAATCCAGACTCCAGGGCAGCGTAGTCGCCCGAGGCACGTGTCTGGAGGCCCAGGCAGGTGGGGGCCATGCGCCTATGCCGGTAAACCCGCCTGTCACCTGGAACCGAGAGTGGTGTGCGGCCGAGGGCTGATTCATGCCGCCGCTGTACAGAGAACGATGTAACGAGGGGGCCACGCAGAGCCCTACAACAGTAGCCCTCCGTGCTATGGCAACAGAAAGCGGTGCGGATCGAGGCGGCCTTCACGCCGCGCCCAGGGCCTGCGCATACTCTGCACGAGCGGCTGAAAATCAGCCACACAGACACAGAGGACACAGAGGACACAGAGAGATAGTGTTGCTGGTGCATGGGAAAGGCGGCCCGACATAGAGGGTGAGGTGCGTTTCAACATGCGCTCGCGCCCGAATTCCGCCTCTCCATCTCCTCCGTGCCTCTGTGGCAAAAGTATACGGTTGCCCTGACGCCGCGCCCTGGATGGCATTATCACGGCGGTGGGGGTATCTTCCTCTGCACTTGTCTCTCGGGGGCGACACGCGGCGTCGGCCCCCTCATGCCGGAGGAGAGTCCCCTGCTCATCGCCCACCTTACCGACCTGCACACGGTCGCCCCCGACCGCCTCTGTTACGACAAGGTGGACACCAACCGCCAACTGCGCGAGGCGGTGCTCCATCTTGCCGGCCTCCATCCAGCCCCGGATTGTGTGCTGATCAGTGGCGACCTCACCGAACACGGCACCCCGGAGCAGTATGCCGAGTTGCGTCAGGTGCTCGACCCACTGCCGATGCCCGTCTATCTGGTACCGGGGAACCACGACCGGCGCCAGCCCTTCCTCGACGCCTTTGCCGACAGTGGGTATCTACCGGCGCCCGGCTCGCCCTTTGCCCACTTCGTGGTCGAGTCGTGGCCGCTGCGCCTTGTCGGTCTGGATACCTTGATCGACGGTGGGCGCCTCGGGCGGCTCTGCCCCGAGCGCCTCGCCTGGCTTGAGGCACGGCTGCAAGAGAGCGAGCGCGACACGCTCATCTTCATGCACCACCCCCCCTTCCTCACCGGCCTACAGGCGATGGACAACCAGGGGTTAGAGGAGCATGCCCCGTTTCAGGCGCTGATCCGTCGCCATCCGCAGGTGCGTGCCATCGCGTGTGGACACCTGCATCGTGCGGTGCAGACGCGCATCGGCGCGGCGCTGGTCTTCACCCAACCCAGTACCTGCCACCAGGTGGCCCTCGACTTC
>QKED01000087.1 GCA_003252455.1 Gammaproteobacteria bacterium
GGGATAAAGTCCTGCAAGTTCATGCAAAACTCCTGAATTTGTTGTTGGTGGTTGGCGCCCTTGTCTAGCGCTCTTTATTCGTCCGCCCCCGAGCGATGGGCGCTGCCCACGCCTCGCGCGGCGCTAGGCAGGGCCCATCCCTCGGGGCGTCCACCCCGAGGGGTGGACGCTGCCAACCTTATTGGTACTTTTCGGCGCGCTTGATCAGCTTGTCGACGCCGGCCTCATTGGGGTTGAAGGGGGTGCCGGGGTGGATGCACTCGGCACTGCACTTCTCGGCCGCCTTGACGATGTCCTTGAACGGACCGGCCTTGGGGTCGAGGACGACCGCCTTCTTGTCGGCGTTATAGGCGAACAGGGCCGGGTTGATCTTGATGCACTCGTCGCACGAGGTGCACTCGGGCGAGTCGATCCAGACCGGCTCGTAGCCGCCGGGTGCGGCACCCGCGGCGCTCGGCGCCGCGCCACCGTTGCCGGCGACCAGGGCGCTGCCCAGGTCGATGGTGGCCCCACCGGTGGCCATGGCCAGCAGGCTGGAGGTGATCTTCTGTGCCATGTCGATGCGTGCGTCGTTGACCAGGGCCTCCACGTCCACCTTGTTGGAGAGGCCACAGACCCCCTTGAGCTGACGCCAGAAGTCACGCCGTTCGAGGCAGGAGACCACCATCTCCTGGGAGACCAGGATGCGGTTCAGACGGCCCTTGCCATCCACGCTCCAGATGTAGGGGAAGCTACCCTCGCGCTCGTCCTCGTCCATCTCCAGGAACTCGTGGAGCGGCACCATGGTGTCGTTCCAGCTATCCTGCGGTGCCTTCTTGAACTGCTTGCGGAAGCGCCCCTCAGTGAGCGCGAAGTCGGCGAAGGTGAAGGGCAGCGACATGCTCGCCTCCTTCCCGTTCTCGTCCATGTACTTCACATTGTAGGTCGGCCAATCGGCGTCGATGGCGGGGTTACCCTCCAACGAGCAGGCATCCTCGAAGGTGATGCCACGGTCCGGGTCGTAGCTGAACAGCGGGTAGGCGCGCGACTCGACCGCCAGCTTGGACTGACGCTCGGCGGTGTCGTCACCCACGCCGTGCTCGGGCGGGCAGACGGCGTAGACGTTGAACAGCGCCGGGCGGCTGCTGTTCAGACCGTCGATGTAGCTCTCCAGCAGGTGCGCGACGTGCGAGATGGAGCCCTGCATGACGTAGCTGGTGCGGTGCGCCATGCCGATCATGGAGATCTCCTTACGCTTCTCCTCCTTACCCTTCCACGCCTTGCCGTAGGGGGCCATGTCGGAGATCTGCGAGACGAAGCCCGAGGTACAGGCCTGACCACCGGTGTTGGAGTAGACCTGGGTGTCGAGCACCAGCACCTTGATCGGCATGCCGGACATCAGCGCGCGGGAGAGGTTCTGGAAACCGATGTCGTACATGGCGCCGTCACCACCCACGGAGACCACCGGCGGGCAGAGCTGGAACTCCTCCTCGCTGAAGCCCTTCCAGTTGAAGTGGGTGAAGAAACTGTCGTGCTTCTCCGGCTTGTACTCACCGGCCAGCTCCAGTTCCGCCTTGCGCACGGCCTTGAAGTTCTCGGCCATCTTGCGCATGTGGCCCTCGAACAGACCCATCGCCATGGAGGGGCTGTCCTGGAACAGGTTGCTGGACCAGGGGAAGGGGTACGGGTTGTAGGGGTAGGTAGAGCCCCACACGGAGGTACAGCCGGTGGCGTTGACGAAGCCCATGTCGGAGCGACCGGTCTTGCTGCTGCCCTCCAGATAGCGCCACTTCAGCTCCTTGAGCTGCGCCAGCAGGTCGGTGGACCACTTCAGCCACTCCGGGTCGACCGGGGTGGCGGTGCCGTTCACATCCAGGCTGCTGGTGAGGCGGCTGAGGCTCAGGTCGCGCTCGGCGCTGTCGGCCACCACGGCGTCGATGGCGGCCTTGTTGGAGAGGTCCATGCTACCGGCCAGCTTGAGGCGGATGTGGCTCTCCAGACGCACGATGAGGTCGTCGATCTTACCCAGGAAGGCCTTCACGCGCGGCTGCATCAGCGCGGTGACAGTGGCGGTGAAGAGGTGGATCACGGTCTTCTCGCCGCAGCCGGTGCAGGCGCCGTCGCCACACACCATGGAGCCGAAGTTACGCTTGTCGAGCAGCAGGGTCTCCAGGGCGCCGATCTTCTCGTTCAGGTCGTCGATGCGGATGTAGTCGGGGCTGGTGGTGGGCAGGTCGAGCCAGTAGCTCCAATCCTTACGCATACGCTCGATGGAGGCCGGGGTCTGCTCGACCGGGCGCAGGGCGTCGTCGTCACAGGTCTCCACGCAGAGCATGCAGCCCTTGCAGGTGTAGGGGTTGACGGTGATGGAGAAGAGGCCACCGGCACCGGCGTTCTTCTTCTCGGGGTTGGAGTAGTAGGGCTTGGTGACGCTGAACTTGAAGCCGTCGAGCGCCTCCATGAACAGGCCGAACTCCTTCTCCACCGCGGCGCGCTCGTCGTCGCTCTCGAACTGACCCTCGTTGAGGGTCTCCAGCACGGCCTGGTCGAGCAGCTTGTTCAGCTCGGCGGCCTCGCCCTGCGGGGCGATGAGGGCGCGCAGACGCTTCTCGACGTTACGCAGCTGGCGGCGCAGGTGGCGGGTCGGGGTACCCTTGCCCTCGATCTTGCGCACAGTCGTCTCGAACACCTCGGAGACCGAGTTGACTAGACCGGGGATGGCGCTGTCGGGGCACATGGTGTAGCAGTCGCCACAGGCGGTGCAGTTCTCGGCGTTCCACTGCGGGAACTGGAAGCGGATCTGGGTCATATCGCGGAACACGCCGGTGGAGGCGGGCACCAGGGACATGGCGATGTAGGGGTCGGCGAGGTTGTCGTTACCCTGACCGTTGACGTAGAAGTTGCCGGTCTGCTCCCAGAAGCGGTGGATGTCGGAGATACGCTGCTCGCCGGCGGGGAGCTGCTTGAGCAGTACGGGCAGGTGCAGCTCCTTGCGCAGGGTGGCGCTGGTCACCTTGCCGACCACCTTGCAGGTCACTTCGCGGCAGGAGTCGAAGCCACGGCGCACCACGCGCAGGTTGTCCTCGACCACGCGCTTGCCCTTGGAGCCGAACTTGTCGTTCAACTGCTTCTCGATGGCGGCGAACAGCTGCTTCTCGTTGAGGCCGGCATTCTCCATCAGCGGGGAGGCGGCGAAGAAGGCGCCCTGGAAGGCGATACCCTGCATACGGAACTGCAGTTCGGCGTTGGAGGCCTCTTCGCGGGCGATCTTGAAGCCGTCGATGGTGTAGAGGCGCAGCTCGTTGTCGATGATCTGCTGCTGGGCCCACACGGGCAGGGCGTTCCACGCCTCCTCTTCGGTCTCAAGGCTGGACTGGATGATGAAGAAGCCACCCTTCTTCAGACCCTTGAGCGGGTTGGAGTGCTCGAAGACGTTCGGGTCGGGCGAGAGCACCACGTCGACGTAGTTGTACTCGCACATCACGCGGATCGGCTCAGGCGCGGCGGAGAGGTAGTAGGTGGTCGGCTGACCCTTCTTCTCGGAGCCGTACTTGGGGTTGGCCTTGATGTCGTAACCGAGCAGGTCGAACAGGGTCATCGCCAGGTTCTTGCCGGTGGTGATGGCGCCCCAGCCGCCGACCGAGTGCATGCGCACGGTGACCGAGCCCTTGGGCATCAGGTTGGGGTTCTCGGAACCGCGCAGGGCCAGGGTGCGCAGGTTCGGGTAGTTCTTGAGCAGCTCTTCTTGGTAGATCTCCTGCTTCGGGGTCTGCGTCTCTTCGTGCACGAAGTCGATGGAGACGTAGAAGAAGCGGTGGTGACCGCCGCCGGGGATCATGTTCTCGACCGCGGCGATCATCGCCTCGGGCTGCATGTCGCGGGAGCCGAGGCCGTAGACGCCGGAGTAGAGGCGCGGCATGTCTTCGGCCACGGTGAAGGTGGCATAACCGGGGTAGGGGTAGACCTTGTCGGCGTTGGGGTAGTTGTCCCAGGCCTTACCGAGGGCGGAGCGGATCTCGCGCATCAGCGGCAGGTCTTCGGCCAGCGCCTGTTCGGTACGCTCCAGCACGGCGACGCCCTTCTTGCCCTTGAGCGCCTTGCTCACCAGGTCGCCGGGGAAGGGGCGGAACATGGTCAGGTTGAGCACACCGATGCGCAGGCCACGGGTCTCGCGCAGGTAGTCGGCCACCGCCTCGGCCTGGACGATCATGGAGCCCTGGCCGACCAGCACGTATTCGGCGTCTTCCATGCGGTAGGTGCCGATGCGGTTGTAGCGACGCCCGGTCAGCTCGGCGAACTCCTGCATGGAGTCCTCCAGCAGGCCGTCGATGTGGTCGAAGTAGTAGGGGCGCTGGGCCGCCACGGTCTGCATGTAGGCGTCCTGGTTCTGTACAGAACCGGAGGAGAGCGGGTTGTCCACGTCCCAGATGGCCGGGATACGGCGGCGCTTCTCACCGAAGGTGATGCGCTGCGCCGGGGTGGGGGTGTCGATCATATCCTCGGGGCTACCCAGGTACTCCTTGATCAGCGCGCGCTCGGGGACGTTCAGCGACTCGATCAGGTGGGTGGTGAGGAAGCCGTCCTGCGCGATGATGGCCGGGGTCAGGGACATCTCGGCGGTCTTGCGCATGATCAGGTTGAGGTCGGCGGCCTCCTGAGCGCTCTTGGCGAAGCTCTGAATGAAGCCGGTGTCGTCCACGCAGTGGTAGTCGTCGTGGCCGCAGTGGACGTTCAGAGAGGCCTTGGTGATGGCGCGGCAGCCGATGTTGAGCACGTAGGGCAGGCGCTTGCCGACAGCGGCGTAGAGCGACTCGTGCATGAAGGCCACGCCCTGCGCGGAGGAGAAGTTGGTGGCACGCAGGCCGGTCATGGCGAGACCGGCGGTGACCGCTGCAGCGGCGTGCTCGGACTCGGGCTCGATGAAGATGAGCGGCTTGCCAGAGGTATTGACGTGGCCGTTACTCACCTCGACCGCCCAGTACTCACCCATCTGAGTAGAGGGGGTGATGGGGTAGGCACCCGCGGCGTCGGAGGACTCGCGCTCGCACATAATCACGGCGCCGTTACCGTCCATCGCCATGCGAATGCCGGGATACTTCACCTTGGTCACGTCTTTTTTACTCATTTGTCTTGCTCTCTCTATATATTTTCGTTGTACGACGACGCCCCTGCGGGCGTCGACGCTCGTCAATCATTTCCTTGCGGGAAAAGGCCACACCACCAGTCACATCCGTGGGGTGTGCAACAAGAGGGGCTCAGGCGCGGGGCAGCGGCTCCATGCGCGGAGCGGGCTCACGCCGGCTGATACGCTTGGCCTCCACGCCACGCAGTGCACCCTTGCGATCGTCGAACCAGACGATGGCGCCGGTCGGGCAGCGCTCGATAGCCACGCGGGAGGCGAGTTGGTTTTTTTCGTAATCGATCACCGCGAGGTTGTCGCGGATGGCGATAAGACCCTCGGGAGAGTCGGAGACGCAACGGGCGCAGGCGGTGCAGGCCACTTCACAGTGGGATTCACTCTCGTCCATGTCGTCGCGGTTGTTGCACGCAACCCAGAGCTGGCGGCCGATGGGCTGCAGGGAGAAGAGGTCTTTCGGGCAGACATCGACACAGTCGCCGCAGGCGGTGCAGAGTTCGTTGTCGACCACCGGCAGACTGAAGCGGTTGAAGCTGATGGCGTCGAAGTCGCAGGCCACACCACAGTCGCCGAGGCCCAGGCAGGCCCAGGTGCAGCCCTTGCCGCCGCCGGCGACCAGCGCCGCGGCGTTACAGGACTTGAGGCCGGAGTAGTTGGCACGCACATAGGAGACATGGCTGCCACCGGCGCAGGCGAGACGGGCGACGCGCTTCTCGGTGGTGCCGAGGTCCACGCCGAGGAAGTCGGCGATGGCCTGGTTCATGTCACTGCTGTTGACGGTACAGCGCGAGGGCTCCACCTCACCGGCCACCAACTGCTCGGCAAAGGGGTGGCAGCCGGGGCTACCGCAGGCACCGCAGTTGGCGTTGGGCAGCAACCCCTCCACCTCACCGATACGCGGGTCTTCCCACACGTAGAGACGGCGATTGGCATAGGCCAACATCCCCGCGAGGAGCACGCCCAGGGAGGCCATGAAGAGGGTCGCGGTGGCGATCTGTGTCATGGAGTCCATCGTTCTGCAATACCTCAGTAAAAGAGTCAGAAACCACCCGTATTACAAGTGGATTGCAGTCTAGGGACGGGGGAAGTATTTGGCGAACCAATTATTTCAATCTTGAATATTGCTAACAATGCAGGCAATAGTTAGTATTGGTTTCTATAAATACAATAATCCGTATTAAGATTTTCTGACACGGAGTCAGCCCATGACCAAGCTCCCGCCGCTCTACTACAAACAGAACCGACTCAAACAGTTACGCGCGTTTTGTCACACCGCGCGCAGCGGCAGCATCTCCCTCGCCGCCGAATCGCTCTACCTCAGTCAACCCTCCGTGAGCCTCCAGATCCAGGCCTTGGAGCGGGAGATGGGGATCACACTGTTCGAGCGACGGGGTCCACAGATCAAGCTCACCCCCGAGGGGGACGTGCTCTATCAGCTCTCCGATCCCTTGGTAGAAGGCATAGACAAGCTGCAAGAGAGCTTCGCCGCCGCGTATGGCAAGCTCGAAGATGGCGAGCTGAACATCGCCGCCGGTGAGTCCACCATCCTCTATATACTCCCGGCGCCGATCAAACAGTTCGCCGACGAGTACCCGAAGATCCGCCTCAAGCTGCACAACGTCACCGGGCGCGACGGTATGTCCATGCTGCGCGCCGACGAGGCGGACTTCGCCGTCGGCTCCATGCTGGAGGTGCCGGACGACGTCATCTACCGCCCCATCTTCACCTACAACCCCACGCTCATCACCTCGCCGGATCATCCGTTAGGTAGTCGTGACACCGTCACCCTGGAGGAGATCAGCCCCTACGGCCTGATCCTGCCGCCGCACCACCTGAGCACCTGGCGCGTGGTCGACCTGGTGTTCAAGCAGCACGGCCTCGGCTACAAGGTGACCCTGGAGGCGGGCGGCTGGGAGGTGATCAAGAAGTACGTGCAGCTCAACATGGGTATCAGCATCGTCACCGACGTCTGCCTCACCCCCTGCGACAAGGTGCACCGCATCCCGCTCAACGAATACTTCCCCACGCGCAGCTACGGCATCGTCATCCGCAAGAAGAAGTTCCTCTCGCCGCAGGCGCGACGCTTCATCGAGATGATGGACCCGGGTTTCTTCGAGGAGATCGAGGAGGAGTTGGAAGGCGCCTGAGGCAGACGCCGAGACTTACGCCTGCATTAGGTGGCAGGCGTAGTCGAGATTGGAAGTGCCCTTAGAACGGCGTGCAGGCGCAGCCGTCACATCCACCACTGGCCATTCCACCGGCACCGGAGACGATCTCCGCCCCACCGCAACTGGGCACACAGGCCACGCCATCGGCACACGCAAAACAGGTGTGCTGAGAGGCGGCGCCCTTCTCACCGCCCTCTCCCGCCTCCCCCTCACCTTCGGCGTCACGCGACCGCGCCTCACGCAACTGGCGCGCCGACGCCTTGCACGCCTGCAGCCGTTGGCGGATGTCGCCCCAGGCGTGCAGCAATCCCTGAGCGATGATCGCGCGCTTGATGTACTCCGAACAGGAGGGCTCCCCGGTGAGCAGGCGGTGCGCACAGCAGAAGCCTTTGTGTGGGGAGATATATTGCTGATAGCCGCTAATGGCCAGCACCACGGGGTGCCAACGCACACTGTCACGCATTGCTTAATAGGCTCCCTGTTTGTCGAGATAGAGGGTGACCACCAGACGCCCACCCAACTCGGCCACCCGCTGCACCTGCTGCTCGCTCAGGGCAATCTGGCACTGCGCGGCCCCCTCCTCACACGCGAAACCAAAGTCGAACACCCGCTCGCGCGCACCACTCCAGAGTTGGCGCTCGACCTCGCCCAACCCACTGACCAGTGCCGCGTACCCCTGCAGCACCGCATCCACCCCGACCTGGCCGGTGGCGATGGAGACTTGATGGCGCCCCGCGCTGAGCTTGTTCCGCATCAGTGCCACGCGCCCTGCCCAAGCCTTCAGCAGTGGCGAGAGGTCGTGTTCGGACTCCAGGTCCAGATCGATGTTGAGAAACCCCATGCGCACTCCATGCTTGGGTGAAGCGTTGAACGCGTGAACCCTCTCGCAGGCTGCGAGAGGGGTGATATCACACCAGCTTGATACCCGCCTGCTGCACACGCTTGGCGATCGTGTTCGGTGCATCGCCCGCCGAGTCGTCGAACTGCAGGACGAACTCGGCACCCGCGCGCTGCAGCAGCTCGGCCAGCGTCTGTTGGAACGTCTGTAGATGCTGTGTGGCGTGTTGCACCGTCAGGGCGTAGACCACCACCACCACCGGCGCGTCCCCCTTGCCCAGGATCGCCGCACGCTCGGCCACCGCCAACTCGCGGATCGCCGCATGTCCTGCACAGAACTGGCGCAGCGCGACGAGACGCGGGTCGTCGGCATCGAGGCTGTGCAACGCCACCTCGTGGTCGATCCAGAGGGTCGGATCCTCCTCCCCTGCGTTGAGGCGCTGCAACCGCTGCTGCCCCTCTTCGCGCCAGTAGAGATACTCCTCCTCGCGCAGGAGCCGAGAGAGGGCGTTGTAGGCGAGCGGATAGAGCCCCTCGATAAAGCCCTCCTGCCACGCGAGGGCGCTACGCAACTGGGCGAGGGTCTGTGCGTACTCCGCTCGGGCAAAGGCGATACGCGCGAGGAGAAACGCCACCTCGGCCCCCTGCTCATCCATCTCGGGGAAGCGCTGCTGATAGGCGCCGAGGCTACGCTGCGCCGCCTCGTTCTGTTCGAACATCAGCTGCAGGCGCCCGAGCTTGGCCAGCGACTCGGCATCGAGTGACTCGAACGGCAGGGCGAGTAGCCCGTCCAACTCCTTTTGTGCGGCGACGATCTGCACGTGCCCCTCGCGCCAGGCCTCGGCATTGCGCGCCATCCAGGCCGCGTCGAACTCCTTGAGGATGCGCGGCAGGGCCTCTCCGAACCAACGCTCGGCGGCACTGCGCCCCTGCGTGTCGGGCAGCGTCCCCTCCACATCCAGCGCAGCCAGGCGGTCGGTGAGGGCGGGGTGGGTGTCGGCGTAATCGGTCTTGCACGCCAGCGCCTCCGCCAGACGCGCCTGGTAGTCGACCGCCCCCTCCGGCTGGGTGGTGGAGCGGCGGTAGTACTCCAGCATCCCGCTCCAGGGGGGATGGGGTGGGGTGGCATGCTCGCGCTGCAACGCCGAGTAGTAGCCCCAGAAACCCTCCTCCAGGCGACTGCCCTGGACGTGGATGCGCACCAGGGCCTGACCGGCGTACTCGGCGGAGGTGAGTTCGGCGGCGACCTGGTCCGCCTCGTACTCGTTACGTCGGATGAGCGGAAAGGCGTAGGCGGCGTAGCGTGGCGCGTACCAATCGAAGAAGCCGCGCATCGCCTTGGCACCGAGGTTGTCTTCGTGGCGAAACGCCTCCATGAGGCGATACCAGGTGAGGCGCACCCGATAGATCCAGGTGGAGAACTTGCCGTGGTTGCCGGAGAGGTGCCCCAGCTCGTGGGCCACTACCGCCTGGGCCTGGCGCGAACTGAGGGTGAAGAGCAGCGGCAGACCGAGGATCAACGTGTTGCGCGGCCAGCCGAAGATACCCAGGCGCGGGGTCTGCGCCACGGCGGCGTTCAGCTCCCCGTCGAGGATGATGCGGTGGATCTTCGGCGCACCGGCCGCCTCACGCATCTTCTCGATGGCGGCAAAGAGGCGCGGATGCGCCTCGGCCTTCAGCTCGTACCCCTCGGGGGCGTCGATACGCACCCAGAGCGCCCGTCCGAGCACCCACACCATGGGCAAGAGCACCAGGACGAGCTTCTTCTTCACCAGCAGCAGGAAGACCCAGGAGTAGCTGGCGGCGAGGGCCACCGAGCCCACCACCAGCCCGATCAGTGTGGCCAGGGTGCCGAAGAGGATGAGGTAACCGAGCAGGGTGTAGGCGATCAACTTACGCCGATAGCGGGCAAAGTCACTCTTTGCCTCCCCCTCGGCCTGACGCGAGAGACGCTCGAAGAGTCGGTCTTGCTCACTCATCTGTATTCGCTCCCTGAAATCCTACGGCGACGTTCGGTTGACACTCTATGAGGCACGCCACGCCGGGTCAACCCGGGGCGGCGCACACCCGAGAGGAACTCCCGATGCCGCCCCATCGGATTCATCGCGGCCCCCTACTCCCCTGCGCCATCTGGTTATTGCCCGTGGACGCGGGGCGGCCCCCTGGGCACACGTCACCGGGGCGGTGGCGATATGATGGATGGGGCCCATCGGCCTGTAGCTCGGGCGCGGTCCACACCGGCCACAGAGAGGCACTGTGCGCTCAGGCGCTCGTCCGTTCCGCGCCACGCCTACCCAGATGCGACGCAAAGCGGCGTGTGCACCGCCCCTGCGGCGGCGGCGTGACGGCGCCCCCCGCCGTGGACCGAGGCAGCGCTTGTACGGCCCTGGCCACGCCCCGGCTTGTCCCCTGCAAGCCGAGCAGGTAAGTTGTACGGTTTGCCCCTAAGGCCCCGTAAAATCACCCGGATCACAGGAGATCCCATGTCAGCACTCATCTGCGGCTCCATCGCCTTCGACACCATCATGGTGTTCCACGACCAGTTCAAGAACCACATCCTGCCCGACAAGGTGCACATGCTGAATGTCTCCTTCCTGGTACCGGACATGCGTCGTGAGTACGGTGGCTGCGCCGGCAACATCGCCTACAACCTCAAGCTGCTGGGCGGCGACCCGCTGATCATGGCCACCGTGGGGCGCGACTTCGACCCCTACGCGCAGTGGATGGCGCAGTGCGACATCTCCACCAGCCACATCAAGGTGCTGGAGAACAGCTACACCGCCCAGGCGTTCATCACCACCGACATGGACGACAACCAGATCACCGCCTTCCACCCCGGCGCCATGAGCTACGCCCACGAGAACAAGGTGAGCGACGCCGAGGGCATCACCATCGGCATCGTCTCCCCCGACGGGCGCGACGGCATGATCGAGCACGCCCAGCAGTTCGTCGACGCGGGCATCCCCTTCATCTTCGATCCGGGCCAGGGGCTGCCGATGTTCGGCGGCGACGACCTGCTCAAGTTCATCGACCAGGCCACCTGGGTCACGGTCAACGACTACGAGGCGCAGCTGCTCGAAGACCGCACCGGCCTCTCACCGCACGAGATCGCCGAGCGCGTCGAGGCACTGATCATCACCAAGGGTGGCGAGGGCTCGCACATCTACACCCAGGGTCACCGCCACGAGATCCCGGTCGCCCCCACCTCGACCCTGGCCGACCCCACCGGCTGCGGCGACGCCTACCGCGCCGGCCTGCTCTACGGCCTGATGTACCAGCTCGACTGGGAGACTACCGGGCGCATCGCCGCGCTGTGTGGCGCGATCAAGATCGAGCACCACGGCACGCAGAACCACCACTACACCCTGGAGCAGTTCAAGGCACGCTACGAGGCGGCCTTCGGCAGCAGCTTCTAAGACCTCGGGCCGCTGCGCGCCCAGCGCGCGCAGCGGCGAGAAAAGACCGACGGCCCCTTTTTCCCCCTCCGCAGCACCCTCACCTGAAGGTTATACTTTGCCCCCACCCCCGGCGGAGACCTGCATGACCCTGGCGCTACGCGCACTCCTGCTCTTGAGCTGCCTAGGCCCCGCTGCCCAGGCCGCCGAGCCCATTCGCCCGCTCCCCCGCGAACCGGAGTACGATCACCCGCGCGCGGCCCTCGGCATGCGCCTCTTCTTCGATACCCACCTCTCCTCCGACGGGCAGATCGCCTGCGCCAGCTGCCACATCCCGGCCATGGGTGGGGCCGAGCCGCGTCCCGTTTCAGTCGGTGTGGAGGGGCGCCGGGGCAACACCAACGCCCCCACCGTCTACAACGCCTACTACAACTTCCGCCAGTTCTGGAACGGTCGCGCCGCCGACCTGCGCGAGCAGGCCGCCGGCCCGCTGCACAACCCCAAAGAGATGAACATGGAGGAGTCGCAGCTGGAGGCGCGGGTCAACGGCAACGAGTATCGCGCCGACTTCGCCGCCATCTATGGCGAGAGGCGCTACGGCCTGAGCGAGGTGACCGACGCCATCGCCGAGTTCGAAAAGGCGTTGATCACCCCCAACGCACGCTTCGACCGCTGGCTGCGTGGCGAGATCGAGCTAAGCGAGGGGGAGCGGCGCGGCTACCGCCTGTTCAAACACCTCGGCTGTGTCACCTGCCACAACGGCATCAACATCGGCGGCAACTCCTATCAGTACCTCGGCGCCGTAGTGCCGATGGAGTGGCAGGAGGGGATGGCCGACCGCTACGCCGTCACCGGCGACCCGAAGGACAAGAACCGCTTCAAGGTGCCGAGCCTGCGCAACATCACCCTCACCGCCCCCTATCTGCACGACGGCAGCCAGGCGACCCTGCGCGAGGTGCTGGAGACCATGGCCCTGCACAACATCGGCTTCACCCTGGAGCCGCACGAGGTGGACGCCCTGCTCGCCTTTTTGCGCACCCTCACCGGTGAGACACCGGCCATCCTGAGGGGCGAATGAGACTCTCCACCAAGATCTATCTGGCCACCGGTGCCGCCCTCCTCGTCGGCGGTCTCTTTTTCACCGCCAACCACCTCACCAGCCGCCTGCTCGCCGACCACGGCGCCACCCTCGACACCCTCGGCGAGCTGGAGCGGCTGGAGATCGCCCTCGACGAGGAGCTGTTTCAGGGGGTGTTCCTGCTCTACACCAGCTTCGACCCACTGCACGCCCTGCTCAGTGCCCAACGTAGCGAGCTGGAGCGCCTCTACCTGGCGGTGGACGAACCCGCCTACGCCGAGGCCAAGGCGGAGGTGGCCCACTACGCCGCGCTGGTCGACCGCAAGGAGGCGCTGATCCTGCGCTTCACCACCTACAACGCGCTGATCAAGAACTCCAGCAGCCACATCCCCGCCCTCAGCCGGCGCTACCTGGAGCGCTTCGGCAGCGCCGACACCGCCTACCTGAGCGAGATCGCGCGCATCACCGCCCTGGTGTTTCAGGCCACCAAGAGCTTCGACGACGACCTGCTGGTGCCCCTGCGCGAGAGCGCCGAGCGCCTCGCCGCGCTCACCCCGAGCGCCGAGGCGGCGCAGTTCCACCACACCTTCCTCGCCCACACCCGGGTCATCGCCGACAACTTCGGCCCCTACCACGAGGCGCTGGAGGCGATCCGAGGCCTGCCCAACCTGCGCACCCTGGCCGAGGCCAAGCGTCTATTCCTGGTCGCCGCCGAAAAGAACGCGCGCGACATCAGCCACCTGAGTCTGATGCTCTCGGTGCTCTTCGTGCTCTGCATCGGCTTTATCGTCTTCATCCTCATCCGCCTCGACCGCGAGCACAAACAGCTGGGCACGCTGCACCACCAGCTCAACCACGCCGCCACCACCGACCCACTCACCGGCCTGGACAACCGCTTCGCCTTCGAGCGTGCCGTGAACCAGGCCGAACACGGCACCCTATTCCTGCTCAACCTCTCGCAGTTCGGCCACATCAACGACCTCTACGGCCACGCGGTGGGCGACCAGGTGCTCCGCGCCGTGGCCGACAAGCTGCGCGCACGCTTCGCCGGCACCGAGACCATGCACCTGTTCCGCATCGGCGCCGACGAGTTCGGCCTCTACTGCCATCGCATGCCGGAGTTCCGCCAGGAGGGGGTGGCCGAGGAGGTGGCGGCCCTGCTGGAGCAGGCGGAGTTGCAGCTCGGCGAGCACCGCATCCCGCTGCGCGTCACCATCGGCCTCTCCACCGAACGCCCCTACCTGGAGAAGGCGCACATGGCGCTGCAGGAGGGCAAACGAGGTCAGCGCAAGGTGCTCAGCTACAGCGCCGCCCTCGGCCTGGAGGCGCGCGTGGCGCACAACATGCACATCCTCGACCAGATCCGTCGCGCCATCGCCGACGACCGCGTGGTGCCCTGGTTCCAGCCGATCCTCAACCTGAGCAACGGGCGCATCGAGAAGTACGAGTGCCTGATGCGCATCCACAACGACGCGGGCGAGATCCTGCGCCCCGACGAGTTCCTGGTCATCGCCAAGGAGGGCGGGCTCTACGGCGAGCTGACGCGCATCATGCTCGACAAGTGCATCGCGCGCTTTCGCCGCACCCACTACGGTTTCCACCTCAATCTGTCGATCAACGACATCCTCGACCCCGAGGTGAACCGCCACCTCTTCGCCCGCCTCACCACCCACCCGGAGGTGGCACGCCGCCTCACCCTGGAGATCCTGGAGAGCGAACAGGTGCAGAACTACGCCGAGGTACGCGACTTCATCGAGCGCGTGCGCGCCTTCGGCGTGAGCATCGCCATCGACGACTTCGGCGCCGGCTACTCCAACCTCTCCCACGTACTGCACCTGGCGGTGGACAACCTCAAGGTGGACGGCTCACTGATCCGTGACCTGGACCGCGACCCCCTGGCACACGCCCTGGTGGAGACGCTGATGCACATGGTCACCGCGGCCAACATCCGCCACATCACCGCCGAGTACGTGCACAACCTCCAGATCCTGGAGCAGGTGCGCCGCCTGGGCATCCACTACGCCCAGGGCTACCACATCGGCCAGCCGCAACCAGAGTTGGTCAGCGTCCCGTTCAGCGACACCGACAGCTGAGCCTCACTCCGTCAGCTCGAAGTGGTAGAGGCTCAACTGCCCCCCCTCCTCGTCACTGAATAGCAGGAGGCGCCCGTGCACCAGGTCGATGGCGAACTCGCTGATGGAGCCCCCCTCCAGCGGATAGCGCCACTGACGGCCCGTCTCCAGGTCATAGAGCCACAGCGCGTCGGGCAGCAGCCCGGCGAAGTAACGCCCCAGCGGCGGCTGGGCCATCGGAAGCAAGAGTCTCTGCGGATGTTGCGCCAGCAGCCGTTGGCTACCGTCCTGCAGCAGCAGCCAGACCGGCGTCACCTCATCCACATCGCGCATGAAGACACACACCTGCAACCCCTGCTCGCCCACCCAACACTCCGGGTAGGCGAGGCTCCAGAGGCTGTGGCGCTCTGCGCGCGTCGGGTCTTGGTAGGCGACCTCATAGAGCCGTGAGGTGAGGCCCAGGGTGAGTGCCTCCCGGTCCGAGATGTGCCACGGCATGCTCCACGGACTCTGCGCGCGACGCTCGCCCTGTGCGCCCGCCCCGTCCAGCGGGATCCCGGCGCTCCAGGTCGACTCACCCACGCGGCCTTGGGCCACCACCACGCCTGGTCCACGCGCATCTTGCCGCCAGTCACGCAGGCGCCACTGATCACCCTGCAGTTGCAGCGTCAAGCGCCCCTGCCAGACCAAACCCGACAGCGGTAACTGCCAAACCGGGACCTCTGCGGCAAAACGCCGCAGCTGCAGCGTTGCGTTGTGCCCCTGCTCATCCACCTGCAGTATCAGCAGCTGGTCACCGTAGATGCGATAGTGCTCACCCACCTCCTCCTCGTGCAGGCCGTTACCCCAGGCACTCCAACTGCGCCACTGCTCGCGCTCGTCGGCCACCGCCTCGTAGACATAGGTGCCGTCATCCAGCAGCTCCAACCAGATCAACTCCTGTGGTGAAAACGGACGCTGCCACTGCGGCACGAGCCGCCCCTCGTCGATCCGCGCGGCGGGCAGCAGGCCGCCGTACCAAGGTGCATAAAGGGCCTGGGCCATGCGCGCGTGGTTGCCAGAGCAGAGGCTGAACAGTGCGGCCAGCAGCAGCACCCCGAACAGCGGTAAGAGACGCACACCACGCAGTGTGCCGAGCAGGGCCAGGCCCGCCCACGCCGCCGGGACCAGCAGCAGCTGTAGCGCCCCCTCCTGAAACGAGGCCAGGCGTAACAACCAGGGTGCCTCGGCGGGCGTATCCAACAGCGCCTGTAGCGTGAACCAGGCGGGGATCGACGTGAGCAGCCAAAGCCCCCAGACCCAACGCCGCGAGAGGGGACGACAGCGATCAAAGACCATCCGCCAGGCCAGACCGAGCCCCAGCAGCAGGGCGCCCCAACCGATCCAGACCGAGCCCGCCGCCGCCTCCAGAGGGCCCTGGCGCAGCAACGCGCCGACCAGCAGCAGGAGCACCACCGGCCAGAGCATCGCCACCAGCTCGCGGCGGCGCACCACCAGCAGCAGGATCAGCGTCAGCAGGGCATAGAGCGTCAGGCTCAGGTTCTCCCCGGCCGAGGGGAGCACCCCTAGGGCGAAGCCGACCAGCCACAACAGGCCCGGCAGGCCGCCATCGCCCGCCACCCGCCCCTCGACCGTGCCGGACGTACCGGGCGCATCGGGGGCGCGACCGATATGCCCATCCACGCCATCGAGCTGGGCCTGCACCGCGCCCACCTGGGCATCGCTGAGCCACACCTTCAACACCCCGTCGCTGGGGGTGTGGATCACCAACTTGGCCCCGACCCGCTGTGGTACCAGGTAGATGCCGTGCAACTCGGCGTAGCCCCACGCCCTTTCGCCGAGGGTGAGCTGCGCCTCGCCGAGCACCAGGGTCTGACCATCCACCCCCTCCCAGCACTGCGCGACAGCCGTGGGCAGAGGCACTGCCAGCGCTTGCAGGCGCCGCGCCAGACTCGGGTGTGTGCTGCGCCCCTCCACCTGGGGCGTCCAGCGCCGCGCGATCGGCGCCAGGCGGTGCAACCTCTCCAACCCGCTGGCCAAGGGGCGCGGGTCGCCCCCACAGAGTTCGACCGCGCGGGCGTCACAGCCCAGCTCTTCGTCGTACTGCACGCGGTTCATGCGCTGCATGAACAGGATCAGGGTAAAGAACCAGACCAGCCCCTCCAGCCCCCAGTGCCCCATCTCCAAGCCGTCGAGCAACACGGGCCAGAGCGCCGCGAGCAGGGTGATGGCGAGCAGTTTCAGCAGATAGCGCCGCAACCACTGCGGCGTACGGTGCTCCAGATGGCCGACCTCATGGGCGCAGATGGCCACCGTCTCATCCGGCGTCAGCCGCTCGGCCAGCGCCGCGGTGATGAGGATGTCGTTACGCCACAGACCGCTCAGGGCGAAGGCGTTATAGAAAAACCCCCCGCTCGGTGCGATGAGCCAAAAATGGGGTTGGCGTTCGGCAGGGAGCGTGCTGCGCGCCGCCATCTCAGTACAGCGATCGCGCAGCGCCCCGGCGGGCAAGGGCCGCGCCCGCAACAGGGTGCGCATCAGCCACCCCTGCGAAAGCAGCAAGGTTACAGCGAGGGGGAGATAGAGCAACGGCAGCCAGGGATAGCAGTCGAGGCGCTGGAGCATGAACAGCGGCCCGATACCGATCAGCATCCAGAAGCCGTGAAACGCCAACAGCAGAGCCGCCTGCACCGAGAGCGCCTGGGTGATGGAGGCCCGGTCGTCCAGTAGACGCTGGCGCCAGAACTGCCCCACTACCACCACACTGAGGAGTACCAGCAACCAGCCGCCGAAAAAGTAGAAGGCAAAGCTGTCGATAGGGGCGCGCGCCGTCGGCCCCAGCAGCGGGCTGGCCAACAACAGACTGACCGCGACGAGCGCGACAAAGAAGCGCTGCTGACGCTGCTGCGCCAGACGCTCGGCATACAGGGCGGGAGGACGGGAGAGCAGGTGGCGCCACTGCAGGCTGGCGACCAGGGCGACGATGAGCGCAGGGATGAGCAGCAGGAGAAAAGGTAACAGCGACATAGTCAGGGTGCGGGGCGCCAGGCGCCCCGCCATCACCTTCAGCTCGCCGAGAGGATCCCGAGCAGGTGGCGCAGGTGGTCCGCCGCCTCGGCCCCCAGATCGGTGAGGTAGCCGCCGTCCGCCTGGGTGATCAGCCCCTTGCCGAAGAGGCGCTGGGCCGCCTCGACCAAGGCGGTCTCGGCGTCATGATGTACCTTGAGCCCGGCCTGCAGCGAGCCCGGGTTGAACTGGAGCAGGAGGTTGAGTTCGGCGGAAAGGTCTGCGTTGAGCGCCATGGGCTTCTCCTTGGTGGGTTGGAGCTGCCAGCATACGGCGCGGACGCGGTTAGCGAAAGATGAAACCACACCCAACCTCGACTCATAGGACGTGGTGAGCAGCCCCCGACATCGGTGCGCCGAGGCACGAGGCGCACCAGGCAGTGGCGTGCCGCATCATTTACGCAAGAGTAGCGGCCCTCTGAGCGGCCCTTGGGGGCGAGCTTTGCGCTCCAGAAGGGGATAGGTGGCGTAGTGCGAGTTGCTCCGGCATAGGGTGTGCCGAGGGGCGAGGCGCACCGGGTCGTGGCGGGCCTTTGATGTACACAAAATTGTGCGGGCACACCCGCGCGGCCCTTGGGGGCCGCTGCCAAAGCAGGGCTTTGGCACTCCAGGGGGAGGAGGGTTCGCGGGGTTAGAGGACGATGCGCTCCAGCTCCAGCCCGGTGGCGTCGAGGGTGCTCGGGGAGCTGATGACCACGGTGGCGCCCTCGGCGGGCTTGAGGTAGGTGGCGGCGACGCGGCGCAGGTCACCGAGGGTGACGGCCAAGAGGCGCGCGCGGTAGGCCTTGCGCTGCTCGGCGTCGCGCCCGTGCAGGGCGCCGAAGAAGGCCTTGCGCGCCTCGCCTGCGGGGGAGCCGGGTTTGTCGATGCTGGCGATAACGCCGAGGATCGCCTCCTCTAAGAGACGCGGTTCGTGGTCGCCCTTTTCCAACCACTCGATGGCGGCATCGAAGTCGGCCAGGGTCTCGGCCAGACGTGGGTCGCGGTAGGAGTAGAAGCGGAACACGCCGCTGTCGAGGTCGAAGCTGGCGCCGCCGCCGTAGGCGCCGCCCTGCTCGCGCACGGCACGGTGCAGGAAGTTGTTCCGTAGGAAGGGCGCCAAGATGGTGAGCGCGGCGGCGTCCGGGTGACTCGCGGCCACTGCCGGATAGGCACGGGCGCAGAAGTTGACCTGGGTGGAGGTGCTCCAGGCCTGACGCAGGGCGACGCCCTCGGCGGTCGCGGCGAAGGCGGCGGCGGGGCTCCCGGCACCGGCCCACTGGGCGGCGACGGCGGCCTCGATCTCGGCCTGCGCCTCGGCCTCGCCGATGAGCAGCAGCTGGCGCGGGGCGGCCTTGAGGGCGGCGCTGATCTGGGTGAAGGCGTCGGCCAGCCTCTCCAGTGCGCCCGCCTCGTCGAGCCCGTCGTCCATCGCCTTCAGGAGCTTGAGGCCGAGCAGGCCGTTCCAGCGGTGGATGATTGCAGCCGAGGGCGAGAAGCCCGCGGCGGCGGCGGCCATCGCCAGGGTGTGACCGGAGCTGGTCACCCCCTGCTCCATGTGCAGACGCTCCTGGGAGACCAGCTCGCGGATGCGCTCCAGCTCGTCGAAGCGCGGGGCGTGGAAGGTCTCGTGCATCAGGCGGGTGAGGGCCGCCTGGTTGCGCAACAGCGCCTTGCCGGAGAGGGTAAAGAGGGCGCGGGTGCGCTGCACGTCGTCGACCGCGCCGCGCAGGTTGACGCGGGCGCTGATGCCGCCGGTGACGGCGGCCTGCAGGCCCTGGCTCTCCAGGTAGTCGCGCCCGGCGCTGCCCACCTCGGTGAGCACGTCGGTGAAGAGCGGCAGCAGGTCGGCCAGTTCGGGGTCGAGGTCGGGCAGGTCGACCACCAGGCTCTGGTAGACCAGGCCGTTGGTGGCGCGGGAGTACCAGGTGGTGGGCAGGCCCGACAGCTCGCTGACGCGGCCCTGGGGGATGTCGAGGTCGGTGGGGATGTCGTCGAGGCCGACGCGCGGCAGCAGCTCGACGTCGTCCTCCTGCTCCTGGCGCGCCTTGAGCGCCAGCGCCTGCTCGACGACCTGCTGTGCGGCGGCATCGTCCATCCCGGCGCGGATCGCATCGAGGCGGGCGCGCTCCTCGGCACGGCGGGTGGCGGCCAGTTCGGGGTCGGGGCGCAGGGTGAGGCGCACACGGTGCGGGTTGTCGAGCAGCAGGCTGCGCACCAGACCGGGGATGTAGTCGGGGTCACCGATACGCTCGCGCAGGCGGGTGAGGATCGGGTCGATGTCGAGCGCCGCCGCCGGGTCGGCGTCGTGCACCGCCGGGGTGAGGGCGTGGAGCATGAGCGAGAGGCCGTAGGGGTAGCCGTCGCCACTCACCTCGCGCTGGTGCAGTTCGAGCTGGTGCAGCATCGCCTCCACCTCCTCGGGTTCGACCCCCTCCTCGGCGACGCGCTGGAGGGTATCGAGCACCAGCTGCTCCACCGCCTCGGCCTGCTCGGGGTTGCTGCCCTCGACGCCGCAGGCGAAGAGCATCTCGCGGGTGGAGTCCATCATGCCGCACAGCGGCGAGGGGGCCTCGCCGAGGTCCGAGGTCTCCAGCGCGCGGCGCAGGGGCGAGGCGCTGTTGTCGAGCAGTACGTCGGAGAGCAGGGTGGCGGTGAGCACCTGCTCCATGTCGGTGTTCTCGCCGAGCAGCCAGCCGAGCACGATGTGGGTCTTGTCGGCGGTCTCCTCCTCCCCTTCGAGGGCGTAGCTCCCCTCCACCGCCAGCGGCTGGGTGAGGCGCTCTTCGCAGCCGACGCGGATGGCGGCGGCCTCGGGGTTGGCCTCGAACTCGGCGAGCGCCAGCTCTTCGAAGCGCGCCTGGTGATCGCTGGCGGGGATGTCGCCGTAGGTCATGAACACGGCGTTGCTCGGGTGGTAGTGGCGGGCGTGGAAGGCGACCAGCTCATCGTAGCTGAGGTCGGGGATGTTCACCGGCTCGCCACCGGAGTTGTGGTGGTAGGTGGTGGTGGGGAAGACGTAGCTGGTGAGGGTCTGGAACAGGGTGCTCACCGGCGAACTCATCGCCCCCTTCATCTCGTTGAACACCACCCCCTTGAAGGTCAGCTCGCTGCTCGCATCGTCGGGCTTGGCGAACTCCAGGCGGTGGCCCTCCTGGGCGAAGTCGAGCGGGTCGAGGGTGGGGAAGAAGGCGGCGTCGAGGTAGACGCCGAGCAGGTTGTCGAAGTCCTTGCGATTGCAGCTGGCGAAGGGATAGGCGGTCCAGTCGCTGCTGGTGAAGGCGTTCATGAAGGTGTTGAGCGAGCGGCGGGTCATCATGAAGAAGGGGTCGCGCACCGGGTAGCGGCGGCTGCCGCACAGCGCCGTGTGTTCGAGGATGTGCGCCACCCCGGTGCTGTCCTGCGGCACGGTACGGAAGGCGACGAGGAAGGCGTTCTGTTCGTCGTCAGCGCTGATGTGCAGGTGCAGGGCGCCGGTCTTACGGTGGCGGAACTCGTGCAGCTCGACCTTGAGGGCGGGGACCTTGGTGGAGCGCAACCACTCGAAGGCAGGGTGCGTGGCGGGGCTGTTCATCGACGGACGGACTCCTGAAAAAAGCGGTTTGCGTACCTCATGTCCTTCATGAGGTGGGGGTGACGGCGCAGTATACAAGCAACCCAGTGGGCGGCGCAGAGTGGGCTCATCTACAATGGGCGGCCATGCAACTGTTCGACACCCACTGCCATCTCGATGTACTGGAGTTCGCCCCGGACCGCGCGAAGGTGCTGGCGCGCGCGCGTGCGGCGGGGGTGAGCGAGCAGCTGATCCCGGCGGTGGATGCGGCGCACTGGCCCTATCTGCTCGAACTCTGCGCCGCCGAGCCGGGGCTCTACCCGGCCCTCGGCCTGCACCCGGTCTACCTGCAACGACACACGCCCGAGCAGATCGCACAGTTGGAGCGCCGAGTGGCCGATGCCCCCCCGGCGGCCATCGGCGAGATCGGCCTCGACCTCTTCATCCCGGACCCCGACCTCCCGGCACAGACACGCCTGTTCGAGGCGCAACTCTGCATCGCCCGCGACGCCGATCTGCCGGTGATGGTGCACAGCCGCAAGGCGCACGACCAGGTCTGGTCGGCCCTGCGCCGCCTGCGCTTTACCCGTGGCGGCATCCTGCACGCCTTCAACGGCAGTCGCCAACAGGCGGATCGCCTCATCGACATGGGGTTTCTTTTAGGCTTTGGTGGTAACCTCACCTATCCGCGGGCGTCTCGTATTCGCGCCCTGGCCGCCGAGCTGCCGCTCGCGGCCCTGGTGCTGGAGACGGACGCCCCGGACATCCCCCCGGCCTCGCACACCGGGGAGCGCAACAGCCCGGAGTACCTCCCCGAGGTCCTCACGGCGCTGGCCCAACTGCGCAGCGAGCCGACCGCAGAGTTGGCCGCGGCCACCCGGGAGAACGCCCGCCGCCTGTTGCGGCTGCCCCCGGGCACAGCATAAGGGGGAACGTCCATGCCCGACGCCGACACCCACAACGGCGAGTCACTCCTCGTCGTCGACGACAATCAGCGCAACCTCCAGCTCCTCAGCGCCATGCTGCAACACGAGGGTTACACGATCCACGCCGCCCAGGATGGGCACCAAGCGCTGGAGATGGCCGCGAGCCTGATCCCCTCGCTGATCCTGCTCGATATCATGATGCCCGACCTCGACGGCATGGAGGTGTGCCGCCGCCTCAAAGAGGCGCCCGAGACGGCACACATCCCGATCATCTTCCTCACCGCGCGCACCGATACCGAGAGCATCCTGGAGGCCTTCTCCCGGGGCGGGGTCGACTACGTGACCAAGCCCTTCAATCGCGCCGAACTCCTCGCCCGTGTGCGCACCCAACTGGAGCTGAAGCGGGCCCACGACACCATTCGCGCCATCTCCGACGAGCGCCGCGAGCTGCTGCACATCCTCTGCCACGACCTGACCAACTCGGTGGGCAGCATCGGCGCCTACTGCGGCCATGCGCTCAAGGGTGAGCCGGAGCGCTGTCGCCAGACGGTCGGCTGGATCGCCTCCGCCGCGGCCAATGCCCAGGCACTCATCAACCTGGTGCGCGAGATGCGCAACGTGGAGGAGTACGCCCTGCGCCTCGACACCCTCACCCTCGATGCCCAGGTGATGCAGGCCGTGAGCATGCTGCAGAACCGCCTCGACGAGAAACGCATCCACCCCGAGTGCCGCATCCCCGCTGGCCTCAAGGTGCTGGCCGAACCGGTCTCACTCATCAACTCGGTGCTCAACAATCTCATCACCAACGCCATCAAGTTCTCCTACCCCGGCAGCCGCCTCACCCTCACCGCACACAGCGAGGGGGAGTGGGTGGTGCTGGAGGTAGAGGACCAGGGTATCGGCATCCCCGCCGCCACCCTGCAAAAACTCATGCGTCTGGGTGAGGTGACCCGCCGCACCGGCACCGCGGGCGAGCGCGGCACCGGCTTCGGCGTGCAACTGGTGCGCAAGTTCATCTCCGCCTACGGTGGTCGCCTGGCCATCGAATCGATCGCCGAGGGAGAGGAGCCGGAGGGCCAACAGTCGGGCACCCGCATCACCCTCTTTCTGCGTCGCGGCTAGCCTCAGGGCGCCGCGCCTACAATCCGCCCGCGCAGGCCCAGAGGGGCATGGCCGTGCTAAGGCAAGCACCCGATGGCGGAACCATCCTGACGCACAGACGCCCTCTTACGCACCTTCGACGGCCTTGTGGCAGACAGAGAGGATCGCCCTGCGCTAACCCCGGGGCCGGGCTGATACACTCCGCCCATGCCGATCCTCCGCCTCGCCATCCCCTCGCCACTGCGGCGACTCTTCGACTACCTGCCCCCTGCAGAGTGTCCCGCGCCACTGCGTGCGGGGCAGCGCCTGCTGGTGGAGTTTGCTCGACGGCAGGTGGTGGCGGTGTTGGTCGAGGTCGCCCAGAGCAGCGAGCTACCGACCGACAAGCTCAAGCCCGCCCTACGCCTGCTCGACCCCGAGCCGCTCCTCCCCCCGGAACTCCTACGCCTGCTCGGTTGGGCGGTGAGCTACTACCACCACGGCCCCGGCGAGGTCTACCCTGCCGCCCTGCCGTTGGCCCTACGTGGCAGCGACGGTGTGGCCGAGCCACGCCTCAAGCGCTGGCGCATCACAGCGGCCGGGCGTGAGCGACTCGCAGCGGGGCCTGGGCGCTCACCGCGCGGCCATGAACTGCTTGAGCGCCTGGCACAAGCCCACGAGGGGGTGATCCCGCAGCAGCTCAAGGAGCTGAACTGGGACTGGCGCCCGGCAATGCGCCGTCTGCGCGAACAGGGGCTGGTGAGTGAACAGCGGGCGAGTTGCCTGGAGCCGCCCCAGCCCCCCTCCCCTGCCCCGCAACTGAACGACGAGCAGCAGAGCGCGGTGGAGAGCGTGACTGCCGCCCTCGACGGCTACCACGCCTTCCTCCTCGACGGGGTGACCGGCAGCGGCAAGACCGAGGTCTACCTGCGCCTGATCGAGGCGGTGGTGGCGCGTGGGCGGCAGGCGCTACTGCTGGTGCCGGAGATCGGCCTCACGCCGCAGACCGTGGCGCGCTTTCGTGCGCGCATCCCCCACCCCATCGCCGTACTCCACTCGGGGCTGGCCGACGGCGAGCGCCTCTGCGCCTGGCAGGCGGCACGCCGGGGCGAGGCGCGGGTGGTGATCGGCACCCGCTCGGCGCTCTTCACCCCGCTGGCCGCGCCGGGGATCATCATCGTCGACGAGGAGCACGACGCCTCGTTCAAGCAGCAGGACGGCTTTCGCTACTCGGCGCGCGACCTCGCCGTGGTGCGCGCCCACCACGCCAGCATCCCGGTACTGCTCGGTAGCGCCACCCCGGCGCTGGAGAGCCTGGCCAACGCCCGCGCCGGGCGCTACACCCGCCTCGCCCTCACCCGCCGCGCGGGTGATGCCAAGCCACCGCGCATCGGCCTGCTCGATATGCGCCGCGCGCGTCTCGACGAGGGGCTATCAGAGCCGCTGCTGGCGCTGATGGAGCGCCACCTCAAGGCCGATGGTCAGGTGCTGTTGTTCCTCAACCGGCGCGGCTACGCCCCCACCCTGCTCTGCCACGCCTGCGGCGAGGCGCCCAAGTGCCCGCGCTGCGAGGTGAACTACAACCTCTCCCTGGTCCACCGCCGCCTGCGCTGCCACCACTGCGACACCGAGCGCCCGGTACCGCACCAGTGTCCGAGCTGCGGCAGCCCTGAGCTGGTGCCGGTGGGGCTCGGCACCGAGCGCATCGAGCAGGCGCTGGCGCGGCGCTTCCCCGGCATCGGCGTGGTACGCATCGACCGCGACTCGACCCGGCGCAAGGGGAGCTTCGAGCAGGCGCTAGCGGCGATCCACTCGGGTGAGCACAAGCTGCTCATCGGCACGCAGATGCTGGCCAAGGGGCACCACTTTCCCAACGTCACCCTGGTGGCGATCCTCGACGCCGACCAGGGGCTCTACTCCCTCGACTTTCGTGCCGGTGAGCGCCTCGCCCAGCTCATCTTGCAGGTGGCGGGGCGTGCCGGGCGTGCCGAGCGCCCCGGCGAGGTGGTGATCCAGACCCACCTGCCCGACCACCCCCTGCTCAACCAGTTGGTGCATCAGGGCTACCCCGGCTTTGCCGCCGCCGCCTTGGATGCACGCAAGCAGGGGCGCCTGCCCCCCTACGCGCACATGGCCCTGCTGCGCGCCGAGGCGCAGAATGGCGAGCTGCCACGGGCGTTTCTGAGCGAGGCGTATGGGCTGGCGCGGGTGTTGAACACGGGCGAGGTGGAGCTACTCGGGCCGGTGGCGGCACCGATGGAGAAGCGCGCCGGGCGCTATCGGGTACAGCTGCTGCTCAGCAGCCAGCGACGCGAGGCGCTGCATAAGCTGCTCGACGGGCTGCTGCCCAAGCTCGATGGACTCAAATCGGGGCGCAAGGTGCGCTGGTCGTTGGATGTGGACCCGGTGGATGGGTATTAGACAAAACAGTGAGCATGGAAAATTACCTTCCAAACGAGCGCAAGATTCGTCAGTTTGACGCGGGTTGGTTTGTAGCGAACGCCTGTATGTCACGCCGAACAGTGCACGATAGCTGGACGTTGCGCATCACCATGCACGACAGCAATGGAGCTGTTGAGTGCTGGGCTCTCATTCGCCCAACGGACGAAGCCTGTGTTGAGGCACTCATGCTTGCAGAGCAGATCACTATCTCCAGAATAGCCGACACACAACTAGAGTTCGGAACCATACACGTCGAGTGTTTCGGGGAGAGCTATTTTGAGTTCTGGTGTGACGAAGCACGGTTGACCGAGCCTCCGGTGCAAACGAGCTGATAGCCAACCAGCCAGAGACGCAAGGCGGCAGAGATTCTGCTCTACATCAACAGGTCTAAATATCCTGTCATCACTGACACTGACCACCAAGCACTCCACCGCTCATGAGAGGGATACGCCGCCCCTCATGCAGCACAAACCCCTGCAACTGTCCTGAAACGTGCGAAACGAATTTGCATGAGAACTTTCGCTGCATGGAGAGATACGCCTCCAAGAACTTGCGATGTCGCAGGTCGAGCGGTATCGCGAATTGACCCACGCCGCTACGAGCCCCCTCTTTGGCGCTCTGATAACAAACCTCCTCCGTAGGGAGTTGTTCAGCATCCAGACGGATCCCGTCATAGATGATTAGGTAGCCGTCGTCTTTGGTGATCACCTCGCGCCAGATGCCGCACCAAGTGACTTGGATCCACTGATCCGCTTCGGTCACGGAGTCCGGTGGAAGCTCAGCGTTTGCACAGGTGGATGTGGTACTCCCTGTCAGCATCAGGGCCAGCCCTAACCATTGTCTGATAGTTCCCATGGCAACTCCTTGCTTAGCAGCATAACCAGAGATGATACCGGCTTGGATGAAGCGCAAAGAGTCCCACAGGGTAATGGCTTCGTTCACCCCAACCCCTCTCCCACGGGGAGAGGGGCTTAGTCCCGGCATTTGCTGCTTATGCTGTGGGTGGGACTTGCAACCAAAAGGTCACCGGCCCGTCGTTGGTCAGGCTCACCTGCATGTCGGCGCCGAAGCGACCGGTCTGCACATGCGAGGTGTGCTCCCAGGCGCGCTGCACCAGGTAATCGAAGAGGTGCAGGCCGAGTTTGGGCTCGGCAGCGGTGGTGAAGCTGGGGCGGGTGCCCTTCTTGGTGTCGGCGGCGAGGGTGAATTGCGGCACCAGCAGCAGGCCGCCGTCGATATCGCGCACGGAGAGGTTCATCTTGCCCTCGGCGTCGGGGAAGACGCGGTAGCCGAGCAGGCGCTCGATGAGGCGGTCGGCCTGGGCCTCGCTGTCGCCGCGCTCGACGCCGACGAGCACCATCAGGCCACGCTCGATCTCTCCGACTATCTCTCCATCCACCTCGACCTTGGCGCTGCTGACGCGTTGGAGCAGGCCGATCACGCAAGGCGCTCCGAGAAGTCGTCGGCGGCCTGAATGAGGGCGTTGGTGATGCCGGGCTCGAAGGCGGAGTGTCCGGCGTCGGGGATGATCTTGAGCTGCGCCTCGGGCCACGCCTTGTGCAGCGCCCAGGCGGACTCGGCGGGGCAGACCACGTCGTAGCGACCTTGCACGATGACGCCGGGGATGCCCTTGAGGCGCCCGGCGTCGCGCAGGATCTGGTCGGGCTCTAAGAAGGTGTTGTTGACGAAGTAGTGGTTCTCGATGCGCGCCAGGGCGAGGGCGGTGAAGGGGTTGCCGAAGTGATCGACCACCGCCTTGTTCATCTGCAAGTTGGAGGTGCGCCCCTCCCAGAGCGACCAGGCCTTGGCGGCGGCCATGCGCGCCATCTCGTTGTCGCCGTTGAGTAGGCGGTGGTAGGCGTGCAGCAGGTCGCCGCGCTCGGCCTCGTCGATCGGTGCGAGGTAGTGCTCCCACTCGTCGGGGAAGAGGCGGCTGGCGCCCTCCTGGTAGAACCAGTCGATCTCGCGCGGGCGGCAGAGGAAGATGCCGCGCAGGATCAGGCCGAGCACGCGCTCGGGGTGGCTCTCGGCATAGACCAGCGAGAGGGTCGAGCCCCAGGAGCCGCCGAACAGCAACCAGCGGTCGATCTTCAGGTGTTCGCGGATCGCCTCCATGTCCGCCACCAGGTGCTGGGTGGTGTTGTCGCTCAGCTCGGCGTGGGGGGTGGAGCGGCCACAGCCGCGCTGGTCGAAGAGGATGATGCGGTAGCGCTCGGGGTGGAAGAAGCGGCTGTGGGCCGCCTCGCAACCGGCACCCGGGCCGCCGTGGACGAAGAGCACGGGGATCCCGGCGGGGTTGCCGAACTCGTCGATGTGCAGGGTGTGCAGGGCGTCGACCGCCAGGGAGTGGGAGACGTAGGGGTGGGACTCGGGATAGAAGGTGTGCATGGGGGCCTCGGCGTTGCCGGATTTGGATGCGCAAGGTGTAACGCGATGCGCCGCCAAGATCAACAGCCCTACAACGAGAAAGGGGCGCCGAGGCGCCCCTTTGCACGGTCGAGATGTCGCGGCGGGCTCAGCGCAGCACGCGGTACATCTTGCTGCTCTCCATGTGCCAGCCCCAGGGCAGGCCAGAGTTCTTCCAACCGTCGACCACGCGGGCGCCCTTGTGGTCGCCCTCTTTGGCCTTACCGCCCTCGAAGCCGTCGACCATGCTGTAGACGTTGTGATAACCGGCGTCGTAGAGGGCGTCGGCGGCGGGGGCGCTGCGGGTGCTGCCGGAGCGACACATGAAGATGATGTGCGCGTCCTTGTCGGCACCGAGGGCGGCCAGACGCTCCTGCACCTCGGCGGCGAAGTCGGGGTTGGTGACGGTCTGATACTTCTGCCCCTCTTCGTTGAACACGGAGGGGTCGACTACCTTGAACGGCACGTGGATATCGGTCTCGTTGGTGTAGCCGGTGAACATGATCTCGACCGGGTCACGCACGTCGATCAGCACCACCTTGCGCTCGCCGGCGTTGTGCTTCATTTCGTAGGTCTGCTTGGCGGTGATGTAGAGGCCGGACTTGGTCTGCATCTCGGCCTTCTGCGGGGCAGGGGCGGGCGAGGTGACACTGGCGGCCTCGGTGCCCTTGGCCATAGCGGCGATGGGGGCAGTGGCCAGGCCACAGAGGAGCAGGACGGGGAGTAGGCGTGAGAGTTTCATTATATGTGGGTCTCCATGGACTCTTGTTGTGGGTATGCGGCCTGCTGATAATTAGCAGTCGCTAATATATAACGGATCCGTGACCCCTTGGACAAGCCCAATATCCACATATTTTGTCAATGATTATCGCGTGGGGTGTGACGTGTCTCTGCCACCAGAGACGAACGACCCAGCCGGGCAACCCCTACGCCCAGCGGCATAAGGGCATGGGTTACACCATCTCATCCCCTCGCTCGACACGGATCGATCGCTAGACCGTCACCCTACAGCGGCCCTCAGCGGCCAACCACAGCCTCGTCTGCCCCGGCCTCCCAGGCATCGAGCAGGGCCTGACGCAGGTCCGGTTGCGCATCCAGATCCACTACCCCTAGGCGCACCTTGGCGATCACCCGGAGCCGCCCGATCACCCGCTCCCCTTCGAGCCAAAGTCGGAAGCCACCCAGGTCGAAATCCTCCCCTTGCAGGAAGTCGGCGAGCTCGGGCGAGGGGTCGTGGAAGTGGATCGGCTGGTCGAGCAATACCTCGTACTCGTAGCTGTATTGGCCGATATTGCCGACGCGGGCGAACTGATTGTAGAGGGCGCTGTAGCCCCCCTCGGCCAGGGCGGGCAGGTCCACCTCCACATCGACCTGGTGGTGCTTACCACGAAAGTCGAAGGAGACGCGGGCGAAGAGTTGCTGGGTCATACAGGGGCCCTCTGCTGTGGGGGGTGCGGCGGCCTATTCTAACCGCGCCGGGGCTCTGGTGCTCAGCGCCAGGCCGCCTGCTCCTCACCGCCCGCCTGCTCGGCAAGGTAGCGTGCCAGCAGGGCATGCAGGTCGCCGCCCTCCTGCCCCAGTGCCTCCAGTTGCCACTCGGCGCCGTTGGTACCGGCCATCAGGCGGCGCTGGATCACCCCCAGATAGTCGTCGATGTCCGCCGGGTCACAATCGAGGCGGTTCAGCCCCTCGCGTGCCAGCGGCAGCAGGGTGTCGCGCAGCAGGCTCACCACGTTGCCGTGGCGGCCATCGAGCCAGACGAGGGTGGCGCGGCGCCCATAGCGTGCGGCCTGATAGAAGTTGTCGCGACAGGTGACGAAGTCGAGCTGACGCTCCGGTGGTGTCGCCTGCTCGGCGAGCATATGGACCACGCCGTAGAAGAAGGCGGCGTTGGCCAGGGTGTCGATGAGGCTGGGGCCCGCTGGCAGGGTCCGGTGTTCGATACGCAGATGCGGTGTGCCGTCGGCGTCGAAACCGATGAGGGGGCGGTTCCAGCGCCAGATGGTGCCGTTGTGCAGGCGCAAATGCGGCAGCGCTGCACACGGCTCCTCCAGCTCCACCGGCAAGAGTACGGGGAAGTGCTGGTGGTTTTCGTGGAAGCACTCCAGCAACGACTCACGCGCGTAGCCGGTACCGAAAGAGACGCGCTTGAGCGGTCCGAAGGCGGCGTCGGCGAAGCCGCCCACCGCCACCGCCTGCTCGAAGAGCGGGATGCGGGTCTCGTGCCAGAGCCGTTTGCCGAACAGCAGCGGCGAGTTGGCCCCGAGCGCCACCAGCGGAGCGGAGAGCAACTGCATGGCGTTGTAATAGCGCACCGATTTGTCCAGCGGTACCTGCCAGTGGAGCTGGAACGAGGTGGTGGCCGCCTCCAGCATCACGTCGAGATGCTCGGAGTGGAGGTGTTCTTCACCGACGATGTCGAGCCGCAGCGCCTTGCCGCTACGCAGTCTGAGCACCTGTTCGTTGAGGGCGCGGTAGCGCTCGCTGGTGGACATGTTGCCGGGGTGGAGCATGGCGTCGCGCAGGGTCGGGAGGATGCCGATCATCGCCAGGCGTGCCCCCAGCCCGGCGGCCACCTGCTGGCCCCGGGCCCAGGTGGCCGCCAATTCGTCGTGCATCTTGCGCAGGGCGTTGCCGTACAGCGGCTGGGGGGTGACGTTGAACTCGACGTTGAACTGGGAGAGTTCGGGGGCGAGCAGCGGGTCGTGCATCGCCGCCAGAAAGCGTTCGTTGAGTGGCGTGGGGTCACCGCGCGGGTCGACCAGCCACGCCTCCAGTTCGAAACCGGCCATGCCGGCGTGGCTGGAGAGGCGCCGCTGCGCAAACCAACAGCCGAGCTGCGCGGTCTCCGCGCTGAGGCGCCGGTCGAAGCGGTCGAAGTGGTGCTGCTCGAAGCGGCTGGTGGCGATCTCCTGGCCCATGGCCCCTCCCCTTGCCCATCTCGTCTGAGCTTATCATGGGGACCAGCCCCTTCCACCTCGATGGCCCGTGCACACACGCAGCGGGTAGGGCTAGGGTCACAGGGTCAGGCGCCGATCCAGCTCGGCCAGACGCTCGGGTGTGCCGATGTCGCGCCACTGGCCGCCGTAGTGTTCACCGCTCACCTGCCCCAGGTCGGCCTGGGCGCGTAGCAGGGGCCCCAGGGGGAAGGGGCCGGGGCGGGTGTCGGCCCAGAGGGCGGCCCGGTAGAGGCCGATGCCGCTGAAGGTGTGCCGGTGTGGGCCGTCGTTGTGCACCCGCCCCTCGGCGTCGAGGACGAAGTCGCCCTTGGGGTGGTGCTCGGGGTTGTCGACCAGAACGAGGTGGGCAAGCCCGGTGAGCGGTTGGGTGATGAGCGATGCGAGGGGCAGGTCACACCACACATCACCGTTGAGCACCAGGAACGGCCCCTCGCCGAGCAGCGGTAGGGCGTTGCGGATGCCACCGCCGGTCTCCAGGGCGGGCGCTTCGGCGAGGTAGGCGATGGCCACACCATAGCGTTCGCCACTGCCGAGGTAGTCGACGATCTGTGCGCCCAGGTGGGCGTGGTTGATCACCAGTTCGCGGATCCCCGCGGCGGCCAGGGCGCGGATGTGGTGGACGATGAGCGGCACACCACCCACCGCCAGTAGCGGCTTGGGGGTGTGGTCGGTGAGCGGGCGCATGCGCTCACCGCGTCCCGCCGCGAGGATCATCGCACGCACGGCTCAGCCCCGCAGGAAGAGGCGGTAGACCGGGTTGTCGCTCTCCTCCCACCAGCGGTAGCCGAGGGCGGTGAGGAAGTGGTCGAACCTATCTCCCTCCTCCTCGGGCACCTGGATACCGGCGAGTACGCGGCCATAATCGGCGCCGTGGTTGCGGTAGTGGAACAGGCTGATGTTCCAACGCCCACCGATCTCGTCGAGAAAACGCATCAATGCGCCAGGACGTTCGGGAAACTCGAAGCGTATCAGGCGCTCGTTCTCCACCAGTGCGCGCCCCCCGACCATATAGCGCACATGCAGCTTGGCCATCTCATTGTCACTCATGTCGAGGACCGGATAGGCGTCGGCACGCAGCAGCTCGATGAGGTCGTTGCGCTCGGCGAGGCCACCGGCCATCTTAATCCCAACAAAGACGTGGGCCTTGTCGGCATCCGCATAGCGGTAGTTGAACTCGGTGACCGCCCGCGAGCCGATCATGCGACAGAACTTACGGAAGCTACCGGGACGCTCGTCGATGGTGACGGCGAGCAGCGACTCGCGCTTCTCGCCGATCTCGGCGCGCTCGGCCACATGGCGCAGGCGATCGAAGTTGGTGTTGGCACCGCTGACGATGGCCACCAGGCTCTCGCCTTCGAGCTCCTCGCGCTCGATGTAGCGCTTCATACCGGCCAGGGCCAAGGCCCCGGCGGGCTCGGCGATGGAGCGGGTATCCTCGAAGATGTCCTTGATGGCGGCGCAGATCTCGTCGGCACTCACCAGGATCACCTCGTCCACCTCACCCTTGACCACGCGATAGGGCTCCTCCCCCACTTGGCGCACGGCGACGCCATCGGCGAACAGCCCCACCTGGTCGAGGACCACCCGCTCACCCGCCTCCAGGGCGGCGTAGAGACAACCGGCATCATTCGGTTCGACGCCGATCACCTTGATCTCGGGACGCAGATATTTGACATAGGCAACCACACCGGCGAGTAGCCCTCCCCCACCCACGGGCACGAAGATCGCCTTGATCGGCCCTGGATGCTGGCCGAGGATCTCCATTGCCACGGTGCCCTGGCCGGCGATGACCTCCGGGTCGTCGTAGGGGTGGATGAAGACTCGCCCGCTCTGCGCGCACAGGCGATGTGCCTCACAGGCCGCCTCGTCGTAGGCGGCACCATGCAGCAGCGGCGTGCCACCGAAGGCGCGTACCGCATCCACCTTGATCTGTGGGGTGGTGTCGGGCATGACGATGAGCGCATCGATGCCCAGCTTGGAGGCGGCCAGGGCAACCCCCTGGGCGTGGTTGCCCGCGGAGGCGGCGATCACCCCGCGCGCGCGCTCCTCGGGGGTGAGGGAGGCGATCTTGTTGTAGGCCCCGCGCAGCTTGAAGGAGAAGACCGGTTGGGTATCCTCGCGCTTGAGCAGCACGGTGTTGCCGAGGCGCTTGCTCAGCTCACGGGCGGTATCGAGCTTGGTCTGCCGCGCCACCGCATAGACCTTGGCGTTGAGGATGCGCTTGATATAGTCGTCGCTGCTGTGCATGTCGCACACTCCCGTTGGCCCTGGCAGAAAAAAGAAAAGGGCCTACGACTGCTCGTAGGCCCTTTTCGGTGTTGGCTGGGGGACTAGGATTCGAACCTAGGTTGACGGAGTCAGAGTCCGTAGTCCTGCCGCTAGACGATCCCCCATTCGAGGTTTGCGATTATACGTATTTCGACGCTTTTCGCAACCTCTTTCCCCTATTTTCCGGCAAATCGCCGCAAGTTTGCGACGATGCCAAAAACCAGGAGAAGACGCTTAACGCTTGGAGTACTGCGGACGCTTACGGGCCTTGTGCAGACCGACCTTCTTGCGCTCCACGGTACGGGAGTCGCGGGTCATGAAGCCGCCGGCGCGCAGGGTCTTACGCAGCTCTTCGTCATAGGCCACCAGGGCACGAGCGATGGCGTGACGGATGGCACCGGCCTGTCCGGTGTTACCGCCACCGCGCACGGTGACCTTGATGTCGAACTTTTCGAGCATGTCGACGGCAGCCAGGGGCTGACGCACCACCATACGGGCGGTCTCGCGGCCGAAGTAGCTGTCGAGGTCGACGTTGTTAACGGTGATCTTGCCAGCGCCGGTAGAGAGGAAGGCGCGAGCGCTGGAGGTCTTGCGACGACCGGTGGTGTTGATCTGGTCTGACATTACTGACTATCCGTAACTTTTTGACTGGGCGGGTTAGAGTTCCAGCACCTTCGGCTGCTGGGCTTCGTGACGGTGCTCGGCACCGGCGTAGACCTTCAGCTTGCGGTACATGGCACGACCCAGGGGGTTCTTCGGCAGCATGCCCTTGACGGCGTGCTCGATAACGCGCTCGGGGGCCTTGATCAGCTGCTTCTCAAGGGTAATGCCCTTGATGCCGCCGGGGAAGCCGGTGTGGTGATAGTAGACCTTGTCACTCATCTTGTTACCGGTCACGGCTACCTTCTCAGCGTTGATCACGATGATGTAATCACCGGTATCGACGTGGGGGGTGTACTCGGCCTTGTGTTTGCCGCGCAGGCGTCGTGCAATCTCGGTGGCGAGACGGCCAAGGGTCTTACCCTCGGCGTCAATCACGTACCAATCGCGCTTGACGGTCTGAGGCTTTGCACTGAAAGTCTTCATCCAAATCGCTCCAATTACTACCTGTTCGGCCTGGAAGGCCCGCCGTCCGCCCTATGCGGTCGCCGTCACCGGCACCCGGCGGCATCTAGCGCACCTGCCTCACGCCCACGGTTTACGCGGGCGAGGCCGTCACGCCTCGAAAAAAAGAAGCGGAATGGTACCCAAGCCGGGGCCAGGATGCAAGCCGCTAACACGGGAAAATCATCCTGCCGTTCGTCTGAGCGCCCGAAGGGGCCGTGGCACGGACAAAAAAAACGCGGCCTTAGGGGAGCGGCCGCGTAAAATCCACCAAAGGAGGATGGAGGAGTCCAATGAATCAGCGCGGTTGCAGTCGAACGCTAATTCATTAAGTACTAATATACTGACATTTTCAAATTGGTCAAGGCTAAATTTCTGGGTATCTGGCGCGACGGACCGAAATAATGGCATGGGACGACCAACGGCCTGGGCCTAGGCCCGCAGCCCCTCGCCCCAGCTGAGCAACAGCTTGTCTCGCAGGCGGTTGAGACGCCCGTGGAAGAAGTGGTCGGCATCGGTCAGCCAGTGGTAGACGGGACGTTTGGGACGGGCGGAGACCCAGCGCGAGACCGATTGCGGGTCGATGATCTCGTCACGCCCACCCTGGATCACCATCCAGGGGATGGCCACCTCGGGGGCGGCACTGAAGTCGAACATGCTCACCGGCGGGGCCACCAGCAGCATCCGTTCGGCCCCCGCTCGACGGTGCGCCCCGAGGGTGACGAAGGCGCCGAAGGAGAAGCCGGCGAGCCAGATGGGGGCCTGCGGGTGACGCCCGCGGAAGTAGTCGACCACCGCCAGCAGGTCGGCCACCTCACCGATGCCACGGGCGAAGCGTCCTTCGCTACGCCCCACTCCACGGAAGTTGTAGGTGACCGCCAGCAGGCCCATCTCGTTGAAGGTGCGAGCGAGAATGTGCACCACCTTGTTCTTCATGCTGCCCCCGTAGAGTGGATGGGGGTGGCTGACGACGACGATGGGGCGCGTCCCTTCGTAGCAGTCGGGGCAGGTGGTGAGCACCTCCAGTGCCCCCACCGGGCCCGCCAGCATCAGCTCCTCGCCGCTGCAGTACTCCTCTTCGAGACCATCGTAGAGGTGATGGCTGGAGAGGTTGGAAAAGTAGATATCGTCGGACATGCGGACCCAGCCCACCCCGAAGCGTGCGGGGTGGTATATAGATGGAGGGGTGTGCTAGATCTTCAGCCGCTCGACCGGCTCGCCGGCCACCAGGTGGCGCTCGATGATCTCGTCCACGTCGCGGCGGTCGACATAGGTGTACCAAGTCCCCTCGGGGTAGACCACCAGGGTCGGCCCCTCGGCGCAGCGCCCGAGACAGCCGGCACTGTTGATGCGTACCCCCCCGGGGGCCTTGAGCCCCAGCTGCTTGACCCGATCCTTGGCGTAGTCGCGGATCGCCTGGGCGTTGAAGTCGCCGCAACAGCCACCATCGGCGCGTTGGTTGGTGCAGAAGAAGACGTGATGACGATAGAAGGCCATGGCTTACCCCCTTTTCACGCACCCGGGGCCATGGCCTCGGGTACAATAGTCGACCGCCTGGCGTGACCCCGATGGATCACCCTTGTGCGCCTATATTACCACGATCATCCATAAGGCTTAACTTATTCTCACCGTGAAGCTCCAGGACCGCCTCCTCGCCGCCACCGACCAGTGCGTCCTGTGCGGCATCTGTCTGCCCCACTGCCCCACCTTTCAGCTACGCGGTCAGGAGGTGGAGTCGCCACGCGGGCGCATCGCCCTGCTGCAGGCCCTCGCCTCCGGTGCCCTGGAGCCGACCCCGGCGCTACGTGAGCACATCGACAACTGCCTAGTCTGCCGTAGCTGCGAGAAACGCTGCCCCTCTGGCGTACGCTACACCGAGATCATCAGCGATGGTCGCGCCCTGCTGCGCGAGTTGCAGGCGACTCCCCGCGCGCCGGACCTGGCGAGTCGCCTGGAGACGCGCTTGCTCGCCGGCGACGGTGCCCTCGGCGGACTCACCCGGCTCGCCGCCCGCACCGGACTGGCACCGCTGGCGGTACGCAGCGGCCTGCTCGGTCAGGGGCGACTGGCCCACCTCGGGCGCCTGCTGCCCCAAGACAGCAGCGGCGCCCTGCCCCGGCGCCTGGCCGCGAAAGATGAGATGCAGGGGCGCGTGGCACTCTTTCTCGGCTGTACCGGGCGTCTGTTCGAACGCCGCGCCCTGCTCGCCGCCGCCGAGCTGCTCAGCCACTGCGGCTACGCAGTGGAGTTGCCGCGAGCCCCCCACTGCTGCGGTTCACGCGCCCTCGCCCACGGCGACCTGGCACAGGCCGAACAGCAACGGAGCGAGACCTTGGCGCTGTTCGACGGGCTACTCACGGAAGGGGTCACGGCGGTGCTCACCCTCAACAGCGCCTGTGGCGGGCTGCTCGGTCAATTCGAGCGCTGGGCCCCGGGTGAGGCGTCCACCCGTCTGGTGCCTAAGGTGCACGACCTGGTCACCTTCCTGCTACAGGAGCCGCGTTTCGCCACACTCCCGTTCAACCCGAGCCCGTTGCGCGTGGCGCTGCACACCCCCTGTAGCGCCACCAACCTACTCGGCCCCGGCCACGACCCTAAGGCCCTGCTCCGACGCATCCCGGGGCTGGAGCTGGTGTCCATGCCGCAGCGCTATGGTTGCTGTGGTGCCGCCGGTGATTACCTGCTCGACCACCCACAGACCGCCGACACCCTGCGCGAGCCGCTGTTGGCAGCACTCGCCGAGGCCCCTTGCGCGGCCCTCGCCACCAGCAACATCGGCTGCGCCCTGCACCTGGCCGAAGGGCTGCGCGCCGTGGGTATGCGCACCGAGGTACTCCACCCCCTGGTGCTGCTCGCCGGGGCGCTGGCCGAAGGGCCCTCGACGACCACCACCCACGTGGGTTAACTTGGCCCATCCGTTTCTGTCAGGAGACCCTCGCCATGCGTAGCTACAGCCCCACCGACCGCCTGATGCTGGCCCTCGACAACGCCGTACGCACGGTCGTCGGTCGCCCGGTGCTCACCGAGCGTCCCAACCCCACCGAGGGGGTCGCCGAAGCGCCGATGAGTGCCGAAGAGCGCCGCCGCGTCGGCGCCCTGATGCGTATCAATCACGCCGGCGAGGTCTCCGCTCAGGGGCTCTATCAGGGTCAGGCGCTCACCGCCCGTCTCCCGGAGGTGCGCGACAAGATGGAGCGCGCCGCACTTGAGGAGAACGACCACCTGGAGTGGACCGAGCGGCGTGCCAAGGAGCTGGGCACCCACGTCAGCTACTTGAACCCGCTCTGGTACCTCGGCTCGCTGGCCATCGGCGCCGCTGCCGGGGCCGCTGGCGACAAGTGGAGCCTCGGCTTCGTGGTCGAGACGGAGCATCAGGTAGTGCGCCATCTCGACACTCATCTGGCGCAGCTACCGGTGCAGGACGCGCGCAGCCGCGCGGTGCTGGAGCAGATGAAGGAGGATGAGCAGCAGCATGCCACCCTGGCACTGCATGCAGGGGGGGCGCCGCTCCCGGCGCCAGTGAAGGCGTGGATGCAGCTCACCTCCAAGGTGATGACCGGTCTGGCCAAGCGCCTCTGAGCCCGAGATGCGGGCCGACCGCGGGCCCACACGCCCGAGTGATGCTCGGCTCAGCGGCCAGGAGGGTAACGGGGTCGAGGCCGTGCCGCGCGACACTCAACCAAAACGGACGGGACAGCTACCGGCGGCATCGTAGACCGCCATGATGTTCTGCAGCTCGACGAGCACGGCATGGCGTTCGGCGCCACTCAACCCGGCGGCCTCGGCCACCTCCTCACCCGCCGCCAGCGCGGCCATCACCACCCGCACCTGACTGCAACCCGTGGCACAGATCTGCTCGACGGCCTCGGAGACTCGCTCGCTCTCGCTCATGGCACGCGCCCACCCCATCCACCTGCACTGGTTTGTTCGCCCCGAGGGGCACGCCTGACGCCGCCTTCACGCCCCGGAGTGGATGGTGGTTGCCGGGGTGACGCGGGCGTTTTCGGCCCGGTCTTTAATCATATCAAGCTTTTCTAATCTATTACCAAAGAATATTAATACAGCCTCGGTTCGCCGTGCGGGCGGGTGCGAAAGCGTTTGTAGCTCCACTGGTACTGCGCCGGGTCGAGGGCGATGCAGCGCTCCACCCCGCGATTGAGGGCGGCCAGATGCACCGCCTCGTCGTCACTCATCAGGCCCGCCTCGGCGGGGAGAAAGTGCACGACAAAACCCGCCCCTCCCGGCAGACGTCGGGCGACACAAAAGAGCGGCGTGGCGCCACTCTTACGCAGCAGCCGCCCAATCAAGGTCATGGTGTTGGCAGGGATGCCGAAAAAGGGGGCGAAGCCACCACCGGCCGCGCGTGGGTCCTGGTCGGGTGGGATGCCTACCGCCTCGCCACGGGCCAACGCCTGGAGCAGGGCGCGCACACCGCGGGCATCGGTGGGCACCAAGGCGGCGCCAAAGCGTTTGCGCCCGGCCACCACCGCGTGCTCCAGCCCGGGCTGACGTAGTGGTCGGTAGAGGGAGGTGATCGGCATCTGCTGGGAGAGGTAGAGACTCACCAGCTCCCAGCTGCCCATGTGCGGGGCGATCACCACCACCCCGCGCCCGGCCTGCTTGGCCGCCAGGAACAGCGCCTCACCCTGTACCTCGGTGACCATGCCACGCACCCGCTGCGCATCGCCGAACCAGAACAGGGGCGATTCGATGGCGGTCTTGCCGGTCTCGATAAGACAGGCGCGCGCCAGACGCGCGCGCGCCGCCGCCCCCAGTTCGGGATAGCAGAGCGCCAAGTTGCGTCGCACCAGGGTGCGGTGGCGGTTGGGTACACGGGCGAACAGGCGCCCGAGGAGCGCCCCGAGGGCGTGGTTGTGGCGCAGCGAGAGGCGGGCGAACAGGCGGAACAGGCCGAGGGCCAGACGGGCCATCAGTCGTCCCCATCCCAGCCCCCGTCGTCGGCCGCCATGGCCGGTCCCATGGCGCGCAACAGGCTACTGAAGAGGCCCTTGTTGCGCCCCTCTTCGACGGCCAGCAGCTCCTTCATGTGCACGCGCTCGGTGGGCTTCTGGAAGCAGGCGGGGCAGTTGTCGGGGATCACCGGCAGCGCGGCGTTCTGCGCGAAGGCGGCGGTCTGGCGCTCGCGCACGTGCACCAGCGGGCGGATCACGCGCAGGTCACCGGCGTCGATGGTGTAGTGGGCCTTCATGGTGCGCACCTGGCCGCGGTAGAAGAGCGACATGAGCAAGCTCTCGGCGAGGTCGTCGAGATGCTGGGCGAGGGCCAGCACGTTGTAGCCCTCGCGCCGCGCGGTGGTGTACATGATGCCGCGCTTCATGCGCGCGCAGAAGGCACAGAAGGAGAAGCTCGGGTCGTCGAGGTGCTTCTCCTGCGCCTCGGCGGCGATGCCCTGACTGGCGTAAAAGTAGGGGATCCCCAACTCGGCCAGATAGGCCTTCAGCGGCGAGGGGTCGAAGCCGGGGATCTCCGGATCGACGGTGAGGGCGCCGAGTTCGAACTTGACCGGGGCGTAGGTGCTGAGGTGGTGCAGGATGTGCAGCAACGCCAGGGAGTCCTTACCACCGGAGAGGCCGAGCAGGATACGGTCGCCCTCGCGGATCATGTCGTAGGCGTGAATGGCACGCCCCACCGGGCGCATGAGGAGTTTGGGCGGTTTGATGTGTGTGCTACTCATGGCGGTGAATTTTAGCACCCTTCTGACCCAGTCGAGACGGCTTTGGTGCTACGCTTGCTGCATCTATTCCATGGGAGGAACAAGTGATGGGAACCACGGTTTTTTGGATCGCGATCGCAATCGTCGTCTTGGCCATCGTGCTGATCAAGATGGGCGTTCAGACGGTGCCCCAGGGGCGCCAATACACAGTGGAGCGTTTTGGTCGCTACACCCGCACCCTGACCCCCGGTCTCGGCATCATCATCCCCTTTCTCGACCGCATCGGCGCCCGCCTGAGCATGATGGAGCAGGTTCTGGATGTCCCCTCGCAAGACGTCATCACCCGTGACAACGCCATGGTACGGGTCGACGGGGTGGTCTTCTTCCAGATCGTCGACGCCCCCAAGGCGGCCTACGAGGTGAACAACCTGGAGTGGGCGATCCTCAACCTGACCATGACCAACATCCGTACCGTGATGGGCTCCATGGACCTCGACGAACTACTCTCCAAGCGCGATGAGATCAACGCCCAACTACTCAGCGTGGTGGACGATGCCACCAACCCCTGGGGGGTCAAGGTGACCCGTATCGAGATCAAGGACATCACCCCGCCCAAGGATCTGGTCGACTCCATGGCGCGTCAGATGAAGGCCGAGCGTGACAAGCGCGCCTCCATTCTCACCGCCGAGGGCGCACGTCAGGCGGCGATCCTGGAGGCCGAGGGCGAGAAGCAGGCCGCCGTACTGGAGGCAGAGGGGCGCAAAGAGGCGGCCTTCCGCGACGCCGAGGCGCGCGAACGTCTGGCCGAAGCCGAGGCGCGCGCCACCGCCATGGTCTCCAAGGCGATCGCCCAGGGGGATGTCAATGCCATCAACTACTTCGTTGCGCTCAAGTATGTGGAGGCACTACAGACCATCGGTAGCGCCGAGAATCAGAAGCTGGTGCTGATGCCGCTGGAGGCGAGCGGTGTGATCGGCGCCATCGGCGGTATCGCCGAGCTGGCCAAGGAGGCGATGGAGAAGAAGTCTAAGCCGGACGTAGAGGGGCAGGCGTGATGGGTTTGGTCATCGACCACTGGGTCTGGTGGATCGCCGCGGTCATCCTGATGATCCTGGAGGTGTTCGCCCCCGGGGCGATCTTCCTCTGGATGAGCATCTCCGCGGTGCTGGTCGGCCTGCTACTGCTGCTCATCCCGAGCATGGGTATCGAGCTGCAGTTGCTGCTGTTTAGCGTCTTTTCCGTGGTCTCTGTGCTGGTGTGGCGCCACTACTTCGGTAAGCGCGAGCCGCTCACCGACGCACCCAACCTCAATCAGCGCAATGCACAATACGTAGGCCGGGTCTTTACCTTGGAGCAGCCCATCGTCAACGGCTACGGCAAGATCCGAGTGGACGATTCCACCTGGAAGATCGCGGGGCCGGATGCCCCGGCGGGGAGTCAGGTACGTATCGTCGGGGCCGACGGTACCCTATTGAAGGCGGAGCCGCTCTAGTCGAGACCACTCCGCGCGCCCCGCCAAGTCGGCGGGGCGGTCTGACGCTGACGCTCGGGCGTTACTGCAGGGTCTCGACCGGGGCGTGACGCAGCAGGCGCATCAACGGCTGCTGGTTGAGGCTGTGGTGTTTGTCGCAGCCGTGGCACTTGTCGTAACCCTGGCTATGCGCAGAGCACTCCAGACACTCGTTGAGGTGGGTACGCACCTCGTGCAGCTCATTCTCCAACGCCGCCAACTGGCGCTGCTGCTCGGCCATCTGCTCGGCCAGTGAGTGCAGGCGCTCCTGTACATGACCGAAGCACTCCTGGCTATCGGGCAGCACGGGGAACAGGGAGGCGACCCGGCGGATCTGTGCCAGGGGTACGCCCACCTCCGCCATACGCAGGATCACTGTCACACGCTCCACATCCTCGGCGCTGTAGTAACGGGTGCCCTTGGCGGAACGGCCAGGCTTGATCAGCCCCTGCTCTTCGTAGAAGCGCAGGGTCCGCTGGGTGGTGCCGAGGCGCTTGGCAATCTCGCCGATCTTCATGCTGTTGTCTTCCATCATCTCATGTCTCCTCGCTGACTCTTGGGAACAATCCCATCTCCGTTTGCACCTTACCCGGCGCCTCCACCTTGAGGTCGTGCCGGGGTGATTTAGGCCGCGTGTGGCGACCTATCCTTCATTCAACAGTTTGCGTATCTCCGGTACATGTCGGCGGCTGATATCGAGTCGCGTCTCCACGCCGACGAGGATGGCGCAGTAGCCACCGCCACCGGTGCGTTCCATCCCCACCAACAGGTGGCGGGCGACTAGGGCATTGCGGTGGATACGCACAAAGCGCGGGGTGAACTCTGCCTCCAACTGCTTGAGCGACTCCTCCAGCAACGCCTCACCACCGGGGTGACGCACAGTGACGTACTTGTGGTCGGCGATGAAGTAATAGACATCGTCGACATTGATCCGGGTCACCCGCCCCTGCTGCTGGCTGGTGACGTAGCGCGCCTCGCTCGGTTCCATCGCACGCAGGGCACCAGCGCGCTCCAGTGCCGTGCGCAGCCGTTCGGCGCGCACCGGTTTGAGCAGATAATCGGCGGCCTGGAGGTTGAAGGCCTCCACCGCATGGTCGCCATAGGCGGTGGTGAAGATGATCTGCGGTGCACGCCCCTGCTTGCGCAGCGTCTCGGCCGTGGCCATGCCGCCACACCCGGGCATGCGGATATCCAGCAGCACCAGATCGACACCGTGGCTGTTCTGTTGGCAGTAGTCGATGGCCGCCTCTCCACTGGCGAGGTCGGCGCAGACACGCACCCCATCGATATCGCCGAGGAGGTCTCGAAGCCGGTCGCGCGCCGGAGCCTCATCATCGACAATCAATACATTCATTCACTCGAACTCCGATAGGTAAAACAGAGACGGGCACGGTACTGCTCGGGCCCGGCCTCCACCTGCAGCGTCCCGGTATCCGGAAAGTGATGCAGCAGGCGCAGGCGAATGCTCTCCTGGGCCAGTCGGCCTCCACTTCCCCCCCGTCCGGGGGCGTTGCTAAGGGGGTTGCGCACCTCGATCCAGAGCTGCTCCCCTTCGCGTCCATCCTCGATCTCGACTCGCCCCCCTTGTGCCAGGGTCTCGATACCGTGGTAGATAGCGTTCTCCACCAACGGCTGTAGGCTCAGCTGCGGCAACAGGGCATCGCCCGGCACCGCCCCGAGGCGCATCTCCAGCTGCAACCGCCCCCCGAGTCGCAACTGCTCGATACCCAGGTAACCACGCACCAGCGCCAACTCCTCCTCCAGGGTTACCAGCGGTGCGCTGCCGAGTGAGGCGCGCATCAGGTCGGAGAGGTCCAGCAGTGCCGTCTCGGCCATCGCCGGATCCCGACGTACCAGACTCACCACGGTGTTCAAGGTGTTGAACAGGAAGTGCGGGCGCATACGCGCAGTGAGCGCCTGGGCGCGGGCCTCGCTCTCCGCCAGGATGCGCCGCGTCCACTGCCGATGGACGTAAAAGTAGCGCAGCACCAGGGCGCAGATGATGGCGCCGATGGCCATATTGCGCAGCAGGAACTGTCCATGTTCGAGCTGACTTTGCGGCGTCAGCACCCCCAACACCCAGAGGTGGCTCACCTCGCTGAGGAGCAGGATCACCGCCAGCATCCCCAGGTAGCTGAGCAGGCCGGAGAGGGCCGCAGAGAGATGCCCCCAGAGGTGCTGACCGATACACAGCAGCGCCAGACAGCTGAGGCCCGCCCACTGCATGAAGAGCGACATCAGTGCGAGCTCGTCCCAGGGGTTGCGCATCTCGCCGAGCTGATAGAGCACGACGATGATGGCGAACAGCTCACACAGCACCAACACGCTCAATACCACTGGCCAGTGGCAGAAGTTGGGCAGGATTCGGTTCGGCGTACTCTCCTCCACCCTCTCCCCTCACGGTGAAATATCTAGCGTGCAGGGATATTAGGCACACGAAAAAAGTGGGAAAAGTCGGACCTGTCACAAATCCCCGATTTGACCTCTACGTGACAGAAGCAATGGTATAGATTGTGACCCAAATCACGACTTTACGTGAAGAGTATCTCACTTTTGTGACGGCTAAAAGGCCCGAGATAGAGGCTAGTAGCGCCCCAATACCGATCGGAGTGCGCGCATTCTGGCTGGGCCGTTCTCCTGGTCCCCTGGGCCGTGGCTCGCGCCACGCCGCGTCCCCCCGACAGGGTAGATCGGCTATACTGAGCCACTTTTTTTCAGCCCCAACCGAGCCGAAACCCGCCCATGAGCACCCAGACCCCCAGCGAGAAGCCCTGGACCGGCCGCTTCACCGAACCCACCGACGCCTTCGTCGAGGCCTTCACCGCCTCGGTCGACTTCGATAAGCGCATGTACCGCCAGGACATCCGCGGCTCCATCGCCCACGCCACCATGCTGGCCGAGGTCGGGGTGCTGACCGTCGCCGAACGTGACGCTATCATCGGTGGACTTGGGCAGATCGAGGGGGAGATCGAGCGCGGCGAATTCGCCTGGTCGATCCGCCTCGAAGATGTGCACATGAACATCGAGAAGCGTCTCACCGACCTCATCGGCGACGCCGGCAAGAAGCTCCATACCGGTCGTTCTCGCAACGACCAGGTGGCCACCGACGTACGCCTCTATCTGCGTGACGAGTGCGACCTCATCCAGGCCGAGCTCACGCGCCTGCAGGGCAACCTCGTCGACCTGGCCGAGCGCGAGGCCGACACCATCATGCCCGGCTTCACCCACCTGCAGACCGCCCAACCGATCACCTTCGGCCACCATCTGCTGGCGTGGAACGCCATGCTCGAACGCGACACCGAGCGTCTGGTCGACTGCCGCAAGCGCATCGACGTGATGCCGCTCGGCTCCGCTGCCCTGGCCGGTACCACCTACCCCATCGACCGTAGCATCACTGCCCGCGAGCTGGGCTTCGCGCGCATCAGCGAAAACTCGCTGGACGGCGTCTCCGACCGCGACTTCGCCATCGAATTCACCGCCTTCGCCTCGCTACTGTTGATGCACCTATCACGCTTCTCCGAGGAGCTGATCCTCTGGACCTCTAGCCAGTTCGCCTTCGTCGACATCTCCGACGCCTTCTGCACCGGCTCCTCGATCATGCCGCAGAAGAAGAACCCCGACGTGCCCGAACTGGTGCGTGGCAAGAGCGGGCGTGTGGTCGGTCACCTCATCAGTCTCATCACCCTGATGAAGGGTCAGCCCCTGGCCTACAACAAGGACAACCAGGAGGACAAGGAGCCGCTGTTCGACACCATCGACACGGTCAAGGGCTGCCTCAAGGTCTACGCCGACATGCTTGGTTATCGCGAGCTCGCCGATGGCGGCCGCAAGTACCACGTGGAGCCACGCCGCGAGACGATGCGTGAGGCGGCCCGTCGCGGTTTCTCCACCGCCACCGACCTGGCCGACTATCTGGTGCGCAAGGGAGTTGCGTTTCGCGACGCCCACGAGATCGTCGGTAAGGCGGTCGCCCTCGGGGTCGCGACCCAGCGCGACCTCGCCGAGATGGGTCTGGAGGAGCTGCAGCAGTTCTCCGGCGCCATCGGCAGCGATGTGTTCGAGGTACTGACCCTGGAGGGGTCGGTCGCTGCACGCGACCACCTGGGTGGCACCGCCCCCAATCAGGTGCGTGCCGCCGCCGCACGCGCCCGTGCCCGCCTCGGCCAGGGTGGCTGAGACACCAAGGAGCCCGCCTATGACCTGCATCCGTCACATCGCCCTCGCCTCCCTTCTCACCCTCGGCCCCCCTACGGCTATGGCCGAGGGGTGGGTCGACCAGGTCCGCGAGGGGGGCGCCGAGGCCTGGCAGGGGACCCGACAGGGTGCCGGAACCGTCTGGGAAGGTGCCAAGGCGGGAGCTGCCGAGGCGTGGCAGGGTGCGCGAGAGGGCGCCTCCCGGGCCTGGGAGGGGACCCAGCAGGGCGCCAGCGAGGCGTGGGACGAGACGAAGCAGGGCACCGCCAAGGCCTGGCAAGGGACCCAGCAGGGTGCCAGCGAGGTCTGGGACGAGACGAAGCAGGGCGCCAGTGAGACCTGGGACAGCACGAAGCAGGGCGCCAGTGAGACCTGGGACAGCACGAAGCAGGGCGCCGGTGAGACCTGGGACAGCACGAAGCAGGGCGCCGGTGAGACCTGGGACAGCACGAAGCAGGGCGCCAGTGAGGCCTGGGACAGCACGAAGCAGGGCGCCAGTGAGGCCTGGGACGCAACCCAACGGCATGGTCGCGAGATCATCAACGGCCACTGAGCCCCGAGCGCCTTAAAAGCATAGGAGACCCGATGAAACGCTTCGCCCGCTACATCCTCTACACCCTCATCCTCGCCCCACTAGCGTGGTTCACCTTTACCGCCGAGGGTCAGCGCTACACTGACCTGTTCATGCTGCGCATGTTCGGCGCCTCGGCGATCGAGATGCAGCTGGCCCAGGTCGGCCCGCACGTGGGCGAGAAGGCACTGATCGACGCCCTGACCAACGTCAACTTCACCTGCCGCGACAATGCCACCCCTTATGGGCAGCGCACCTGTCACGCCCGGGTCGCCTCGTTCAATGGCGTCCCCTCCAGCTACATCACCCTGTTCTTCGCCAACGGTGGTCTCACCGGCCTCAAGCTGGCCTACCACGCCCGTTACCACCAGGATCTGATCGACAACCTCAACGGCGCCCTCGGTCCGGCACAGAGCAGCCCGACGGCCGAGAGTCAGCCGAAGATCCTGCATTGGCCCACCGCCTACGGCATGGCCATGCTGCCCGAGGCCCAGCCCCCCGAGGCCGGGGCCGAGATGCTCTGGCTGGCCCGCCCGGTGCGCTGAGGAGGAGAGGGTGGTGCGCGCACAGGCACAACTCGTCTACGTCCACGACCCTATGTGCAGCTGGTGCTACGCCTTTGGCCCGGTGCTCACCCAGTTGCAAGAGCAGCTCCCCCCCGGGCTGCTGTTTCGCCGCCTGCTCGGTGGCCTCGCCCGCACCACCGATCAACCCATGCCGAGCGACCTGCGCGAGCAGCTCGCCGCCACCTGGCTACGCATCGAACAGGTGGTCCCCGGTACCCAGTTCAACCACGACTTCTGGACCCGCTGCCGCCCACGCCGCTCCACCTGGCTCGCCTGTCAGGCGGTGATCGCCGCACGCAGCCTCAATCCGGCCGCCGACAAACTGATGACCGAGGCGATCCAACGCGCCTACTACCGTCAGGCGCGTAACCCCTCCGACCGCGAGGTGCTCGTCGAGCTGGCGGTCGAGCTGCACCTCCCCATGGAGCGCTTCAGCGCCCGCCTCGACGCCCCTGGTACCCGCCACGCACTGGAGAGCGAGATGCAGGAGGCGCGGAGCTTGGGGGTCGACAGCTACCCCGCGTTGGTGCTGCTGACTGGCAAGAGTCGCTGGCCCATCGCCATCGACTACCGCGACCCGGAACCCATGCTGGAGACGATTCAACAGCTCATCGGCGACTAGAAACGACACGACTGGCCACGGCCGGTCGTGACTATCGCCGTGTACGGCGATCAGCGGGTGGTGGAGACCACCCGACCATTCAACGCCTGCACCGGGCGTACACTCTTGGGGAAGCGTTGAGTGAAGGCGGCCACCTGCGCATGCGAGGCGCTCACCGGCGACTTCACCACCATCCAGTTGACCCCCTCGGAGCAGGGCGGGGTGGTCAGCGAGCCGGCATAGTTGTAGTAACTCATGGAGGCGGGCAGCAGCTGGGCGAGGTTCATCTCCGGAGCCGCCACCATCTCCCCCTCGCTACTCGGCAGGCGCGACCAGAGCGCGGCCAGGGCGGCATTCTCCGGCCCCTCCTCGAACAGCACGCCGACCACCCCCAATTGACCATCCGCCGCTTTGTGCACGAAGTGGGCGACCATCGCCGCGGGACGACCATTGATGGTGTGTTCGCTGGGGGTGTGGAAGTGGAACTGCAGCAGGTCATAACGCTTACCGCCCACCATGATGTAGCTCCCCTTGGCGATATTCACCTTGATGGTGTGACCGTTATTGACCAAGGTACTAGGGGGGGCCGCGTAGTGTACCTCGATGGGCGGTAGCGGCTGGCTGGAGGTACTGGCGGTATCGATATTGATCGGGGACTGGCTCTTGCCCCCCTTGCACAGGGCGTACTCCGCCTGCAGGTCGCCCCAGAACTCCGGGGCCCCCTCACCGGTATAGCCCCAGTGCGTGGCGTGGCCCATGTGGGCCGCCGGGGTGGGGGCATGATCGGCAGGGGGCGCCATGGGGAGCTGGAGCGCCGGGGCGTGCATCTCGGGGCTTTCGGCCCGAGCCCCGAGGGAGAACAACGAGAGCCCGGCAACGGTGAGGGCAATGCGCAGGAGGCGAGTGGACATGGGTAGATCTCCTTGGGTTGGCAAAGGTGGCAGAGGTACCCGCGAGGCTGCGTGGCACATGACGCTGATGGCTAGTGTGGCACGGAAACCGTGGCCAATTCACACATTGTCCCTGGGGGAGTACACAACATCGGGCGATCACGGCATTCTATGCGTGAGTACGCCCATGAGACGGAGCCCGTTCGATGCAGAGCCTCGGTAGCGCCCAGATCCTACTCGTCGATGACGACCCGGAAGTGGTGCGTCTCTACGAGCTGCTGCTGGGGGAGTTGGGGCACAAAGTACTGTCGTGCAAGAGCGCACCAGAAGCCCTGGAGCGCATCTCCACCCAGCCACTCGATGTACTCATCACCGACATCCGCATGCCCGAGATGAGCGGCCTGGAGCTGGTACGTGAAGCGCTGGTGCTGGAGCCCGACCTACAGTGCATCATCATCAGCGCCATCAACGACCAGCAGAGCATCATCGAGGCGATCAAGCTCGGTGCCCTCAGCTACCTGCGCAAGCCGGTAGACTTCAACGAGCTGGCCCTGACGGTACGCCAAGGGCTGCAGCGGGTCCAGTTGATCCGCGAGGCGCGTCAGTCACGCCGCCAACTGGAACACGAGACGACCAAGAACCGACTCATCCTAGAGGCCGCCGGCGACGGCATCATCGGGCTCGACGGCCAGTGTCTGGTCACCTTCATCAACGCCTCCGCCGAGGCCATGCTCGGTCTAGAGGGGCGCCACCTGCTGGGCAGCCCGATCCACGAGCTGCTGCACTTCACCCCGGAGGCGGTGGGCCACTACCCCCATAGCCATCCCCCGTTCAACTGCCTGCAGGGGCTGGAGCGACGCATCGAGGGCGAGGGGCTGCTGCGGGCCCCCAGCATGGGCACGCCGCTGCCGGTGCACTTCGTCGCCACGCCGATGGAGGAGCAGGGCCACCTGCTCGGGCGGGTGGTGGTGTTTCGCGACATCAGCCGGGTGCGTCAGGCGGACACCGCCCTGCGCCGCGCCAAACAGGCGGCCGAGGCGGCCAGCCACACCCAAAGCCGCTTCCTGGCCAATATGAGCCACGAACTACGCAGCCCCCTCGACGCCATCCTCAGTCACAGCCAGGCGCTCAAGCTCGACCTCCAGGAGGGAGAGGCCGAGCGTTGGGAGCACCTGCAGATAATCGAGCGCAGCGGTCGCACCCTGCTCACCCTCATCGACGAGCTGCTGGAGATGGCGCGCATCGATGCCGACGCCCCCCATGTACAGACCCAGCGTACCTACCTCCCCCAGCTGCTCGGCGAGATCCGCGAGGAGCTGGCCAGCCGCCTCGCCGACCAGGGGGCGAGCCTCGAATACTATGAATCCAAATACCTGCCCAAGTGGGTCCTGGTCGACCCGGAGCGACTCCTGCACCTGATGGCCCACCTGGCCGACAGCCTGCAGCGCCTGAGCGACTCACCGCTCTTTACCCTGACCCTCAGCTGGCATGCCGAGGCGCTCAAGATCGAGTTCACCGAGAGCCTGGCCGAGGGGCAGACGGAGCCCTTCCTCCCCTCCCTCGGCTCGGCCCAGAGCGAGACCTTGACCCTACTCATCTGCCGCCGACTGGCACAGGCGATGCAGGGCTCGGTGAAACTGGTCTACGACGAGCTGAGCCGCCTGCGTCTGCACAGCATCATCCCACTGCGCCGTGCGCCGCTGGACGACCTGGGCGGCGAGGCGGCGGACGCCGATGAGGAGTCACTGGCGTGGGACGACATCCCCATCTACCGACTGCTCCTCGCCGCCCCGCCTGGGACCGAGCGTGACCAACTCCACGCCATGCTCGCCTACGAGGGGCTCGACGTGGTGACGGCGGACGACAGCGTGGCGGTACTGCACCTCTGTGCCATGGGCGACATCGACCTGCTACTGCTCGATGCCGAACTGGGCCCCGGCTCCCCCCAGCACCTGCTCGACCACCTGCGCTCCGACCTCGGCAACACCACCCCGGTACTGCTACTCACCGAGCGCGACACCCACCCGAGCCTGCCCAAGGGGGCCCAGGAGTTGCTGGCCAAACCCCTCGCCCACCCGGCCCTGCTCGCCGCCCTCACCCGCCACCTCACCCGCCGCCAGATGCTCCCGGACGATGACCTGCCCGACCTCAACTGCCCGCCTCCGACACCGGCGGTGAGCGACCAGATCCGCCGTCTGATTCAGCAGGGCGATGTCATGGAGCTGCGTGCCTATCTGGCCGAGCAGCAGCGCCACCATCCCGACTCCAGCCTGCACGCGACGCTGTTGCGTCTGGCCAAGCGGTTCGACTTCCGCTCCATCCTCAAGCTGCTCGACCAGTACGGCGGCTGACCCTCGGCATACCCCATCGGCGTGCCCAAAGGCACACCATTGCAATTAGGGGTTTACCCAAATGCATCAGTAGACCTTAATCTGCTAATATAAGAGGAACTAATGAGATTCTGAGCCGAGACCGCCCTGTGTTTTTTAGCTTTGAGTGCACCGACCGCGGCTGCCCGAAAAACGACCTCCTTTCCGGCCTCACCGTGGCCCTCGCCCTGGTGCCGGAGGCGGTCGCCTTCGCCTTTGTCGCCCACGTGGAGCCGCTGGTGGGGCTCTACGCCGCCTTTCTCGTCGGCCTCATTGCCGCCGTGGTGGGTGGGCGCCCGGGGATGATCTCAGGCGCCACCGGCGCCCTGGCGGTGGTGATGGTGGCGCTGGTAAACAGCCACGGCGTGGAGTACCTGTTCGCCACCGTGGTACTGATGGGCCTGATCCAGATCGCCGTCGGCCTGCTCAAGTTGGGCAAGTTCATCCGCATGGTGCCGCACCCGGTGATGCTCGGCTTCGTCAACGGTCTAGCCATCGTCATCTTCCTGGCCCAACTCAAGTCGTTCCAGGTACCTGATGCGGCCGGGATCGACCGGTGGATGCAGGGCCCCGAACTCTACACCATGCTCGCCCTGGTGCTACTGACCATGGCCATCATCCACCTCCTGCCCAAGCTGACCCGTGCACTCCCCGCCTCGCTGGCGGCGATCCTGGTGGTCACCGCCTTGGTCATCGGCCTCGGGCTGGAGAGCCGCACCGTGGGCGACATGGCCTCCATCGCCGGTGGCCTGCCCGAGTTCCACCTGCCTGCAGTACCGCTCAGCTGGGAGACCCTCGGCGTCATCTTCCCCTACGCCGTGGTCCTGGCGGCCATCGGCCTCATCGAATCGCTGCTCACCCTGAGCCTCATCGACGAGATCACCGAGACCCGGGGCCAGGGCAATCGCGAGTGCATCGGCCAGGGCACCGCCAACCTGGTCACCGGATTCTTCGGCGGCATGGGCGGCTGCGCGATGATCGGCCAGAGCATGATCAACATCAACTCCGGTGGACGCGGACGCCTCTCCGGCATCTCCGCCGCGCTGTTCCTGCTGATCTTCATCCTCTTCGCCGCCGACCTGATCGAGATGATCCCGCTGGCCGCCCTCACCGGGGTGATGTTCATGGTGGTGATCGGCACCTTCGAGTGGTCGAGCTTTCGCATCATGCGCAAGATCCCACGCGCCGACGCCTTCGTCATCGTGCTGGTCTCTGGTGTCACCGTGGCCACCGACTTGGCCATCGCCGTGGTGGTGGGCGTCATCGTCTCGGCCCTGGTGTTCGCCTGGGAACACGCCAAACACATCACGGTCAGGAGCTACGAGGGGCGTCTCGGTGGCAAGGTCTACGAGCTGCATGGCCCGCTCTTCTTCGCCTCGGTGAACAATTTTCAGGAACTCTTCGATCCGAAGAACGATCCCGACGATGTGGTGGTCGAATTCCAGCACTCACGGGTCATGGACCACAGCGCCATCGAGGCCATCGACACCCTCGCCGAGCGCTATCTGAATGCCGGCAAGCGCCTGCACCTACGCCACCTCAGCGACGAGTGCCGTCGGCTGCTGCGCCAGGCCGGCGACCTGGTCGAGGTGAACGTCATCGAAGACCCCAAATACCGCGTGGCCGTGGATCAACTCGGTTGAACACCCCACGCCCCCCCATCCGCGCCACCTACGGCGCCTTTCAGGAAGCATAGCGACCATGTCATTCGACACCCTCGGCCTGAGCGCCGACATCCTGCGTGCGGTCCACGAGGCTGGTTACACCCAGCCGACCCCGATCCAGCGCCAGGCCATCCCCGTGGTGCTGCGCGGACAGGACATCATGGCCGGTGCCCAGACCGGTACCGGCAAGACCGCGGGCTTCACCCTGCCCCTGCTCCAGTTGCTCAGTCAGCGCACCATGGCCAAGGGCACACGCCCGGTACGTGCGCTGATCCTCACCCCCACCCGCGAACTGGCGGCCCAGGTAGGCGAAAACGTCGAGACCTACGGCAAATACCTGCCGCTCAGGTCGGCGGTGATCTTCGGTGGGGTCAAGATCAACCCGCAGATCGACAAGCTGCGCGCTGGGGTCGACATCCTCATCGCCACCCCCGGACGCCTGCTCGACCACGCCCAGCAGAAGACCGTGGACCTCTCACACGTGGAGTTCCTGGTACTCGACGAGGCGGACCGCATGCTCGACATGGGCTTCATCCACGACATTCGCCGCGTCCTGCGTCTACTCCCCAACGGGCGCCAGAACCTGCTCTTCTCCGCCACTTTCTCCGACGAGATCAAGCAGCTGGCCGCCGGTATCCTCGAAGAGCCCGCGCTCATCGAGGTGGCACGTCGCAACACCACCGCCGACACCGTGGCCCAGGTGGTGCACCCGGTGGACCGCGAACGCAAACGTGAACTGCTCTCCTTCCTCATCGGCTCGCGCAACTGGCGCCAGGTACTGGTCTTTACCCGCACCAAACACGGTGCCAACCGCCTGGCCCAGCAGCTGGAGCGCGATGGCATCACCGCCGCCGCGATCCACGGCAACAAGAGTCAGGGGGCACGCACCCGCGCCCTGGCCGACTTCAAGTCCGGCTCCATCCGCGTGCTGGTGGCCACCGACATCGCCGCACGCGGCCTCGACATCGACCAACTGCCCCACGTGGTCAACTTCGAGCTACCCAACGTGCCCGAGGACTATGTGCACCGCATCGGCCGCACCGGTCGTGCCGGTAACGAAGGCGAGGCGGTCTCCCTGGTCTGTATCGACGAACACAAGCTGCTGCGCGACATCGAGCGGCTGATCAAGCGCCCCATCACCAGCGTCACCATCGAGGGCTACGAGCCCGACCCGACCATCAAGGCCGAGCCCATCGAGAATGGTCGCCGTAGCGGTCGCGGTGGCAACGACGGTGAGCGCCGCACGCAGGGTCAGGGTCAAGGGCGGCGTGACGCACCCCGCGGCCAGGGCCAGTCACGCCGCGAAGAGGGGCGTCAAGAGGGCGAGCGTGGCGCTAGTGGCGAGGCACGACGTGCCCCACGTAGCGAGGCACCAAGCCGAAGCCAAGGTGCAGCGCAGGAGCGCCGTGACCCCCAGGGCACGCGCGGTAGCGAGGGTCAAGCGCGCCAGGGTGGGCGCGGCGGCGAGGGACAGGCACGCCAGAGTCGTGGTGGCGAGGGGCAGGCACGCCAGGGTGGGCGTGGCGAAGGGGCACGTCAGGGGGCACGCCGCGATGGCCAGGGGCGCCAGGGCGAGCGCGTCGACGACGCCATCGGCAACCGTGCCGCATCCACCCAGGCCCCACGTGCGGTCGAGGTGGATGGCAATCGCGTCGACTACAAACCACGCCGCCAGGAGAACGATGGCAACCGTCGCAACACGCAACAAACCCGGCGCTCCGACGCCGACGGCAACCGCATCGGCCTGCCGAGTGGGCGTCAGGCGCGGGGCAGTGGCAACGAGGTGGATGGCAACCGCGCCGAACGCCCGCCGCGTCAGCCGCGTGAGGTGAACGGCAACCGCTGAGCCGCAGGCAAAAAAAAACAGGGCCATGCACATCGTGCATGGCCCTGGCGGCTGGATGTTCAGTCGACGATAGCGCCTGGCTCTCCTAGTGGGCTCGGCTCCTGCCTCGCTCCCCCGACTTGGGACTCCCGCCCCGTCGCTTCTACGCTCCCTGTAGCCTCCATGCGACCACACATCATCCTGATGGCGCTATTCTGACTATGGCGAGGTGCGACAACCATCCGCCACTCACCCTTCACCTATTAGTCCGATTCCGCGTAATACTGTAGTCTCTAGATGACAGGCCCCCACAACGGACGAGGGCGCCGCTGGGGCGCCCTCGCTCGGATGAGGCTAACGTCACTTGTTGGTAGCATTCAGACGCAGCCAGTCGGCTTCGGCAATCCACCGTATTTGGCGATCTTCTTCATCGGCCCCCCACTGAAGAGCTCGTTGAGCAGGGTCGCCTTACGGTCCATGCCATGCGCCTTGGCGAAGATGCGGATCGGCGGGACGGTACCATCGACCTGATACATGTCGCGGGCGCTCATGATGAACTTCACGTGCTCATCGGTGAGGGTGAAGCCATCACTCTGCGCCAGCTCACGCATCACCTCTTCACTCCAGAGGGTGGGGTCACGCAGGAAACCGTCGCCATCACGTTCAAGTGCCATACCCATGGTCATCCTCCTTATTCGCAATTAACCAAGCGGATTAGTCGGAATTATAGGGGCGACCTGGATAAATACAACTCTATTTTCTGATTATTTCTATCAGGATTTATGACGCTGGCCACAGGCCTATAATGGGGCGATAACAATTGCAGGTCCGCCATGTCCGACTCACTCGAAGCCCTCCGCCTACGCCTCGCCCAGTTCGCCCAAGCCCGCGATTGGGAGCAGTTCCACTCCCCGAAGAACCTCTCCATGGCCCTCATCGCCGAGACCGCCGAGCTGGTCGAGCACTTCCAGTGGCTGAGCGACGAGGCGAGCTATCGGATCGAGGGGGAGAAGCGACACGAGGTCGAGATGGAGATGGCCGACATCCTCATCTACCTGATCCGCTGCGCCGACCGTCTGGAGATCGACCTGGTGGCAGCGGCCAACGCCAAGTGCAGTCACAACGAGGCGCGCTTCCCGGTCGATAAGGTGAGGGGTCGCGCCGTGCGCGGTCGCGACGTCGAGCAGGGCCCGGAGTGAACCCACCCCACCGCCGCTGGTCAGACCCCCTAGAGCGCCGGGCGCCCCTCAGTTGCGGGCCGAGGCAAATGGCAGGAAGATAGCACCCTCAGCGGCGCGAAATGCGTCGACCCCTTGCCGCATGCAGAGTACAGAGACAAAGGAACCACACCCATGAAGAAGCTCGCCCTCCTCCTCATTCCCGCCCTGGTGGCCACCGGCTGTGCCACCGATGGTCAGTCCAGCTCCAGCAGCAGCAACAGCCGCGCCACTACCGGCGCCGTGCTCGGCGCCATCGCCGGTGCCGTGGCCGGACACCAGATGGATAAGAAGCGTGGCGCCCTGGTCGGTGCCGTGGTCGGTGCCGCCGCCGGTGGCGCCATCGGCCAGCAGATGGACAAGCAGCAGCAGGAGTTCGAGGAGCAGCTCGCCGCCGAGCAGCGCGCCAATCAGATCGAGATCGAGCGCGTGCGCGAGGACACCCTCAAGCTGACCCTCAACAACGAGGTGAGCTTCAAGTTCAACAGCGCCGACCTCGAACCCGGTTTCAAGCCGAGCCTCAACAAGCTCGCCGAGGTGCTGATGAACAACCCCAACACCGCCATCACCATCGTCGGCCACACCGACGACAAGGGCTCCGACAGCTACAACATGCAGCTCTCCCTGCGTCGCGCCGAGTCCGTGGTTGCCTACCTGCGTAGCCGTGGCGTGGCGAGCAGCCGCCTGAGCGCCGAGGGCCGTGGCGAGAGCGAGCCGCGCGCCAGCAACGCCACCGCCGATGGCCGCGCCATGAACCGCCGCGTCGAGATCTTCAGCACCGCCCTGCGCTAAATGCCCATCCGGTACCCCGCCCAACGGCGGGGTACCCACTCCCCGCCCAGACTCAGGCGTTCGCCTGCATCCGCTTCAGCTTGAGGTCCAGCACGAAGGTGCCAAACGGCAGCACCGAGGCCAGGAACGACAGCAGCCACAGACCGATCGACCAGCCCAGCTTGTGGCTCACCGCCAACGACGCCACCAGATAGGTCAGGAACAGCACCCCGTGCGTCCAACCCACCCAGGGGACGAGCCAGCCCTGGGCCAGGTAGTACTTCATCGGCATGGCGATCAACACCAGCACCAACAACGAGACCCCCTCGATCAGCGCCAGCAGGCGAAAACGGGCGAGCGTACTCTGCATCTTGTCACTCCTAAGGCTTACATAAAAAGGCGGCCAGTATACCCATTTCCCCCCAGACCGGTGCTCGGGGCGGGCGCTTTGGGCGGCGGTCAACGACCAGGACTGCGCCGCCCCCGGAGGCTCAGGGCGTGATTGCCGGGCCGGTGGCGATTGTGGAAGAATGAAACCAGGCCGTTCAGTAACGGCGCATCGCAGAACCCCAAAAAAACACTGGAGAACATGGAATGAACAAGACCCCCCTGCTTATCGCCGCCGTCCTGCTGGCTGGCGCCACCGTGTCCGGTACCGCTTCTGCCCGTGAATTCGACAAGATCTACAAAGAGTGCGGCCTCGGCGCCATGATCTTCACCGACACCCCGGTCGCTGCCGCCTTCTCCAACATCATCTGGGACCTGGGCACCACCGCCTCCTCCTCCGACATGAGCTCCCCGGAGAACTGCAAGGGCAAGGCCACCACCGCCGCCGCCTTCATCACCAACAGCTACGCCAACATCACAGAGCAGACCATCCAGGGCGAGGGTGCCCACCTCACCGCCATGCTCGACCTGCTCGGCTGCGACGAGGCACAGCGCCCCGCCCTGGTCAGCGCCCTGCGCAACGACCTGAGCCAAGAGATGGCCAGCGGTGACTACCGCCAGATGAGCGCCTACGACAAGGCCGGCAGCCTGCACGAGCTGGTGACCCGCCGCACCGGTCTCGACGGCGCGCAGTGCGCCAGCGCCTCCTAAGCGCGACCTAGGCTCACTCACCTGCATCGCCACCCTCGGGTGGCGATGTCGTTTCTGCGCCCTGACCACGCCCCCACCGCCCCTATGCACCGACGCCTACTGCCGCTCCTCGCCCTACTCTGTCTCCCCTGGAGCAGCCTCGCCCTCGCGCTCGACCCACCCAAGGCCCACGCCCTGGCCCAGAGCGAGCGTTGGCTACGCCTGCTGCACTACGAGGCGGGTCACAGCACGGTCATCACCCAGAGCTACTTCCTCGACCCCCACGGCGCCGACGATCCCGAGGCGGAACTGCTTGCGACCCACGCCGCGCTCGCGGCACCGTTCGACCCAGAGCAGGCGGACGCGCACGCGCGTTGCCGCTTCCCCGCCCGCGCCCAGTGGCTGGCGACAGCACTGAACGCCCCCGAGCTGGCCGCGCCGCTCGGCCACTGCCCCAAGCTCGACGCCTGGCTCGGACCCGACGACCACTACGACCTCAGTCTGGTGTTCGTCAGCGGCTATCTGGAGAACCCCGCCTCGCTCTTCGGCCACCTGCTGTTCAAACGCAACCTGGCGCGCAACAGTGGCAATCGCGGCCTGCTCGACACCAGCATCAACTACGGCGCCAAGGTCCCACCGGGCGAGAACGGCCTCATCTACGTGGTGCGCGGCCTGTTCGGCGGCTACCGTGCCGCCTACACCGACTCCCGCTACTACACCCTCGACCACCTCTACGGCGAGGAGGAGCTGCGCGACCTGTGGGAGTATCGCCTCAACCTCAGCGCGGCCGAGCAGAGCCTGCTCTGGCTACACACCTGGGAGCTGCTGCCGGTCACCTTCCGCTACTACTTCCTGCGCGACAACTGCGCCCTCTACATGGCGCGGCTGTTGGAGGTGGCCATCGACGGGCCGCGACTCATCCCCGAGCAGGTCTACTGGGCGATCCCGGTCGAACTGTTTCGCGCCCTCGACGCACGCGAGCGCGACGGTGCACCGCTGGTGGCCGAGCGCCGCCTGCGTCGCTCGCGCCAGCACCGCCTGGCAGACGCCTACCACGGCCTGCCCGCCCCCCTGCGCCAACGGGTCGCCCAGGTGGCACAAGACCCGACCCAGCCCCTCGCCCCGCTCCAGGTGGGGCTCGACCCCGAGGCGCAGATCGCCCTCAGCGACACCCTGCTGCACTACTACCGCTTTCGCCTCAGCAGCGACACCCCAGCGGCAGAGCTCGATGGTCTGCGCCAGGGACAACACCAGGCCCTGCTGGCACGTGCCGCCCTGCCACCGCAGGCCGCCTGGGTACCGCCGAGCAGTGCCATCGCCCCGAGTCTCGGCCACGGCCCGGCCAGCGTGCGCCTCGGGCTGGTCTCACGCGAGGTGGGCGGCAACGCCCTGGAGGTGGGGCTGCGCCCTGCGCTGCACGACCTGCTGGCCAACCCCGCCGGACAGACCCCGGGCACCGCCATGCAGGTGTTCGACCTGCGCCTGCGCAGCGGCGAGGAGGGGTTGAGCCTGGAGCGGCTGGAGCTACTACGCATCGCCAACCTCAACCTCGCCACCACCGACCTGCCCGGCGACGGGCGCCTCTCATGGGGGCTCGGCGTCGCCTACCAGGCACGCGATCTGGCCTGCACCGAGTGCCGGCTCACCCGCCTCACGGGCGCGGCGGGTCACAGCTGGCGCCTGGCGGACCAGGGCTACCTCTACCTACATCTGGACGGGCTCTTACCCCTCGGCAGCCCCCTCGACGAGGGGCTGGGGGCCGACCTGGCGGCCGACCTACAGCTGGCACGCGGCAACACGCACGGCCTCGGCCTGAGCCTGCGTCGACGCTGGGAGCAGTGGGACGAGGAGGCGGTGGCCGGGCGCGGACAGGGTGAGCTGGTCTACCGCTACTCCCCGGTGCCCGAGTGGGAGCTACGCCTGGAGTGGCGCTATGCGCGCGCCCACGAGGGGCTGGCGACCCTCAGCCTCTACCGCTGAGGGAGGGGCGGGCGCCTCAAGACCCCTTGCGCTGCAGTCGGTAGCGCGAGTCGCGGGCGAAGTGCAGCAGGTCGTCGAACGGCATCGGCCGGGCATAGAGATAACCCTGCACCTCGTCGCACGCCTCCTCGATGAGGAAGTCGAGCTGCGCCGGCCTCTCCACCCCCTCGGCAGTCACCGAGAGGCGCAGGGCGCGGGCCAGGGCGAGGATGGCGCGGGTGATGGCCACGCTCTCCTGGTTATCGGGCAGGCCATCGATGAAGGACTTATCGATCTTGATGCGGGTGATGGGCAGGCGCTGCAGATAACTCATGGAGGAGTAACCGGTGCCGAAGTCGTCCACGGCCAGGCGGATCTTCATGGCCCGGAAGCGGTGTAGTGTGGCCAACGCCTCCTCAGCATCGGTGGCTATGAAGCTCTCGGTGATCTCCAACTCCACCCGTTCGGCATCGATGCCGGTACGCAGCACCACCCCCTCCACGGTCGAGACCATGTCCCCGTGCTGCAGCTGCACGTTGGACATGTTGATACTGATGTGATCGAGCACCAGGCCCTCGCGCTCCAGCCGCTTGTAGGCCTTGCACGCCTCCTCCAGCACCCACTCACCGATGGGCAGGATCAAGCCGCTCTCCTCTGCCAGGGGGATGAACTCGACGGGTGAGACCTGCCCATAGATCGGGCTCTGCCAGCGCAACAGCGCCTCCACGGCGACGAGGCGCCCCTGGTCGAGGGCGATCTTGGGCTGAAAGTGCAGCAGGAACTGATTGCCGGTGGCGACCGCCTCGCGCAGCGCGTGGGTCATCTCGGTACGCTTGCTCAGCCCGGTGGAGAGTTCGTCGGAGTAGAAACTGAAGTGGTTGCGCCCATTCGCCTTCGCCCGGTACATGGCCAGGTCGGCGTGCTTGGTCAGGGTCACCCCCTCTTCACCATCCTGCGGGTAGAGGGCGATACCGATACTGGCGGTGGTGTAGAGGGTACGCTCGCCGATGGTGAAGGGGACGGCGAAGAGGTCGATCAGCCGCTGGGCGAAGTGCTCCACCTCCTCCAGCCCCTCGACCCCGTCGAGCAGGATGTTGAACTCGTCGCCACCGATGCGCGCCAGCATGTCGCTGCCACGCACATGGCCGGAGAGACGTCGCGAGACCTCGCGCAGCAGCTGATCCCCCACGTCGTGGCCGAGGGTGTCGTTGACCAGCTTGAACTCGTCGAGGTCGAGGAACAGCAGCGCCAGCCAGCTCTCGCGCTGCTTCGCACGGTGCAGTGCGCGCTCCAGGCTGAGCGCCAAGTAGCGGCGGTTGGGCAGCTCGGTGAGCGGGTCGTGGTTGGAGAGGTACTCCAGCTCCTGCTGCGAGCGGTGTAGCGAGGCCTCGCGCTCCTGTACCGTCTCGGCCAGGGCATTGATGTTGCGCGAGATCACCTCCAGCTCGTCACCGCTCGCCACCGGCTGGGCGGTGCTGTAGTCGCGCTGGCTGATGCGGTGGATCTGCTGCATCAGACGGTTGAGCGGCCAGGCCAACTGCCGACGGATGAGCACGCGCATCGAGAGCAACACGCCGAACCCGGCCACCAGCAGAAAGGTGAGCAGGCGCATGCGGTTGGTATCGAGTAGCTGGTTGACCTCGGACTTGTTGAGCTGCGCCACCAGCTGTACCTCACCCTCGCGACTGTGGATGCCGCTCATGGCGATGTACTCCACATCGCCCTGGGCGACACTCAGGTCGCGGCTCAGGGCCACCTCGTCGAGCAGCGGCGTGAGCTGCTCGGCGGTGTCGACGAAGTGCGCGGTGATGCGCATATCGAGGTCACGGGAGAGCCCCTCGAAGTAGTCGGCCCCGAGTAGGCGGGTAAGCTGCACATACGCGATAGGGGTGGCGTCGGTGGGGTCGACGACGTGGCGCGTAGAGCGCAGGGCGAGGGCGTTGTCCAGGGTGTGGTAGCTCAGCTCGCGCGCGGCGAGCTGCCGGGGGTCCACCTCCAGGGGCTGGCGTAGGTGGCCGCGCACGGCTACCTCGCGATACGCCTCGGCCCGCTCGGAGCGACGCCAGAGGTGGCGGATGCCGCCCTGATAGGAGAGGTAGTGCAGCCAGTAGCCCTCGGGGGTGAGCACCACCCCGGCGATCAGTTCGCCGTGGCGGTCATAGAGGGCGATGTCGTTGTTGAACGAGAGCTTGACGCGGGTCAGCAGCTCGGTGGCGATCTGCTTCTTCTCCTCGTCGATGAGAAAGGCGTTGTAGTGCTGTTTGTCTTGGTACTGGTCGATGAGCGAGATGGCGGCGTGCAGCGCCTCGTCGCGTTCGACGAAGATGGTCGCCTCGTCGAGCCGCCCCTCGATATCGCGCAGGTTGGCGGCCAGGCGCTGAAAGCCGTGCAGCAGGCGGCTGCGGTTGTTGTCGAGGAAGCTCTGCTCCAGGTAGTCGTCGAAGTAGACGCCGAGCACACCGAACAGCACGACGATGACCAGCGTCACCGCCACGGAGAATTTATTGGTCAGGCCGAGGCCCTTGGGGTGAGTGTTTGGGGTATTCAGAAGACCGGCTCCACCTGCTCCACCCGTTCGCGCGTCACCAACTCCACCGGGATGACGATATGCCGCTCTAGCGTCTCGCCGCGCAGGATGCGCAACGCCGCCGCTACCGTCTCGCGCCCGCCGAGCGGGAACTTCACCGAACCGGTCTGACGCCCGGAGCGGATCGCCTCGCGCGCCTCGCTGGTGTAGTCGCAGCCGATGGTGATGAGGCTGCCGGGGGCGATGCCATGGCGATCGAGCACCATGCGCACGCCGCTCAGCATGCTATCGGACTCGGAGAAGATGGCATCCACCCGGACCCCGGCACTGACCAGCTTCTCCATCTCGATGAGCGCATCCTTGCGCAGGTAGTTGCCGGTGCGTTTGAGTACCTCGATCTCGGGGTAGCGCGCCATCACCTGCAGAAACCCCTCGCTGCGTAGCTGCGTCACATCGGCGGTCTGCAGCCCTTCGAACAGCAGCACCCGACCACGACCACCGAGCCGCTCGGCGATGTATTCGCCGGCGAGGCGCCCGATGAGCCGATTGTCGGAGTTGATGAAGGTGGTGTAGTGGTCGCCCTCGATGCCGCGGTCGAGGATGATCACCGGGATCCCCGCCGCCATCGCCTTGTCCACCACCGGCACCACCGCCGAGGCGTCGTTGGTGCCGACCACCAGCAGGTCGACCTGCTCACGGATGAACTGCTCGATCTGGTGCAACAGCAGCGAGGTACGCCCCTTGGCGTCACTGGAGACGAAGCGCAGCAGCGGCTGCTCCGCCACCGCATCGCGCACCTCATCGACCTGGGCACGGCGGAAGTCGTTGGCCAGGGTGTCCTGGGCGAAGGCGATACGCCAACCCTCCCCCTCCTGTGCCGCCAGCGGGGCGACGCACAAGAGCAGCAGGAGCGGCAACAGGGGAGAGAGTACTCTGGACATGCGCGGCCTCGGGGCGGGCGGTGTCATCACGCGGTAATCGGGGGGTGATTATACACCGCCACGAAGTCGGCTCGACGGGCAATTACCGCCCCGTTCGCGACAGCGGTGCACTCGACGCATGGCCTACACCACCGGGACGGTCGATGCGCCGTGCGGCCTCATGGGGCCACGCCTCGGAGACCCAACGCAGGTCATGACGGCACGGTGCTGCCGCGCTGGGCCATCTCCTGCGCCCCCTTTTGCAACAGGAAGTGGAGGAAACGCTCCGCCACCAGCGAGAGGCGTTTGCCCTGGGGGTAGATCACGTGCCAATGGCGGCGGATGGGCATGTGCGCCACATCCAGCACCGCCAGGCGCCCCACCTCCAGCTCCAACTTGAGGCTGATGTCGGAGAGGATGCCGATGCCGAGCCCGGCCATCACCCCCTGTTTGATCGCCTCGCCGCTACCCAGCTCCATGTAGGGGGTGAGATGCACCCCATGCGCGCACATGTGCTGCTCCACCGCCTCGCGAATGCCCGAGCCCGGCTCGCGCGAGAGCAGCAGCTCCTCGGTGAGGCGCGCCAGGGGGATGTCGTGCACCTCGGTGAGTGGGTGGTCGGGGTGGGCGAAGAAGACCAGTCGGTCGTCGAGGAAGGGGTGCGCCTCCAGCCCCTCCACCTCGGGCAGGGTGCCGACGATGTAGAGGTCGTCCTGATTGGCGGCCATGCGCTCCAGCACGCGCTCACGGTTGGTCACCTTGAGCTGCGGCACCACGCCGGGGTAGAGACGCAGGAACTCGCCGAGGTAGGTGGGCAGAAAGTACTTGGCGGTGGTCACCACCGAGAGGTAGAGCGGCCCGGCCACCACCCCGGTCAGTTCGCCGAGTTGTTGGTCGAGGTCGCCGAGCTTGGCCAGGATCTCGCGACACCCCTCGCGCACCAGCTCACCCGCGTGGGTCAGATAGAGCCGCTTACCCACCGTCTCGAACAGCGGTAGGCCCACCAGCTCCTCGAAGCGCTTCACCTGGATCGACACCGCCGGCTGGGTCAGGTGCACCTCCTCGGCGGCGCGGGTGTAGTTGAGGTGGCGGGCGACCGCCTCGAAGAGGCGCATCTGCTGCAAGGTGGCGTGGCGAAGCATTTACGATCCTAAATCACTACCATGATTCTAATTAATTTCCGTTATATCACGCGACGCCCTAGATTTCTCCTCACGGCGACGGGGCGGCAGACCAACCGGCCTCCCCCGCCCCTTCACCCATCCCCTAAGAGGAGAAGAGACCATGGCGAAGAACTACCAAGCGGGCGTGAAAGAGTACCGCGAGACCTACTGGATGCCCGAATACACCCCCAAGGAGACCGACATCCTCGCCTGCTTCAAGGTCACCCCGCAGCCGGGCGTGCCGCGCGAAGAGGTGGCCGCCGCCGTGGCCGCCGAGTCCTCCACCGGCACCTGGACCACCGTCTGGACCGACCTGCTCACCGACCTCGACTACTACAAGGGCCGCGCCTACGCCATCGAAGACGTGCCCGGTGACGACACCTGCTTCTACGCCTTCGTCGCCTACCCCATCGACCTGTTCGAAGAGGGCTCGGTGGTCAACGTCATGACCTCTCTGGTGGGTAACGTCTTCGGCTTCAAGGCGCTGCGCGCCCTGCGCCTCGAAGACATCCGCTTCCCGCTGGCCTACGTGATGACCTGCAACGGGCCGCCCCAGGGCATCCAGGTGGAGCGCGACCTGCTCAACAAGTATGGCCGCCCGCTGCTCGGCTGCACCATCAAGCCCAAGCTCGGCCTCTCGGCCAAGAACTACGGTCGCGCCTGCTACGAGGGTCTGCGCGGTGGTCTCGACTTCACCAAGGACGACGAGAACGTCAACTCGCAGCCCTTCATGCGCTGGCGCCACCGCTTCGACTTCGTCATGGAGGCGATCCAGAAGGCCGAGGCCGAGACCGGCGAGCGCAAGGGCCACTACCTCAACGTCACCGCGCCGACCGCCGACGAGATGATGAAGCGCGCCGAGTACGCCAAGGAGATCGGCGCCCCGATCATCATGCACGACTACCTCACCGGCGGTTGGGCGGCCAACACCCAGCTGGCGCGCTGGTGTCGCGACAACGGCATGCTGCTGCACATCCACCGCGCCATGCACGCCGTGCTCGACCGCAACCCCCACCACGGTATCCACTTCCGTGTGCTGACCAAGATCCTGCGCCTCTCCGGCGGCGACCACCTCCACTCCGGTACCGTGGTGGGCAAGCTCGAAGGTGACCGCGACGCCACCCTCGGCTGGATCGACATCATGCGCGACAAGTTCATCAAGGAGGACCGCTCCCGCGGCATCTTCTTCGACCAGGATTGGGGCGCCATGCCCGGCGTGCTGCCGGTCGCCTCCGGTGGCATCCACGTCTGGCACATGCCCGCGCTGGTGAACATCTTCGGTGACGACTCCGTCCTCCAGTTCGGTGGCGGCACCCTCGGTCACCCCTGGGGCAACGCCGCCGGTGCCGCCGCCAACCGCGTCGCCGTCGAGGCCTGCGTGCAGGCGCGCAACCAGGGCCGCGAGTTGGAGAAGGAGGGCAAGGAGATCCTCACCGCCGCAGCCGCCCACAGCCCCGAACTGAAGATGGCGATGGAGACCTGGAAGGAGATCAAGTTCGAGTTCGACACCGTCGACAAGCTGGATGTTGCGCATAAATAAGTGCGCCACAGAGGCACGGAGGAGACAGAGATCCCCTCTGCATCCCAGATAGGCGCCTCCGCCACTCACCGACAGCACACGCCACGGCGCGCACATTGGAACAACACGTAATCACTCCGTGTCCTCCGTGCCTCCGTGGCCAATCCCCCGAATCGAGGATTAGACCCATGAGCAACATGCAAGACTACCAATCCAGCCTGAGCGACACCTCCAGCCGCAAGTTCGAGACCTTCTCCTACCTGCCGGAGATGACCCCGGAGCAGATCCGCACCCAGATCGAGTACATCGTCAGCAAGGGCTGGAACCCCGGCATCGAGCACACCGAGCCGGAGAACGCCAACAGCCACTACTGGTACATGTGGAAGCTGCCGATGTTCGGCGAGACCGACGTCGACGCCATCCTCGGCGAGTGCGAGGCGTGCCACAAGGCGCACCCGAACAACCACGTACGCCTCCTCGGCTTCGACAACTACGCCCAGTCCGCTGGCGCCTCGATGGTCATCTACCGCGGCGAGATCAAGTACTGAGCCAAGCCTGACCAGATACCCCATTGCCTGCGGTGGCTCGCCGCCGCAGGGCCTTTTTTCCAACCATTTTGAGTGACCCGACCATGTCCCGACCCACCAGCTACATCGGCATCCACGACGACCTCTACGGCGGCATGACCAGCATCGGCAAGATCATCCGCGATGCCTGGGTCTTCGGCATCCTGCCCGAGGAGGAGAGCTGCAAGGGTTGGCAGCTCGGCGGCATCGAGAACCTCATCGACCAGGTCAACCACGAGTGGGACAAGTACGGCTGCCTCGTCAGTCGCCTGCCCGAGGGTCTGCGCGAACGCCACCAGAGCATCCACGACGAGGCCTTTCGTCGCGCCAAAGAGGCGGGCTGGCGCGGTGAATTCGAGACCGACGATGAGCAGTAGCCTCCACCCAATAACCACGGAGGTCGAGGCTTTAGCCGGTCTGTCCCCCAGCGCACAGACCGGCTAAAGCCTCGACCTCCGCCCTTATCGACGCGAACCGGAAAAAGGCACCACACACGCAAGTGTGGCCAGAACAAGAGTGAGGACCCGCCATGTCAGCCATCGATATCAACCAGTACAAGATCGCACAAGAGCCCTACTACGAGGCCGTCGGCAGTGAGATCGACCTCTACGAGGCCGCCTATCAGGTGCGCATGCCGATGATGCTCAAGGGCCCCACCGGCTGCGGCAAGTCGCGCTTCGTCGAGTACATGGCCTGGCGCCTGGGCAAGCCGCTCATCACCGTCGCCTGTAACGAGGACATGACCGCCTCCGATCTGGTCGGGCGCTTCCTGCTCGACAAGGACGGCACCAAGTGGCAAGACGGCCCGCTCACCACCGCCGCGCGTCTCGGCGCCATCTGCTACCTCGACGAGGTGGTGGAGGCGCGCCAAGACACCACCGTGGTGATCCACCCGCTCACCGACCACCGCCGCACCCTGCCGCTCGACAAGAAGGGCGAACTGGTCGCCGCGCACCCCGACTTCCAGCTGGTGATCTCCTACAACCCCGGCTACCAGAGCCTGATGAAGGACCTCAAGCAGTCCACCAAACAGCGCTTCGGCGGCCTCGACTTCGACTACCCCGAGGCGGCCAAAGAGACCGCCATCGTCGCCAAAGAGTCGGGCGTCGACCTGGAGACCGCAGGCAAGCTGGTGCAGATCGCCCACCGTGCGCGCAACCTCAAGGGCCACGGTTTGGACGAGGGCATATCCACCCGTCTGCTGGTCTACTCCGGCCAGCTCATCGCCAAGGGGGTCTCGCCCACCGCCGCCTGTAGCATGACCATGGTCACCCCGCTCACCGACGACCCGGACATGCGCGACACCCTCGACGCCGCCGTGCAGACCTTCTTCGGCTGAGTTGGAGTACAGACCTCGGTCTGTACGGACCAGCGAGAGACGTACAGAGTGAACTCTGTACTCCACACCGGCACCCTGGAGTACAGACCTCGGTCTGTACGGTTCAGCGAGAGACGCACAGAGTGAACTCTGTACTCCAATCCGACGCCCTGGAGTACAGACCTAGGTCTGTGCGGACCAGCGAGAGACGCACAGAGTGAACTCTGTACTCCAATCCGACGCCTTGGAACACAGGCCTCGGCCTGTACGAGTCGGCGGGAGACGCACAGAGTGAACTCTGTACTCCAAACCGGCACCTTGGAGTACAGGCCTCGGCCTGTACGAACCGGCGGGAGACGTACAGACCGAGGTCTGTACTCCAATCCATTCTGTACTCCATCCCTAGGGGTGAGTTATGGCGATTAAACTCGAAGATTACGAAGAACAGCTGGAGGGGATCGCCCCAGAGATCCGCGATGTGCTCGAAGGCACCTTCGCCGAGGCGGCCCATGTGATGTCTCCGCCCGCGCTCGAAACCTACCTCGATGGCGCCCGCGCCCTCTCCCGCCTCGGGCGCGGCAAGGGGCTGGTGATCACCTATCTGCAAGACATGCCCCTGGTGGCCAAGGAGTGTGGCGACGAGATCATCGGCGACTGCCTCACCGCGGCGATGAAGCTCTCCTCCATGACCTCCGGCGAGGTGATCTCCCTGCTGTTCAACAGCCTGCCCACCGCCTCGCGCCGCTTGGGCGACGCCGAGCTGATCCGTGGCTACCTGACGCTGATCCACCAGCTCGCCGGGACCGCCGCGCGCGGCCTGCGCCCGATGCTCAACAACATCGACGAGCTGCTCTCCAAGCTCACCCTGAGCGGCCTGCGCCGCTGGGCCAACTTCGGCGCCCAGGCGCACCGGCGCGACTTCGACGCCCTGGTCGCCTACTTCAGCCTGCAATCCAAGGACAGTCTGGCGGTGTTCCAGAAGGAGCGGCGCGGCACCCTGTTCATCGACACCCAGCGCAAGCTCAACTTCTACCTGCGCGCGCTCTGGGGGCGCGACTTCTTCCTGCGCCCCACCGGCGCCGACTACACCGATTTTCGCCCCTACATCGAGCAGCGCATCCTGCACATGCCGGATGCGGTGGACGCGATCGGCGCGGTGCCGGGGCTGGAGCTCTACCGCGCCACCGCCGCGCACATGGCCGCACACCTGGTCTACACCCGCCAGCGCATCAGCGCCGAGCAGCTGAGCCCGGCGCAGATGTTCTTCATCGCCTTTGTCGAAGACGCACGCATCGAGTACAGGGCGATTCAGGAGTTCCCCGGTCTGAAGAAGCTGTGGCGTTCCCTGCTCGACCTCGACTACGCCGAGGCCCCCGAGCACCCGACTATGCGCGTGCTGGAGCAGACCGCACTGATGCTGCTCGATGGCACGGTGCGCTGCGACGACGCCGAGCTGAACGCCATCACCGACCGCTTCCACGCCGAGATCGCCGAGCAGGTGGAGAACAACCACTTCAGCTGGAACCTCGGCATGGATCTCTTCAACCTCTTCTCCGCCAGACGCGAGGTGCCGAGCCTGCGCATCCTGGAGCGCATCCGCATTCCGTATCGCGACGACAACCGCTTCGTCTGGGCCTTCGAGGAGTTCGACTGGGAGAGCGGCGCTGCCGAGTACCTGCCCGCCAGCCAGCGTCAGCTGCGGCGCATGGTCAACGTGATGGAGATGGCCAACGAGGTCGACTGCGAACTGGCCGGTGACGACGCCCAGGAGATCTGGACCCTGCCCACCGAGATGTTCCCCTACGAGGACGACCTGGAGAACACCGAATCCTTCAACGGTATGTGGGGTAAGGAGCCGGTCTCCGACCCCTTCCACTACCCGGAGTGGGACTACCAGGTGCAGCTGCACCGCCCCGACTGGGCCACGGTCTACGAGCGCCGCCAGCCCAAGGGCGACCCAAAGCTTATCCACGACATCCTCACCGAGCATCGCCCCATCGCCCACCGCATCAAGCAGATCATCGACCTGCTGACACCGGAGGGGGTGCAGCGCATGCGCAACCTGGAGGATGGCGACGAGATCGACATCAATGCGGCGGTGGACGCCATGGTCTCGATCCGCATGGGCGAGCAGCCCAACCCGCGCATCACCATGCGCAACGTGCTCAAGAGCCGCGACCTCGCCGTGGTGGTGTTGATGGACCTCTCCGAGTCGACCAACGAGACCCTCGGCGGCTCGGAGAAGAGCGTGCTGGAGCTGACCCGCGAGGCGGCCACCCTGGTGGCCACGGCGATCAACGGCATCGGCGACCCCTTCGCCCTGCACGGCTTCGCCTCCGACGGGCGCCACGACGTGCAGTACTACCGCTTCAAGGACTTCAACCAGCACTTCGACGACGAGGCCAAGTCGCGCCTGGCCGGGATGAAGGGGGGCCTCTCCACGCGCATGGGTGCCGCCATGCGCCACGCAGCGCACCACCTGCTCAAGCAACCGGAGCGGCGCAAGCTGCTACTCATCGTCACCGACGGCGAACCGGCGGACATCGACGAGCGCGACCCGCAGCACCTGCGCCACGACACCAAGAAGGCGGTGGAGGAGCTGCACACCCAGGGTGTGCTGAGCTACTGCCTGACCCTAGACCCGCAGGCCGACAACTACGTGAAGCGCATCTTCGGTGCCAACAACTACACCATCATCGACCACGTCGACCGCCTGCCGGAGAAGCTACCGACGCTCTTCGCCAGCCTGACCAAGTAGCGCTTGGAGTACAGACCTCGGTCTGTACGTATCAGCACAAGGGATGAGCAGACTGCTGCCGCCAGCAGCGAACCGGATGGACGTACAGAGTGAACTCTGTACTCCAAACCACGCTCTTTGGAGTACAGGCCTCGGCCTGTACGTATCAGCACAAGGGATGAGCAGGCGACTACCTGCCAGCGGCGAACCGGATAGACGTACAGAGTGAACTCTGTACTCCAATCCAACGACCTTGGAGTACATGCCTCGGTCTGTACGTATCAGCAACAGTGGAGCGTAGGCGGCTATCCACCAGCGTCAAACCGGATAGACGTACAGAGTGAACTCTGCACTCCAAACCACGCACCTTGGAGTACAGACCTCGGCCTGTACGTACCAACGCTAGACGTACAGAGTGAACTCTGTACTCCAAACCATGCACCTTGGAGTACAGGCCTCGGCCTGTACGTACCAACGCTAGACGTACAGAGTGAACTCTGTACTCCAAACCACGCACCTTGGAATACAGACCTCGGTCTGTACGTACCAACGCTGACGTACAGAGTGAACTCTGTACTCCAAAGAGGATCGCGGCCCATGTATCAGCGCCACAACGAGGTCCCCATCTACGCCACGCGCGACAGCCGGGTGGAGGCCGACCAGTACAACCACGTGGCCAGCGCGCTGCACCAGCACAAAGAGCTGCGTCTGCCCCTGCCGGGGCTGCGCAATCTGGCGTTGATCTTGCAGCGTGATGCCTGGGTGGTGGTGGATGCCTCACTGGAGGACCTGCCGGTCCTCGCCTGGTGCGATTTCCAACATGTGCGTAGCCAACTGCACCAACCGGTGCCCTGTCGTCTGCGCTACTACCACGCCCACGCCGGCATGCTGCTCAAGCGCGTGCTGGAGGCGATGGTCCTGCTCCTCGACGAGCGCAAGACGCTCCCCGAGGGTGGGGCCCGGGTGGTGCCCTTCAAGGCGACGCACGAGTAGCCGTCGCCAGAGCCGCAGGAGATGCCGTCATGCCGAGACTGCCGAGCGGAATGGTCGTCGATATCGTCTACGAACGGGCGCGCTACCATGCCCTGCAGAGGCGTCTGCGCGTCACCCAGCGCACCCCGCACCACCGTCTCTATGCACTCATCGATGTCGTCTACCCCGACCCGGAGACCAACCCGACGCAGTGGTCCACCTGCTACACCTTCACCGGCCACACCCTCGACGACCGCCGCTGGCTGGCCAAGTGGCGCGCCGAGGACCGCGCCGCCTTCCTCGCCTGGATCCAGCAACCCGAGCAGGTGCGTGAGATCGAACACGCCCGCCGCCGCCTGCTCGCCGAACCGACCCAACGCGCCCCCGAGGCGCTGCGCTACCCCTACCCCGAACAGTTCTACAGCGAACTCTACCGACGCATCCGCGACCTGCCGATGCCCAAGGCGACCCCCGAGCAGTGGCTCGCCACCCTCAAGCGTATGACCCACGACGGCCTGCGCGAGGAGGAGCTGGCCTGGAGCGGCCTGCCCGAGTACCTCAAGGCGCAACAGCGCCGTGGCACGCCACGCATCTGGCGCGACGAACTCTGTGCGCGCATCGACTTCAGTGCCATCAAGGTGGAGCTGGTCAACGAACTGGTTCCCCCCCGGCGTGCCGGCATCGACTGGCAAGAGCGCTGTGCACTACTCGACACCGCGGCCCTTGCCCACCTCGGCCTACCCCCGGCACGGCGCGCCGTGATACGCCTGTGCGGCCCGGTGCACCACCCAGGGCACGGTCGCCACTACTGCATCGGCCAATATCACGCCCTTGGCGAGCGTCCCGGCAGTGCGCCGAGCTGGTTCGTGCTCGACCCCTTCGGCAGCCTGGTGCCTGGACGCGAGGGGCGCCTGCAACCTAGCCGTCAGGCCGCCGTGGCCCTGGCCGAGCGCCACGCCCGGCGCAACCACCGCCTGGCGCCGCCCTCGGCACGCCCGGCGAGCCACTACGACTACGTCACCCTCGCCGGGGGCGGCGACTACCGCGAGTGGCTCGTCACCCTGCCGCACTACCAGCGCCACCACTTCACCGGCCACTACCTGGAGCGCAACCTGCTCCTGCACATGCGCACCAAGGAGCGCATCGACCACGCCGGACGGCGCCTCTTGTTCATCGAGGAGATGCAGAGCGACTGGCATCAAGCGGGCGCGCGCTACGGCTACGACAACCGCTTCGACGGGCGCATCCCCCATGCCCCCTACCGCAAGGAGTGGGTCGCCCTCGGCCTCAAGCTGCTGCTGATGCACGTGGCCGAACGCGGCCTGGATGGCCTCGCGTGGGCCACCGGCGCACTGCAGAGCGCGCGCTATGGCCGCCTGATGCCCCCCATCGTGCGCCTCTACGACCAGACCATCCCCCATCACCTGGGGCGACTGACTGCCCCCTGGGGGGTGGCGTGCGGCCTCACCACCATCGACTCCCTCGACCCCTGGCTGCAGGCGTGGCGCAAGGGCGAGCGCTGGTACGTGAAGTCCGCCGATGGGCGTTTCGTCACCCGTGCACGCCTCGATCGGGCTGCGGCCAAGGCGCTCATCGCCCGCCACAGCCGCGCGGTGACTCTAGAGGTCCCACTACTGCTCCTAGCACCGGCCCTGCGGGCGCAGATCCGCGCCGATGGTCTACCCCTGTTCGGCGATCGACTAGTCCCTTTAACCTAGTCCGAATTGCAGCTCCGTCGCGCGCCTATTGACGACCTCGCCAGGGCTGCTTATGGTGTGCCTTTCTGTTGGTTTTTGTGCTCGGTTCAGTGACTTAGCCACTGCCCTGAGTCACCACAAACCCCGTTGGGAACACCACCATGTCACGCCCGTCCCCGATCACCGGTACCGCCCTGGTTGAACTGCTCTCCACCACGGCCCCGTTCGATGTCCTCTCGCGCACCCAGCTCGAACACCTCGCCCCACTGGCGATCAACCGCTATTTCCCCCGTAACGCCATGGTTTTTCAGCATGGTGACCCGGCCGAGGGGCTCTATTGCATCCACTCCGGCCGGGTAAAGGTGCAGCTCTACGGCGAGAAGTCCAACGAGGTGATCCTGGCCATGCTCGGCGCCGGGGAGTGCTTTGGCGAGATGGCGCTGATCGACCGCCAGAAGCGCAGCGCCGACGTCTACACCCTGAGCGAGTGCCACCTACTGTTCTTCCCCGCCACCCTGCTGCGCCCCTATCTGGAGTCGCTGCCGCCCTTGGCCATCGGGTTGATGAACCTGCTCAACAACCGCCTGCGCGCCAGCAACAACCACCTCTGGAGTCTGGCCACCCTGGATGTGTGCGGTCGCGTGGCGCGCCTGCTGCTCGACCTGGCCGAGCGCGAGGGTGGCAACGAGATCACCACCCTGCCGACCCAGCGCGAGATCGCCGCCATGCTCGGCACCTCGCGCGAGATGGTCAACCGCTCCCTGCGCGACCTACAGAACATGGGCCAGATCAGCATCGACGGCAACCGGGTCATCCTGCACCTGGATTGAGCCGCCTCGACCAGGCCTAAACGACCACGGGGCCCGCTGGGCCCCGTGGTCGTTTAGGCGTCTCGCTCACTCCCCTTGAGGTCGGTAGATCCCCGCCCGCTCGGCGGCCTGCATCGCCAGGGAGGACTGGTAACCCTGCTGCGACAAGAGGCTCAACCCATAGACGTAGGGCAGCAGCACCTTACGGTCGATATACCCCTGCCCCTTGTCGCTGAGGATAAAGTTGACCAGGCCGTTGACCCCCGGGCGCAGGCGATAGTCGCGCGGCACCACCAGCGAGAGGAGCTGATAGAGCGGGTAACGACCGCTACGCAGGCCGCCGGGGTTGGCATCCGCGCCGTTGAGCGTCAGCGGGCGCAACCCGGCGGCCGCGGCATCGCTGTAGGGCACCACCGCCACGGCATTGATGGAGCGGCGCACCGCCCGTAGCGCCTCGTGCTCGTCGCTCACCCGCGTGGCATTGGGGCTGATGGCCTCTGCCTTGCCCTCGAACAGCTGTAACCGCAGGTTGACGTCCACAGAGGTCTGCACCTCGGCCAGATAGAGTTCCACCTCCCCCCCGCCGGCCCAGCCCAGCTCGTTCCACTGGCGACGCTCGCCGGAGATCAGGTCGCGCAGCTGGTCCATGCGCAGCTCGCGCAGCGTGTTGCGCGGGTTGACCACCACCACCAGGGGCTCCCACGCGAGCGGGATGAGCACCACCCGGCTCTCCTCGGCCACCACCTCCAGTTGACCATAGCCACGCTCGGTCAACGGTAATCGGCACGCCCCCCCCAGCTCGGCCTGACCGGAGGCGACCGCGGCGATCGCCTGCGACTCACCGACGCTCACGGCGCGAAAGTTCACATCTCGGCTGCGCCCGTAGGCCTGGAACAGGGGCTGGAACATCCACTCATCGAGGCTATGACAGCTGACGTAGTCGATGGTATCGAAGGCGTACAGCGGCCCACTCAGGGCCAAGAGCAGGGGCAGAAGCCGGAGGCGAAGGGCTGTGAGGCGGTACATGGCTAGGCTCCTGAGTAATGGCGCTATACAGCTGACACACTTCAGCCGACTCAGAGAGAGCTTAACGAGGGAAAAATCGCCACGAAACCAGGGTTTTGTAAGAAATGGTGACAGAAGCGGGGTGAGTTGTAAGAGATGGTCACAGCCCTGTGATTTTGCACACCCGGGAGCGCGGGACGGCTCCCCTGTGGGACACGCCCTCGCCGTGTGGATCGGCGATCGAGTACTATCTCCCCTCTATTCACCGAGCCGAGAAGGGCCCATGGCAAAGCTGAGAAAAGACGAGAAGAACACCGTACTGACCCTCTCCCTCCTCGCCCTGGGGGTCACCCTGCTGGGGTGGGCCAGCGCCACCCCTGGCCTGGTGCAACTGGTGATTGTGCTGCTCCTGCTGCTACTGCTGGCAGCCCTGGTGCTCTGGCGCCGTGAGCTGATCGAGAGCGACGAGGGGCGCTTTCGCGACCTGGAGGCGTTGCAACAGCTCACCCACTTTCTCAACCCTGTGGCCCCGCTGCCGCGCCAAGGGGGCTACGCCCTCTCTCCGCAGCACGCCTTGAAGATGGTCAACCAACTGCTGGTGAGCGACGCACAGAGCGTGGTGGAGTTCGGCAGTGGCGTTTCTACTCTGCTCTCGGCCTACTGCATGCAGCGCCGCGGCGGCGGCCACGTGCTCTCCTATGAGAGTGACGCCTTCCACGCCGAGGTGACCCGGGGTTACCTGCGCCAACACGGACTGGAGCACTACGCCACCGTGGTCGATGCCCCCCTCACCCCCTTTCAGCACCGTGGCGGCACGTGGCAGTGGTATGGCATCGCCGCCCACCCGCTCCCGGAGCGGATCGACCTGCTGTTCATCGACGGGCCCCCGCGCAAGACCTGTGCACTGGCGCGCTACCCGGCCGTGCCCGCCTGCCTCGAACGCCTCGCACCGGGTGCGGTGGTCCTGCTCGACGACGCCGACCGCCCCGACGAGCGGGCCATCCTCGCCCGCTGGCAGCAGGAGCACCCGGGCCTACGTCTGCGCCTGCCCAACTACGACACGCCGAATCTGGCGACCCTCGACTACAACCCCGAATCGCCGACCCGGTAGAGGTGGTATCCCACCTGCCCCGCCACCCGCCCCTTCAGCGGTGCCCACCCCTCGGGCAGGGGTAGGGGGTCGAGCTCCGCCTCCGCCTCCACATAGACCAGCGCCCCGGGGGCGAGCCAGCCGTGGCGCTCCAGCTGCTCGCAGGTGCTGTGCACCAAGCCCTTGCGATAGGGCGGGTCGAGGAACACCAAGTGATGGGGCGTGGCCGGGGTGCGGCTGAGCCAGACGTTGGCCTCGGCCTGCACCATGCGCGCCTCGGGGCCGAGTTGCAGCAGCGCCAGGTTGGCCCGCATCTGCTCGTTCACCGCCCGTGCGGCGTCGACGAAGGTGGCCGTGGCGGCCCCGCGTGAGAGCGCCTCCAGCCCCAGGGCACCGCTGCCGCAGTAGAGGTCGAGCACATGCGCATCGACGATCTCGCCCATCAACCAGTTGAACAGCGTCTCGCGCACCCGGTCGGGGGTCGGACGCAGGCCGGGGACCTGGGGTATGGGCAGCTTGCGCCCGCGCCAGCGTCCGCCGATGAGACGCAACTGTCCCCCCCCACCATGCCCCCCCGACTTGGGGACGCGCCCGCCGCTACCGCCTTGGGCCATCGCTCACTCCCCCTCGCCCTGACCACCCCCAACCAGCACGGTGACCATGCGCGCCGGGTCGATGCGCCGCGTCCAGGCGTCGCGCACCTGCGCCAGCGTCACCGCCTCGACCTTGCCCGGCAGGGTGTCGATGTAGTCGAGTGGTAGGCCGTAGAAGCCGATCATGCCGAGGTAGCCGACAATGTCCTTATTGGAGTCGAGCACCAGCGGGAAGCCGCCGGTGATGTTGTCCTTGGCCGCCTGCAGCTCCGCCGCGCTCGGCCCCTCGGCGATGAACGTGGCGAGGGTCCGCTGCAGCAGTCCTAGGGCCTCGTCGGCGGTGGCGTTCTTGGTCTGCAGACCGAGGATCAGAGGCCCGGCGGCACGCATCGGTACAAAGTAGCTGTAGGCACTGTAGGCGAGGCCACGCTGCTCGCGGATGGTGTCACTGATACGTGAGATCAGGCCGTTGCCACCCAGGATGTGGTTGCCCACATACAGGGCAAAGTAGTCCGGGTCGTCGCGCGTCAGCACCGGCAACCCCATGAGGATGTGGGTCTGACTGGCGCTGTGCTGTTTGCGCAGGGTCACGCCCTGGGCCGGGGCCTCGGCGGTGGGCAGGACCGGGGCGGCCTCACCCTTGGGCAGCCCCCCCACCAGGCGCTCCGCGAGGCTTTCGGCCCCAGCGCGGTCGAGGTCGCCCACCAACGCCACCACGGCGTTGGCCCCCACGTAGTAGCGCTGGTAGAAGGCGCGGATCTGCTCCTGCGTGATGGCCGTGATACTCGCCTCGTCACCGCTCGGCGCGATGGCGTAGGGGTGTCCGCCGTACATGGCGCTGTAGAAGGCGCGTGAGGCGATCTCACTCGGCTCCTGCTGCTCGTAGCGCAGGCCGGTTAGTAGACGCTTACGCTCGCGCTCCAGCGCCCCTTGTGGGAAGTTGGGCTGGCGCAGCAGTAGGGCGAAGGTCTCCACCGCCGGGTCGAGCAGCTCGGGGTCGGTGAGGCTGCGCAGGCTCAACAGACCCATGTCGCGTAGTGAGTCGATCTCGAACTGGGCGCCCACGGCGTCGAAGCGCTCGGCGATGGCGTCGGTGTCCAACTCGCCAGCACCCTCGGGGATCATGGCATTGGTGAACTGCGCGAGACCGGGGGTATCACCATCGCGGGCGGCACCGGCATCGAACAGCACGCGGATGTCGACCATCGGCAGCTCGGGGGCGGGGACGAAGTAGACTCGCGCGCCGTTGCTGGTGGTCCAGTGCTGGATCGCCGGGGTGGCCTGGGCCACGCCGGCCAGCAGGCTCATGCAGAAAAGAAGCAGGGCATTAATGCTGCGCATCGGGGGTCGCCTCCTGTGCCTCGCGCTGTACCAGACTGGTGTCGGGCGCCGGGGTGATGCTCACGGGTTCGAGGATGGCCACGGTAAGCCGCTCGTCGACAAGAAACTCGCGTGCCGCCTCGCGCAACTGCTCAGGTGTCAGTGCGGCGATCTGGTCGAGATACTCCTCGCCCAGGCGCCAATCGAGACCGACCGTCTCCAGCTGGCCGATCTGCATCGCCTGGTAGAAGACCGAGTCACGCTCGAACACCTTGCTCGCCTTGAGCTGGGCCTTGATGCGGGCGAGTTCCGCCGGGTCGACCAGCTCCTCGCGCAGGCGCGCCACCTGGGCGCGCAGGGCCAGTTCCAGCTCGGCCACCGTGTGCCCCTGGGTGGGCACTGCGGTGAAGGTGAAGAGCCCGGTATGCGCGGTATAGAGGTCGTTGCCGGTGCTGACACTGGCGGCGATCTGCTGCCCACGCACCAACTCGCGGCTGAGACGGGCACTGTCGCCACCGTCGAGGATGTAGGCGAGCAGCTCCAGGGCGTAGGCCTTCCACGGCGCCTTGGCGGACTTCAGGTTGAGCCCCTGGTAGCCCATGTAGAGGGTCGGTAGCTCGGCCACCGCCTTGACCGTAACACGCCGCTCGCCACGCTGTTCGGGCTCGCGGCGCGGCTTGGGCGGGGCAATGGTGGAGGGTTCGAGGGGGCCGTACCACTTTTCGGCCAGGGCGAAGATCGCCTCCGGCTGCACATCACCCGCCACCACCAGGGTGGCATTGTTGGGGGCGTACCAGGTGTGGTACCAGACGCGCATATCCTCCACGGTGAGCGCTTCGAGGTCGTCGAGCCAACCGATCACCGGGTTGTGATACGGGTTGACCTGGAACGCCGTGGCCATGAACTGCTCCTGGGTCAGGGCGCTCGGCTGGTCTTCGGTGCGCAGGCGGCGCTCCTCGATCACCACCTTGCGCTCCTTGTCGAACTCGGCGGCGTCGAACTGGAGGTGGCGCATGCGGTCCGCCTCCAGCTCGAAGCTGATGGCCAAGCGGTCGGCGGCCAGTTGTTGGAAGTAGGCGGTGTAATCAAGCCCGGTGAAGGCGTTTTCGCTCCCCCCCTGGGCGGAGATGCGCCGCGAGAACTCCCCGGGTCCGACCTGCTCGGTGCCCTTGAACATCAGGTGTTCGAGGACGTGGGAGATGCCGGTGAGGCCGATGTGCTCGTAGGAGGAGCCCACCTTGTACCAGATCTGCGCCACCGCCACCGGGGCACGGTGGTCCTCCTTGACGATCACCTTGAGGCCGTTCTCCAGGGTCCGCTCCGTCACCGTGGCGCCCGCCGCCAGGGGCCACAACAGCCCTAGCAAGAGTGCCTGTTTCAACCGCTTCATGCTCGCACCTCGTCAGTCGGGCCACCCGGCGCGCGGAGGGTTCCGGCGTACCCCAGGGCGGCGGGGAAGTGATAGGATACACGGCTACCAAGGGGCGGTCGCCGCTCATCACCGTCTGCCAGCAGAGACAGACGGCCCCCGCCCAAGGTTCCCCATCCGCCTTCAACACGACGAGAGATCATGTTCGGATTCGGCAAAAGCAAGGTCGCCCCCGGCGAGACCCAGGAGAAGCCCAAGGAGAAGAAAGCGGGGCTGCTCGGCCGCCTCGGCGCCGGCCTTCGACGCACCCGCGAGCTACTCAACACCGATGTGCGCGACCTCATCGCCAGCAAGCGCAAGATCGACGACGAGGTGCTGGAGGAGCTGGAGACCCACCTGCTGCTGGCCGATGTGGGCGTCGAGGCGACCAGCGAGATCATCGCCTCACTCACCGAGCGCGTCTCACGCAAGGAGCTGACCGACGGCGAGGCGCTGTTCAACGCCCTGAGCGAGGAGATGCGCGCCATCCTCACCCCGAGTAGCCAGCCGCTGGTGATCGACACCAGTAAGAGGCCCTACGTGATCCTCATGGTCGGCATCAACGGCGCGGGCAAGACCACCACCATCGGCAAGCTCGCCAAGCGTTTCCAGAACGAGGGCAAGTCGGTGATGCTGGCGGCGGGCGACACCTTCCGCGCCGCCGCTGTCGAGCAGCTCCAGGTGTGGGGCCAGCGCAACGACATCCCGGTGATCGCCCAGGGCAGCGGCGCCGACAGCGCCTCGGTGATCTTCGACGCCATCCAGGCGGCACGCGGGCGCGGCGTCGACGTGCTGCTGGCCGACACCGCCGGGCGTCTGCACACGCAGAACAACCTGATGGAGGAGTTGAAGAAGGTCAAACGCGTCATGGCCAAACTCGACCCCGAGGCCCCTCACGAGGTGATGCTGGTGCTCGACGCCGGCACCGGCCAGAACGCCCTCAACCAGGCACGCGAGTTCCACCAGGCGGTGGGGGTCAGCGGCCTGGCCCTGACCAAGCTCGACGGCACCGCCAAGGGCGGCATCGTGGTGGCCATCGCACGCAAGCTGGGGCTGCCGATCCGCTTCATCGGCGTCGGCGAGGGCATCGACGACCTACGGCCGTTCGACGCCGACGACTTCGTCGCCGCCCTGCTGCAGACCCACGAGACACAGCCGGAAGGCTGAGCGGGACACACACGATGATCCGCCTGATCAACGTTTGCAAGCGCTACCCGGGCGGGCATCAGGCCCTCACCAACCTCACCTTCGAGCTGGAGGATGGCGAGATGGCCTTCCTCACCGGCCACTCCGGGGCTGGCAAGTCGACCCTGCTCAAGCTCATCGCCCTGATGGAGCGCCCCACCAGCGGCCAGCTCATCGTCAACGGCAAGAACCTCGGCAAGCTCAAGACCCATCAGGTGCCCTATCACCGGCGCAACCTTGGGCTCATCTTCCAAAACCACCAACTGCTCTACGACCGCACCGTGTTCGACAACGTCGCCCTGCCGCTGGTGATCGCCGGACACCGTCACCAGGAGGTGCGCCGCCGCGTGCTCGCCGCCCTCGACAAGGTACAGCTGCTCGGCAAGGAGCACCTCTACCCCATCACCCTCTCCGGCGGTGAACAGCAGCGCGTGGGCATCGCCCGCGCCGTGGTCAACCGCCCCAAGCTGCTGCTCGCCGACGAACCCACCGGCAACCTCGACCCCGACCTCTCGGCCGAGATCATGGGGCTGTTTCAAGACTTCAACCGGGTCGGCGTCTCGGTGCTCATCGTCACCCACGACTACGACCTGATCCGCTCCATGCCCAACCGCATCCTGCACGTGGAACACGGCAAGCTGGAGGGGGACTACCCGCGTCGCGACCGCCCCGCCGCCAACCCCGCCGAGGGGCAGACGCAGGTGACACAGAGCAGCGAGCGCGACGCGACAGACGAGGAGGATGGCGATGAGTAACACCCCGCGCCATGCCCCGCCACCACGCGCCACCAGCCGCCTGCAGCGCCCTAGTCTGCTCTATCGCTACGCCATGGGTCACCTGCAGGCGCTGGTCAGCACCCTCGGCCAACTGGTGCGTCAACCCTTCAACAGCCTGCTCACCGCCCTGGTGATCGGCATCGCCCTCGCCCTACCCGCCGGTCTGCACCTGATGATCGACAACCTCGGTCAGGTGGTGGAGGGGTGGAAGGGCTCGACCCGTATCTCCCTCTTCCTCACCCTGGAGACCGCGACCAGCGAGGCCGAGGCACTCGCCAAGCGTCTCGGCGCGCGCACCGAACTGGAGACGGTGACGCACGTAGCCCCGGCCGACTCGCTGGCCGAGTTCGAGCAGCACAGCGGCATGTCCGACCTGCTCGACCTGCTGGAGCGCAACCCCCTCCCCTCCCTGCTAGTACTTACCCCACGCAGCGACCTCGACCCGGTCGCCATGCAGGCGCTGCTCACCGATCTGCAAGCGCTGCCCGAGGTGGAGCTGGCCCAGCTCGACATGGCCTGGGTCAAGCGTCTGCACGCCATGCTCGCCATCGGGCAACGCGGCGTCGTACTACTCGGCGCCCTGCTCGGCCTCGCCGTGCTGGTGGTGGTGGGCAATACCATCCGCCTCGGCATCCAGAATCGTCGCGAAGAGATCCTGGTGACCAAACTGATCGGCGCCACCAACGCCTTCATCCGTCGCCCCTTCCTCTATATGGGCGTCTGGTACGGTCTGCTCGGCGGCCTCATGGCGCTGGCCCTGGTCGCCCTCGCCCTACACCTGCTGGCCGCCCCAGTAGGCGAACTGGCCCTGCTCTACCAGAGCGACTTCGTCTTGCACAACGTCACCCCACTGCAGGGGCTCCTGGTCGTGGTCGGCGGTGCACTACTCGGACTCGTCGGCTCCTGGGTCGCCGTAGGCCGCCACCTAAGTGCCATCGAGCCACGCTGAGCACGGATGCGATCTGACCTGTGCGTTTGATCACCCCGCTTATCCGTGTGGACAGCCGAATATCGGTCAAACCGCGAGTGAGCGTCGCCGCGCTTGCCAAGCCGGTCAAAAAAAAGGCTAGAATCGAAAAACCTTAATAGGTGACAATCGGTCTATGTACGCCCCCAATAGAGGGTGCAAAAGGGTTGCAGCAGGCTCAGGAAACAGATGGCGAACAAGCACATCATGATTGTGGATGGATCGACGATCTCCCGTGAGATCGTCTCGCGCATCCTCAATGAGACCCTGAACAACACCCAGATCGACACCTGTGCCAGTGGCGAGGAGGCGCTCGCCCGCCTCGGCGATCACCACTACGAGCTGATCACCCTCTCCCAGCACCTCCCCGACATGGACGGCCTGGAGCTGTGCCGGCGCATCCGCTCCAGCGACACCTCGCACCAACACGTCCCCGTGCTGCTCATCAGTACCGACTCCAGCAACGAGATCTACCGTGCGGGCTTCGCCGTCGGGGTCACCGACTACCTGGAGAAGTCGCGCGGCTACAAGGCCTTCGCCAGCTACATCAAAAACCTCTGCATGCGCACCTGCGGTCAGGTGGGCCGCCTGCTCTATGTAGAAGACAGCCTCACCGCCGCCCTGGTGACCAAGAAGGTACTCACCCGCCACGGCATCGAGGTGACCCACGTCACCACCGCCGAAGAGGCGTTGACCCTGCTCGACAAGGGCGGCGAGCGCAACTACGACCTGATCATGAGCGACTTCTACCTGGAGGGGGAGATGACCGGGGGCGACCTGCTGCACCACGTGCGCCAGATCCTCCACCTCACCCCACAGGAGATGCCCTTCCTGATGGTCACCGGCAACGAAGAGAAGGAGAGCCAGGTCGAGATGGTGCACATGGGCGCCAACGACTTCCTCACCAAGCCGATGATCGAAGAGATCCTCATGGTGCGGGTGCGCAACCTGCTCACCATCCGCCAGCAGTACGAGGCACTGCAGCGCCAGGCCCAGGCCCTGGAGCACGCGGTCAACATCGATAGTCTCACCGGCGTGCACCACTTCAGCTACGTGGCCGAGCAGGGCAACAGCTACCTGCGCGACCCGCACTATGAGCCGGTCTGGGCGCTGATCCTCGACCTCGACTCGTTCGAGACCATCAACCTCTCCCAGGGCCACCTCACCGGCGACCACATCCTCGCCAGTGTCGGTAAGCTGCTGCGCGAGAGTTTCGGTGACGGCATGGTGGTACGCCTCGGCGGCAAGAAGTTCTTCGTCCTGCTACCGCTCAACGGGCGCAAGGAGGCACTGATCCGTGCCGAGACCCTGCGCCGGCGCGTGGCCGCGCTCAATCCTGACGGCACCCCCATCACCGCCAGCATCGGCCTGGTCTGCGCCACCGAGCACCCCGATCTGGAGCTGGCGCAGATCCTCTCCCTGGCCGACAAGGCCCTCGACGCCGCCAAGGGTGCCGGACGCAACTGCATCTACCTGGCCACCCCACAGAAGAGCTTCATCCCGCTCAAGGTCCAACGCAGCGCCTCCTGAGGGACGCCCCCGACGGCGACTCTTCTGCTGCAGGGTGCGACACCCCTGGCGCAGAGCGCACCACCTCGCGTCATCCCCCATCACTACACCACTGGGTGCCAACCTGCGCCTCAGGCAAATCCAAGCATTCAGGTATGAAATTTGCTACCTTTTGCCAAGGGAACCCTTTTCCGACAATCCGGTCAGAGCATAGAGCAGGAAAAGGGCCCTGAATCGGCCCATGTGGCCTGAGTGTGAGGGTTAACTGACTGATTTGTAGAGCGGTTCATATTCTTTACAAAAACACTCAAGAATTGCTTTGCATTACCAGAGTTTTGTAGTAAGTTATTACCCACTGATACGCGAAAAGAGTCCCAAGCGGAGTAAAGACCATGTCAACGAACACCCTGGACCTGAAGCTGAACTTCCCCATCGGCAGCATCGAATCCTATACCCAGCAGGTGAATCGTATCCCCATGCTCACTCAAGAAGAGGAGCGTGAGCTGGCCGAGCGCCTCTACAACCAGAACGATCTGGAAGCGGCACAACGACTGGTCTTCTCTCACCTACGCTTCGTCGTGCACATCGCCCGCAGCTACAGCGGCTACGGCCTGCCCCAGGCGGACCTGATCCAGGAGGGCAACATCGGCCTAATGAAGGCGGTGAAGCGCTTCGACCCCAATCAGAACGTACGCCTGGTCTCCTTCGCCGTGCACTGGATCCGCGCCGAGATCCACGAGTTCATCCTGCGCAACTGGCGCATCATGAAAGTGGCCACCACCAAGGCGCAGCGCAAGCTCTTCTTCAACCTGCGCGGCTCCAAGAAGCGCCTCGGTTGGTTCAGCGCCGACGAGGTGGATGCCGTGGCCAAGGACCTGGGCGTCACCAGCGCCCAGGTGCTGGAGATGGAGTCACGCCTCTCCAGCCAGGACACCCCGTTCGACGGCTACAGCGACAGCGACGACGACCTGAGCCTGGCCCCCTCCGACTATCTCTCGGACTACAGCTTCGAGCCGGCGCGCAACCTGGAGATGAGCGACTGGGAGGAGCACAGCCGCAACAACCTGATGGAGGCGATCGGCAGCCTCGACGAGCGTAGCCGCGACATCGTCACCGCCCGCTGGCTGAACGACGATAAGAGCACCCTGCAGGAGCTGGCCGACAAATACAGCGTCTCCGCCGAGCGCATCCGTCAGCTGGAAAAGAACGCCATGAAGAAGCTCAAGGGGGTGCTGGAGGCCTAACGCCCCTCCAGCCCCAGGGCCACAAAGGCGCCCGCACCCACGCAGCACGCCCCGCATCGCGGGGCGTGCTGCGTTATGGCCCCGGCCTACGTGGGCCGCGGCGTGGCAGGGTTACTCGATATTTTGCACCTGCTCACGCATCTGCTCGATGAGTACCTTCAGCTCCACCGCCGCACGCGTGGTCTCCACATCGGCGGACTTGGACCCAAGCGTGTTGGCCTCGCGGTTCAGCTCCTGCATGAGAAAGTCGAGCCGCCGCCCCACCGCTCCCTTGGAGGCAACCACCCGCCGCACCTCGGCGATGTGCCCGATGAGGCGGTCCAGCTCCTCATCGACATCGATACGCTGGGCGAAGAGCACCAGCTCCTGCTCCAGTCGCCCCGGCTCCAACTCGTCGCGCACCTCGGCCAGACGCTCGCGCAGGCGCTGCGTGAAGCGCTCGCGCACCTGTGGCAGACGCTCCCGCACCTGCGCCACCAGCGGGCCCATCGCCTCTAAGCGCTGCTCCAGCAACCCACGGATCACGGTCCCCTCACGGGAGCGCGTCTCCGTCAGCTCATCCAACGCCCCCTCCAATAGCTCACGCACCGCGCCAGCCAGGGCCTCGCCATCCACCTCGGCGCCCTGCAGCACCCCCGGCCAGCGCAGCAGGTCGAGGGAGCTGACCGGGGCCGGGTTGTAGATGAGCGCATCCAGCTCACGGCTCACGTGTGCCAGGCGCGCGGCCAGCTCACGGTCGAAACGCAGCTCGACTTGCCCACCCAGAGGGGCGGCGTAGCGCAGGTTACACTCGACCTTGCCGCGAGCCAGACGCTTGCCGAGCCGCTCACGCATGTGCCCCTCCAGGGCACGCAACTCCTCGGGCATACGTAACGTCGGCTCCAGATAGCGGTGGTTGACGCTGCGCAGCTCCAGGGTAAGGCGGCCCCACGGCCCTTCGCTGTGGCGGCGGGCAAAGGCGGTCATGCTCTGCATGCGGGAGTCTCCGGGTGAGTTGAGGTCGACAACGCGAGGGCGACACCGCCCGAGCAAGAAAGTCACACAAAGGTCATTCTCTGTATAATCGACCGAGAAGAAGGCGTGACCCCATACTAACAGCTCGTGTCGACGCAGATCATGAATCATGAATGAGCAGACCCACAGCGACCTCGCCCTGCCCAAGGGCACCAAGGTCGACAACTACATCATCGACAAGCGACTGGGCGGTGGCGGGTTCAGCATCGTCTACCGGGGTCACGAGATCGTCCCCCTGGACGGGGCTACCGAGACCACCCCGGAGGCCTGCGAGCCGGAGTCCGATGCCCCCCCCGCCGTCGAGGGTCAGGCCCCCGCCGAGAAAGAGGCGGATAAGCCACGCCAGGTGATCATCAAGGAGTACATGCCGCGCAAGCTCGCCACCCGTGGTGAGGACGGGCGGACGGTGATCACCCGAGAGGAGGGCGACACCGAACACTTCAACCACGGGCGCAAACTCTTCCTGCAAGAGGCGAGCACCCTGGCCAAGCTCAAGCACCCGAACATCGTCAACGTGATCAACTTCTTCCGCGCCAACGGCACGGTCTACATGGTGATGGCCTACGCCGAGGGCATCAACCTGCAGGACTATATCCGCCGCCACAAGGGGCAGCTGAGCGAGAAGGTGATCCGCTCCATCTTCGTGCAGCTCGCAGGTGGCTTGCGGGTGATCCACAACGCCGGCCTCATGCACCTCGACCTCAAGCCAGGCAATATCTTCCTGCGCGCCGGCGGACGCCCGCTACTGCTCGACTTCGGTGCCGTACACCAGCAGACCCAGAGTCGCCGCGACCAGCCCGCCCAGGTGATCACCCAGGGCTTCTCGCCCATCGAGCAGATCAACCCGGGCGGCTATGTCGGCCCCTGGACCGACATCTACGCCCTCGGCGCCACCGTGCGCGCCTGCCTCGACGGCACCTCGCCACCACCGGCCAACGAGCGGCGCCTCGAAGACAAGATGAAGCCCGCCACCGAGGCATTTCGCCGCGAGTACTCCCACAGCCTGTTGGCGGCCATCGACTGGGCCATGGAGGTCGACCCTCTGCACCGCCCACAGAATGTCGATGAGTTCTTGGAGGCACTGAACAAAGAGGACCCGCCGGAGCCGCCGGAAGAACACAAGCCCACGATGCTCGAACGCATCGCCAACTCACTCCCCTGGAACAAGTGACGGGACGCCGCTCATGATGCGTTACGACCTCGGCCAGGCCAACCGGATTGGCAGCCGCGACAGCAATCAGGACCGTTTTGCCGCCATCACCACGGACGAAGGGGTCCTGCTGGTGATGGCCGACGGCATGGGCGGTCACGCCGGTGGCGCCATCGCCGCCCAGACCCTGGTGGAGACCGCGCGGAAGTTCTACTTCAAGCACGACCGCCCGGTACGTGACGTGGCCGGCTTCCTCGAAGAGCTGATGGTCAAGGCGCACCACAACATCCTGCGCGCCGCCGCACGCAACCACATGGAGGTACTGCCTGGCACCACCGGCGTGCTCTGCCTGGTGCAGGACGGCTACGCCTACTGGGCCCATGTGGGTGACAGCCGCCTCTACCTGTTCCGCGACCAGTTGCCCATCTACCGCACCCAGGACCACTCCTACGTCGAACGTCTGTTTCGCGAGGGGGTGATCAGCCGCGTGGAGATGGACAGCCACCCGATGCGCAACCACATCACCCAGTGCCTCGGCTGCCGCGAGAAGGAGCCCGAGGTGAGCCACTCCAAGCCGACGCCGTTGGAACGAGGCGACATCCTGTTGCTCTGCACCGACGGACTCTGGGGGCCGCTCGACGACGCCCAGATGGGGACGATGCTCGCCAATCGCGGCACCCTCGACGAGAACGTCGCACACATGGCCGAGACCGCCGAGCAGTACAGCTACCCGCGCAGCGACAACGTCAGCGTGCTGGCCCTGCGTTACCATGGCTGGGACGGTGCCGCGCCACCGCCCCCCCCCGGCGCCCTTCCCCACCGCCGTCCGGCGCCGAACACGGGCAACACAGGACAGGAGCGCGACGTGCGCTCCGCCATCGAGCAGATCGAGCAGATCCTGCGCGAGTACGAAGACGAGATGAAACGCTAAGGAGCCCCCATGCGACCCAGCCGCCGTGCGCCCGATCAACTACGCGAGATCCGCATCACCCGCAACTACACCAAACACGCCGAGGGCTCGGTGCTGGTGGAGTTCGGCGACACCAAGGTGATCTGCACCGCCAGCGTCGAAGAGCGCGTGCCCGGCTTCCTACGCGGCAAGGGCCAGGGCTGGGTCAGCGCCGAGTACGGCATGCTGCCGCGCGCCACCGGCAACCGCCAGCGGCGCGAGGCGAGCCTCGGCCAGCAGGGCGGGCGCACCCTGGAGATCCAGCGCCTCATCGCCCGCTCCCTGCGCGCGGTGGTCGACCTGAAGAAGCTCGGCGAGCGCACCATCACCATCGATTGCGACGTGATCCAGGCCGATGGCGGCACCCGCACCGCCTCCATCACCGGCGGCTATGTGGCCCTGGCCGACGCCATCGACCACCTGCTGGAGAGCAAGCTGCTGAAGAAGGACCCACGTCTGGCCCAGGTCGCCTCTGTCTCGGTCGGCATCGTCAACGGCAGCGCGGTGCTCGATCTCGACTACGACGAAGACTCCAACGCCCAGACCGATATGAATGTGGTGATGAACGACCAGGGCGCCTTCATTGAGGTGCAGGGCACCGCCGAGGGGCACGCCTTCCGCCGTGAGGAGCTCAACGCCATGCTCGACCTGGCCCAACTCGGTATCGCCCAACTCATCGTCCACCAGCGGGAGGCCCTCAAACATGGCTGAAGCAAAGCGCCGTATCGTCCTCGCCAGCGGCAACAAGGGCAAGGTGCGCGAGATTAACCAGATCCTCGCCGGGCTCGATATCGAGGTGGTGCCGCAGACCGACTTCGGCGTCATCGAGGTCGAAGAGACCGGCCTCACCTTCGTCGAGAACGCCATCCTCAAGGCGCGCAACGCCGCCGCGCACACCGGGCTACCCGCCCTGGCGGACGACTCGGGGCTAGAGGTCGACGCCCTCTCCGGCGCCCCCGGCATCTACTCCGCACGCTTCGCCGGCGTGGGGGCCAGCGATGCCGACAACGTCGCCCTGTTGCTCGACAAGCTGCAGGGCTTCGCGCCCGAACAGCGCGCGGCCCGCTTCCAGTGCCTGATAGTGTTCATGCAGCACGGCACGGACCCCACCCCGCTCATCTGCCAGGGCACCTGGGAGGGGCGCGTCACCGAGCAGCCGAGCGGAGCCAACGGCTTCGGCTACGACCCCATCTTCTTCGTCCCCGAGCACGGTTGCACCGCCGCCAAACTGGACGCCGAGACCAAGAACGGCCTCAGCCACCGGGGTCAGGCACTGCGCAAGCTGGTGGCCGCCCTCGGCGGTTGAACCGAGAGTGTGATCCCGCCAGCTCCACACAGGGCGGAATCGGGGTAGAATTCGCCGCTTACGCCCTACCTGCTTGGAGAGAGTGACCATGGCCGAGTGCCCCTTCCTCAAGATCTGCCCCATTTGGGCCGACTTCGCCGAAGTCGAGAAGATGCACTGGCTGGGTGACTACTGTCGGGGTGACAAATTCGAGGTGTGCGAGCGACGCAAGCGCGGCCTGCAGGGGCTGCCGGTCACCAACGACCTCCTCCCCGACGGCAGCTCCACCAAGGCCTGATACAGCGATATCGCGGCGCCACACGGGGCGCCCAACCCATGACCGACCGCCTCCCCCCCCTCGGCCTCTACCTGCACTACCCCTGGTGCCTGCGCAAGTGCCCCTACTGCGACTTCAACTCCCACGCCTGTGAGGGCGCCGCGCCCGACCGTGCCTGGGCCGACGCCCTGCTCCGCGACCTGGAGCAGGAGCTGCCGCTGGTCTGGGGTCGGCGCGTGCGCACGATCTTCATCGGCGGCGGCACCCCCAGCCTGGTCGCCCCCGAGGCGCTCGACCGCCTCTTCAGCGGCCTGCGCGCGCGCCTCGACATCGCCCCCGACGCCGAGGTCACCCTGGAGGCCAACCCCGGCGCCAGCGAGGCGGCGCGCTTCAAGGAGTACCACGCCCTCGGCGTCAATCGCCTCTCCATCGGCGTGCAGTCCCTCGACGACGACCTACTGCCGCGCATCGGGCGCATCCACGATCGGCGCGGCGCCTGGCGCGCCATCGAGGCGGCGCACGACGCGGGCTTTGCACGCATCAACCTCGACCTGATGTTCGGCCTGCCCAAACAGACCCCGCCCGGCGCGCTCAAGGAGCTGGAGGAGGCGCTGGCCCTGGAGCCGCACCACCTCTCCTACTACCAGCTCACCCTGGAGCCGCACACCGCCTTCGGCCACACCCCACCCGAGCTGCCCGACGAGGATCTCGTCTGGCGCATGCAGGAGCAGGGCGAACGGCGCCTCGCGGAGGCGGGCTTCGACCACTACGAGGTCTCCGCTTACGCCCGCCCCGGCCAACAGTGCCGCCACAACCTCGGCTACTGGCGCTTCGGCGACTACCTCGGCCTCGGCCCCGGCGCCCACGGCAAGCTCACCGCGCCCGAGCCCTTCACCATCACCCGGCGCTGGAAGCAGCGCGCGCCCGAGGCCTATCTACGCGAGGCCCACGGCCCCGGTGTGGTCGCCGGAGAGGAGCGCGTCGACGGGCGCGACCTCCCCTTCGAGTTCATGCTCAACGCCCTGCGCCTGACCCACGGCGTCGAGCCCGAGCTGTTCGAGCAGCACACCGGCCTACCGCTGGAGGTGATCGAGGCCCCGCTGCTGCGCGCCCGCGAACGGGGTCTACTCGACGAGGACGAGGAGCAGATCCGCCCCACCGAGCGGGGGCGGCAGTTTCTCAACGACCTCATCGAGCTGTTTCTGCCTGAGTCTGACACCTGAGCCTGCGGCAGAGCGCCGTTTAGCACCTTTACTCGCCCTGCTCACCACAGTCACAGAGCGCGGCACCGCCACCCTCCGCCCCCTCGCCACAGCCGAGCACGATACGGTTCTTGCCCGCCCGCTTCGCCGCATAGAGCGCGTTATCGGCCCGGCGCATCAGCGCGTCGATCTCCTCGCAACAACCGGGGTTGTAGTCGGCGACACCGATGCTGATGGTGTAGCGAATCACCGCTCCGGCGTAGAGCACCTGGCCCTCCTCCACGGCGCGGCGGATCTTCTCCAAGGCAATCTGTGACTCCTCGATGCGCGTCTCGTACATCGCCACGGCAAACTCCTCACCACCGACGCGCCCGATAAGGTCACTCTGGCGCAGGATGGCGCTGACACGCTGTGCGAACGCCTTGAGCACGGCGTCTCCTGCACCGTGGCCGAGGCTGTCGTTGATCTGCTTGAAGTCGTCGAGGTCGATGATCGCCAGGGCGAGCGCCTTATCGTGCCGCCGACACTGGTGGATCAGCGTCTCGCAACTCTCGAAGAAGGAGCGCCGCGCCATCACCCCGGTGAGCGGGTCGTAGGTGGCCAACTGGCGCTGCTCCAGCTCCAGACGATGGATACGAAACAGCAGTCCCATGACGTACCAGGTCATGCTCGGGGCGATGAGCGCCGGGGCGAGGATGGCGATGCCGATGAGGGTCACGGTCACCGGCTCACCGACGGCGAGCAGCGACGACACGGTGATGCTCACCGAGAGGGCGATGGAGAGCAGGGTGATGGCCACCACGCTGCCGATCCGCCCGATACGGATGATCACCTCACGCATCGCCCCGCTCCAGCACGCGCATCAGGCTAGACCCGTCGCGCCAGGAGCTGCACCACCGCACCGAGCCCCTGGTGATAGCGCCCCTCGTGCACCTCGCGCTCGCACTCCACCAGATGTATCGGCTCCAGGGCGGCGAACTCGGCGCGCAGCCCCTCGGCCTCCATCATCATCTCCGCCACCGGCGGACCGCCGCTCTGATAGTGCAGTTGTGCCGGTGTGTAGGCCTCCAGCAGGAGCACGCCGCCGGGGCGCAGCCCCGCGACGACCCGCGCGTGCAGGTCACGACGTAGCGGTGCCGGCAGGTGACAGAAGATGGAGACGATGGCATCCCACGCCCCGGGTTCGATGACAAACTCGGCCAGGTCGGCGTGGTGGGTGGTGATGGTCACCCCGCGCTCGGCGGCGAGGCGCTGCGCCTTGGCCAACCCCACCTCCGAGAGGTCCACGGCACTCACCGCGAAGCCCCGCTCGGCGAGCCAGACGGCGTTGCGCCCCTCCCCCTCGGCGAGACACAGCACCCGTCCGGCGGGGGGCAGGGCCGTGTGCCACTCCACCAGAAAGTCGTTCGGCGCGGTGCCGTAGGCAAACTCGGCGCCAGCGTAGCGTTCGTTCCACATGCGAGACCTCGGTGCGTATGGTGCGACGGATCTGCCGCGAGCGAACATTTTTCCCCACTCTCGCCCCCGTTACCGGGATGAAGCTCACCCACTGTGCCCATACAATAGGGGCATAGCCACCAGCGGAGCCCAGCATGTCCAGCGGCGAACTCATCTCCATCCTGATCAACATCGGCGTCGGCCTCTACTTCGCCTACTACTATCCACGCGACCTGCAGAAGCGCCTCGGTGCGGGGCGCATCCCCCCGCTCTTCGCCTTGCTGCTGCGCATCCTGCCGCCCATCGGCTGGGCGCTGATCCTCGGCTCCGTGGGCTATGCCTGCGCCCGCCTACTGTTCGGCTTCACGCCCGCGTGACGCTGCGTCTCGGCATCGACCTGGGGGGGACCAAGATCGAGGTGGGGGCGCTCGACGCCGAGGGCGCACTGGTACTGCGCCGCCGTCGTCCCACCCCGCGTCACGACTACGTGGCGCTCTTGCACACCATCACCGAACTCGTGCACGAGGCGGAGCAGGCGCTGGGCACGCGTGGCAGCGTCGGCGTCGGTATCCCCGGCGCCCTCTCGCGGGTCAGCGGACGGGTGAAGAACGCCAACTCCACCTGGCTCAACGACCGCCCCCTGCAGCAGGACCTCGAAGCACTCCTCGCCCGCCCGGTACGCCTGGCCAACGACGCCAACTGCTTCGCCCTCTCCGAGGCGGTGGACGGGGCCGCAGCGGGAGAGCGTGTGGTGTTCGGGGTGATCCTCGGCACGGGCACCGGTGGCGGCATCGTCATCGACGGGGCACCGCTGGCCGGGCGCAACGCCATCGCCGGTGAGTGGGGCCACAACCCGCTCCCCTGGCCGACCCCGGAGGAGCAGCCCGGTCCCACCTGCTGGTGTGGCAAACAGGGCTGCATCGAGACCTGGCTCTGTGGCCCGGCCCTCGCCACCGACCACCAGCGCGTCACCGGTCAAACCGCCAGCGCCGAGGCGATCGCCGCGGCCGCCGTGCAGGGCGACGCCCAGGCCGAGGCGACCCTGCAACGCTACGAAGCGCGCCTGGCACGTGCCCTGGCCGGGGTGATCAACACCCTCGACCCGGACGCCATCGTCCTCGGCGGCGGCCTCTCCAACCTCGACCGGCTCTACACCCAGGTGCCGAGCCTGTGGGGCCAATGGGTCTTCTCCGACCAGTGCGACACCCCCCTGCTACGCCACCGCCACGGCGACTCCAGCGGTGTGCGTGGCGCCGCCTGGCTCTGGCCCGCCTGATGCGCCGCGCTCAAGGCCGAACCCCCGGCGCTGCTCGAAGCCCCCCCGCTCAGCCGCCGCGGCTACTGGAACGTGCCCTTCAGCGCGATCTCTTCGCCTACGGCAACGCGGACAAGCACATGATCCGCGCCAAGGACACCACCCAGAAGAGGCTCGTCCACTGCGGTGCGTCGCGTATCGGCTTTCTCGCTTGAGCGCCCGCCATCGCGATGTGCACTGCCGCACAAAGCAGCGCTAAACCCCTTTAGAGCCCAGGCGATCGCCCCAAGGAGATGCGAGAAACAGGCACAATAGTCTGTCGCCCCCCCCCCTTCTGGGCCTAAACCAACAATGAGGATCCACCCATGATGCACGTTCGCAAGATGACCACCCTGTTCGCCGCCCTGGCCCTGTTCAGCGCCCAGATGGCACCGCTGCAGGCCGCCATGCTCAGCACCGGCGAGGTGCAACAGCAGCAGCGCCACCAACTGGCCAAAGCGCAGCTGATGGCCGCCTTGGAGCGTAGCGAGGTGCAGCAGAAGCTCACCGCCATGGGCGTCGACATCGACCAGGCCAAGGCGCGTGTCGCCACCCTCACCGAAGCGGAGATCGCCCAGCTCAACCAGGGCATCAACGACCTCCCCGCCGGTAGCGACTTCCTCGGCGTAGCGCTCACCATTTTCATCATCTTCGTCATCACCGACATGCTCGGCGCTACCGACGTCTTCACCTTCGTCCACCCCATCCGCTAAGGCGTGACGCGCCTCGGCGCCCTTCTGCTGAGCGGCTGGGTGTTGCTGCTCGGCGGCTGCGCCATCGCCCCGCCCGTCGCCTACGACCGTGCGGGGCTGGCGCAGCGCCAGCCGCCACGCCTCACCCTCGACCAGGTGCCCTTCTTCCCCCAGGAGCGGCTCCAGTGTGGCCCCGCCGCACTCGCCACCGCGCTGGTCTACCAAGGGGTCGAGACCCGCCCCGAGGCGCTCGAACCCCTGCTCTTCATCCCCGCCCGCGAAGGCACCCTGGCCCTCGAACTGAAGGCCGCGCCACGCCGCTTCGGCCTCATCGCGCCACGCCTCGACGGCAGTCTGGAGGCGCTGCTCGACACCCTGGCCGAGGGCTACCCGGTGGTGGTGCTACAGAACCTCGGCCTCGACTGGCTACCCCAGTGGCACTACGCCGTAGTGGTCGGCTACGACCTGCCCGAGCAGACCCTGCTGCTCAACTCCGGCGAGCACCGCCACTACCGCCTCGCCATCGGCACCTTCCTACACACCTGGGCGCGTGCCAAACAGTGGGCCGTCGTGCCGAGCCACCCCGCACGCCCACCCACCAGCGTCACCCCCGAGGCGCTACTCGACGAGGCGACTGCGCTGGAGCAGTTGGGTCACTACCGGGAGGCGGTCTCGCTCTATACCCAGCTGCAGGGCCGCCTGCCCGACGAGCCTCTGGTCCCCTTCGGGCTGGCCAACAGCCTGCATGCCTTGGGTGAGCCGACGGCGCTGGCGCACTACCTCGACCTGGTCGAGCAGCACCCGCAGTTCGTCTGGGGCTGGAACAACCTCGCCTTCGCCTTGGCCGCAGAGGGGTGCGGGACCACGGCACGCACGGCGATCGCCTGCGCCGTGCGTCTGGCACCGCAGCAGGCGGCGATCATCGCCTCGCAAGAGGAGTTGGCGCGAGAGGAGTTGGCGAAAGCGAGCGGGGAGGATGCAGCGCACTGCCACCGCCTACCGAGGTGTGGCTACGAGCCGGAGAGAGGTCCTGAATAAGAGGCAATCGGCAGATGATCGAGTATCAGGGTACGAACATGAGCCCCTCGCGGGCCTGGCCCGCTCCTACAGTCGTTCTCATCGCGTAGGAGCGCCCCATGGGCGCGACAGCCGTGCGGCAATACTAGACTCAACTGCGCAAACCTCAGAGCAGATAATCGGCCAGCAGCTCCAGCCAGTGCACCACGGGGCGAGAGGTGCCCGCCCCTAGGTGCAGCTGACAACCGATGTTGGCGGTGGCGATCACCTCCGGCTCTGGCCCTTCGAGGGCGGCGAGCTTGTTCGTGCGTAGCTGCTCGGAGATGGCCGGTTGCAGCAGCGAGTAGGTGCCCGCCGATCCGCAGCAGAGGTGGCTATCGGTCACCTCGGTGAGGCGAAAACCGGCGCGCTGGAGCACCGCCTCCACGACACCGGCGAGCTGCTGGCCGTGTTGTAGGGTGCAGGGGCTGTGGAAGGCGACCAGGGGCAGCTGGTCGCGGAACTGCGCGCGTGAGATCGGTAGCTCGCTGAGCAGCTCGCCGGGGTCTCGCGCCAGCTCGCTGATGCGTGCGGCCTTCTCGGCATAGGCGGGGTCGTGGCGCAGCAGGTGACCGTACTCCTTCACCGTGGCGCCGCAGCCGCTGGCGGTGATGAGGATCCCCTCCACCTTGCCCGCCTCGATGCGTGGCCACCAGGCGTCGATGTTGCGGCGCATGAAGCCGTGCGCCTCTTCGCTGGCGCTCAGGTGGTGGCTCACCGCGCCACAGCAGCCCGCTTGCGGTGCGGCGTCGAGGCGGATGCCGAAGCGTCCGAGCAGGCGCCGTGCGGCGGCGTTGGTGCGCGGGGTGGCGACGCTCTGCACGCACCCCTCCAGCACCCACCAGCTGCGCATGGTGGTGTAGGCGTCCTCGGTTACCGGCGCTTGGCTGGGTGGCACCTTGGCCTTGAGCACGGCGGGCAGCAGTGGTCGCGCTAGGCGGCCAAGGGTGATGAGCGGCGCGATCCGCGCCGGATAGGGCACCAGCTTACGCAGGGCGAGCCGCGCCAACTGCTCGCCCATGGGGCGCGGCAGCGCCTCCTCGGCCACCTCACGCCCGATGTCGAGCAGGCGCGAGTAGCGCACCCCGGAGGGGCAGGTGCTCTCGCAGGCACGACAGGTGAGGCAGCGGTCGAGGTGGCCGCGCAGGGTCGGGCTCACCGGCTCGCCCTCCAGCAGCCCTTTGATCTGGTAGATGCGCCCGCGCGGGCCGTCCAGCTCGTCCGCCAGCAGCTGGTAGGTGGGGCAGGTGGCGGTGCAGAAGCCGCAGTGGACGCAGCTGCGCAGGATCGCCTCCGCCTCCTCTCCGGCGTCGGTGTGCATGAAGTCGGGCGCGAGGTGGGTCTGCATGGCTAGAGCTCGGGGTAGAGGCGACCGGGGTTAAACAGCCCGTGGGGGTCGAGGGCCTGCTTGAGCTGGCGGTGCAGGCGCAACATCGGCTCCGGCAGCGGGTGGAAGACGCTGGTCTCCAGCTCGCCACGAAACAGCGTGGCGTGGCCGCCGTGGGCCTCGGCCAGGGCGCGCACCTCGGCGGCTGAGGCAGGCCCCTTGTACCAGCGCAGCGCCCCGCCCCACTCGTAGAGCCACGCGCCCGGCAACCCAGCAGCGGGCGCGGCGGCGGCCAGCGAGAGGCGCCAGAGCGGGCCGGGGGCGGTGAAGAAGTCGAGTTGCTGTTCGCGCAGCTTGTGCCAGAAGCTGGCGGCGTTATCCAGCGGCTCACCGCCGACCACGGCGCGCGCCTCGTCCACCGCATCCGCGCTGCCGCAGAGGCGTAGGTAGAGCTGGCCTGCATGATGGCAGGTGGCGGAGAGCGGCAGCGATTCACGCCCGAGGTGCTGGAGCAGGTCGAGGGCCTGTGCGGCCTGCATCTCGCGCACCAGGGTCAGCTCCTCGGCGGGGCGCGGCAGCACCTTGAGCGACACCTCCAGCAGCACGCCGAGGGTGCCCATGGCCCCGGCCATCAGCCGCGAGACGTCGTACCCGGCGACGTTCTTCATCACCTCGCCGCCGAAGTGCAGCTGCTCGCCCTTGCCGTTGAGGATGCGCGAGCCGAGCACCAGGTCGCGCGCCGCGCCGCCGTAGGGGCGACGCGGTCCGGCGAGGTTGCAGGCGATGGTGCCGCCGAGGGTGGCCCCAGGGCCGAAGTGCGGCGGCTCGAAGGGGAGCATCTGCCCCTCGGCGGCGAGGGTCTGTTCGATCTCGGCAAGCGGGGTCCCGGCGCGGGCGGTCAGTACCAGTTCGGTGGGTTCGTAGTTGAAGATGCCGCGATGGCCGGAGAGGTCGAGCAACTCACCGGAACTCGGGTGGCCGTAGAAGGCCTTGCTGCCACCGCCCTGGATCACCAGCGGTGTGCGACCGGCGATGGCCGCCGCGACCTGCCCCTGTAGTACCTCACTCTGATCGCTGTTCATCAGAAGCGCTCCAACTCTGGGTGCGGCAGCTCGCCGTGGTGTACGTGCATGGCGCCGAACTCGGCGCAGCGGTGCAGGGTCGGCACCGCCTTGCCCGGGTTGAGCAGGCCATGGGGGTCGAAGGCCGCCTTCACCGCGTGAAACTGCTCAAGCTCCATGGGCCTGAACTGCACGCACATCTGGTCGATCTTCTCCATGCCGACGCCGTGCTCACCGGTGATGGTGCCGCCCACCTCGACGCACAGCTCCAGGATGCGGCGGCCAAAATCCTCGGTCTTTTCCAGCTCGCCGGGCTTGTTCGCATCGAACAGGATCAGCGGGTGGAGGTTGCCGTCCCCGGCGTGGAAGACGTTGGCCACCGGTAGGCCGTACTCCTCGGAGAGCTGGCCCATGCGCTGGAGCACCTCGGGTAGGCGCTTGCGCGGAATCGTGCCGTCCATGCAGTAGTAGTCGGGCGAGAGGCGCCCCACCGCCGGGAAGGCGGATTTGCGCCCCTTCCAGAAGCGCTGGCGCTCCGCCTCGTTCTCGGCGGTTCGCACCTCGCTGGCACCGCTCGACAGCAGGATCTTGCGCACCTTGAGGATCTCGCTGGAGACCTCGGCGTTGGTGCCGTCCAGCTCGCACAAAAGTATCGCCGCCGCATCGGTCGGGTAACCGGCGTGGACGAACGCCTCGGCGGCGCGGATCGCCGTCTGGTCCATCATCTCCAGCCCCGCCGGGATAACGCCTGCGGAGATGATCGCCGCCACCGCCGCGCCCGCCTCGGTCACGTCGTTAAACGCCGCCAGCACCACCTGGGCACGCTCGGGCAGTGGCAGCAGGCGCACGGTCACCTCGACGACGATGCCGAGCATCCCCTCGGAGCCGGTGATGAGCGCCAGCAGGTCGTAGCCGGGACTGTCGAGCCCGGCGCCGCCGAGGGTGAGCAGCTCGCCGTCGACGGTGACGATCTTCACCTGCTGGAGGTTGTGCACCGTGAGGCCGTACTTGAGGCAGTGCACGCCGCCGGAGTTCTCCGCCACGTTGCCGCCGATGGAGCAGGCGATCTGTGAGCTGGGGTCGGGGGCGTAGTAGAGGCCGTGAGGGCGCGCCGCCTCGGAGATGGCCAGGTTGCGCACGCCCGGTTCGACGCGCGCGGTGCGCGCCATCGGGTCGAGTTCGAGGATGCGATGGAGTTTTGCCAGGCTCAGCAGCACCCCCTCGCTGTGCGGCAGGGCGCCGCCGGAGAGGCCGGTACCGGCACCGCGCGCCACCACCGGTACGTGCAGCTCGGAGCAGAGGCGCATTACCGCCTGCACCTGTGCCACCGTCTCGGGCAGCACCACCACCAGCGGCAGGCGGCGGTAGACCGCGAGGCCGTCGCACTCGTAAGGGTGCAGCTCCTCGGCGCGGTGCAACACCGCGCCTGCGGGTAGTAGCGCCTCTAGGCGGGCGATGATCGGGTGAGTGGCGACCACGCTGCCCATGCTCAGGCCCCGCTGTCGGCGGCGAGGCGGCGGTAGGCGGTGACCAGCGCGCGGTCGTCGCCGACGTTGCCGGGGAAGATCACCACCGGCAGGTGCGGGAAGCGCGGGTGGTCCGGTGGGCAGCGCACCACCGAGCAGCCGGGGAGGATCTGTCCGACCACACGCGAGGTGCGCAGGGCGAGGCCGCTGCTGAGCACATCGTTGGAGGTGATGCCGCCCTTGGAGATGAGAAAACCAAGGTCCTCGGGCATGCCACGCACCACATCCATCAGCAGCGCCGAGACCGCCTCACCGAAGGCGAGACGCCGCGCCTGATCGGGGAAGCTGCGCTCGCCACGGCTGGTGTAGATCACCGCCGTGCGCCCCAGCTCGTGGGCGCGGGCGGCGGCGTGCAGCACCTCGGCGAGCAGCGCCTCGCGCTCGCCCTCGACGCGGTCCACATCCACCTCGATGCCGGTAACGCCGCTGGTGCCGAGCAGCTCCTTGAGCTGGCGCGAACTCTTCTCCACGTGCGAGCCGACCAACACCGCGCCGGGGCTGGCGTCGACCACATAGGTGGCCATCGACTCGGCGGCGACCGGCTGCGGCGGCAGTTTGGCCAACGCGGTGAGCAGGCTGGCGGCGCTACGAAAGAGATAGCGCTTGCCCTGGGCGGCGGCCTCCATCAGCTGGCTACAGAAGTGGTCGAGGTCGCTCTGCTGCTCGGCGTCCACCGCGCAGCAGAGGTTGCCCTCCAGGGTGCGCAGGCGGGTGAGGGTCTCGCCGCGCACCTCCTCCAGGGTGAAGCGCTCCACCTGGGAGGCCTTGATGCGCCCGGCGGTCTTCTCCTCGACGTAGTCGGGCAGGTAGCTGTGCGTGTAGCCGAACACCGAGTCGCGGGCGAACTCGGTCTCGTGCACCGGCACCGGCGCGCCGTCGACCATCAGGTAGTGGATGCTGTCGCGGGTGATGCGCCCCCCCTCGAAGAAGGCGGGCACCAGGAAGTGGGCGTCGAACGGCCCCAGCTCCTCGGCGATGATGTCGGTCTCCACCGGGTAGTGGCCACGCAAGGTGGAGTCGGAGCGGCTCACCAGCAGCGGATTGATGGCCATCTCCGCCTCGGCCAAGCGCGCCAGCGCGGCCTTGAGGTTGGCGCACACCTCGCGGGTGACGGCGGCGGCGCGCGCCGCATCCATGCCGCGCGTGTTGGTCAGAATAAAGAAGAGCGGCGCGGTGTCGCGCAGCCCCTCGATCAGGGTTTCGACATCCCAGCGGGTCAGCAGCAGGCAGCTGTGTACCGTCTGCGAGCCGGTGGGGTCGTCGTCCAGGACGATAATCTTGGTGGTGAGCATGGCGTTATTCTCGTGGTGTCTTAGAGCACCCTGTTCTCTCTTTGACTGTAGGCGGGCCTTCAGGCCCACACCAGGCGACGCTGCCGTTAGGCGAGTCCGCTCTCGTGTCGGCTCGCCAACGGCCTCGTGCCACCTGTCGGCATAAATGCCGACCTACCAATCAGCCGAAGCGGTAGGCGCCGCCCTCGACTGCCTCTTCCGGCAGCAGGGCGTGGGTGCGGTCGACCATGAACTCGGCGGTGATGCCGTTGAAGCTCATCAGTTCACCGGCGGTGGCTGTCGTCTCACCGCGCTTCCAGCAGACCACGTCGCGGCGCGGGGCGCGGCTGCGCAGCATCACCGGCTCCAGCGGGGCGCTCGGGCCGCCGCTCACGCCGAACAGCAGGTCGCCGTCGAACAGGGCGTTGAAGGCGTCGTCGTCGAGGAAGTTCGCCTCCGGCTGGGAGACGGTATCCCAGGCCACGTCGGTGCTGCGGTAGAGGCGACGCGGGTTGACCACGGCGACGATGCGCACGCGGTAGCCCTCCGCCTCCAGACGATCCTTGGCCTCGAACACCGGCAGGAAGATCATGTCGCCGGTGACGGCGAAGACCACGGTGCCCTTGGTGCCGCCGCTCGATTCGTAGATAGTCGCGGCGCCCTTGTCGAAGGCGGCACGCGACTCCTCCAGGCTCATGTAGACCGGCAGCGGGCTCTTCGAGGCGATGATCACCATGCCCTTGTTGTAGCTGCAGGCGGCGTAGTCGTAGGCCACCTGCATGGCGTTGGCGTCGCAGGGGAAGAGCGGGAAGACGTTGCCGTTGCGCATCATCGCGGCAAAGTAGCCCTCGATCTCCGGGCGCTGGTGGGTCCAGCCGTTGCGCCCCTGCTCCAGGGCACCGGCGGTGAACATGGTCACCACCGCCGGGGTCTTGCGCCGCAGCTCGGCCATCGCCTGGGTCACGGTCTGCACGATGGGCCAGCCGTTGATGGCGAAGGACTCGTAGGAGAGCCAGATGGAGCGCTGACCGAAGAGGGCGAGACCGGCGGCGAAACCGGCGCAGGCATCCTCGTTGAGCGGCTCGTAGACCTGGCCGTTGGGCTCCTGGTTGTAGAGCGGGTCCTGGGTCGGGTGGCGGATCTTCAGCGCGTCGTTGATGTTCTTCATCGCCGAGGCCTCGTTGCCGTCGGCGTTGGTCACCACGAAGCGCGCGTCGGCCTGACCCATCTGCGCCACCAGGGCGCCCATGGCGGTGGCGGGCACCGCCTTCTCATCCTTGGAGAAGGCCTGCATCTCCAGCTTGGGCATGGGCGGGATGGGCAGCTCGAACTCGGTCACCACGCTCTTCACGGCTGGGCCGCCACCGGCGCGACTCAGGTTGTCGCGCACGATGGCCCACGCCTCGGGGGGTAGGGCGCGGCGCTGGAGCCCTTCGACGATGTGCGCGGCGTCGAGGGTGTCGGCCGGGTAGAGGTTGTGCGACTTGGCACCGACGGTGTGCACTCCGGCGCCCTTGAGCTGCTTGATCACCAGGGCGGTGAGCCTGCCGCTGAAGGCGGACTTGGCGGCGCGGTCGGCCCCCTGCAAGACGGCCTTGGCGAAGGCGAGACGCCCGGCGAAGGAGAAGCGGCTGGAGTCGACGAAGGCCCCCTCCTGCCCGGCGTCGTCGTACTCTTTGGCGTCGATCAGCACCACCTCGTCGAAGCCGTGCCCCTTCCAGTAGGCCTCCATCTGTTCGTTGCTGTGCAGCGAGACCATGGAGTGGTGCTCCTGGGAGTAGCCGTTCCAGATCAGCGTCGGCAGGAAGTTGGTCACCTCCGGGTAGGCGGTGTGGAAGTGCATCATGGCGTTGAGCACGTAGGGCTCGCCCATGCCGCCGTCGCCGATGGTCACCGGGAAGAGCTTGTCACGATGCAGATAGGCCCCGGCCATGGCGAAGTGCTGGCCCTGACCGAGCGGCCCTGCGGGGGCGAGCAGGCCGGGGATGGCCCCGGAGAGGTGGCCGAGCAGCCCCTCGCGCTCACGAAAGCGCGCCATCATGTCGTCCATGGTGTGGATGCCCATCGCCTCCAGCGAGGAGTCGAGGAACATGGCGGAGTAGAAGCCGGGGGCGTGGTGGCCCACCTCGGTGACGATGTTGGTATGGCCAAGCAGCATCAGTGCGGCGTGCGCGTCGGCGCTGGAGGCGTAGCCGCCGGGGTGACCGGAGCCCTTGGAGCCGCACACCTGGAGGGTGACGTAGCGCAGGGCGTCGGCGACCAGCAGGGTCTGGTAGGCGGCGCTGGCGTCGTTGGCATCGGCGATGGCGCTCTGCCCCTCGGCGATGACGGCGCTGGCGGCGTGCTTGTCGAACTCGGGCCAGGCCTCGCCGTGGAAACGGATGCCCTCGCAGAAGGCGGGAAGGGTGGTGCTGCTCATGGTCGTTCTCCCGGTGCAGGTCGTGAGTGGTTTTCCGTGATGTGAAATGCACTTCACGTGTTGAAAAAACCTACTTCATCACTTAGTCTTTCGCAAGGCACAATCGTTTTCACGATGTGAAATACGAGAACGCAAGCCACCTCTAACAGCAAAAAGGCCACCCCCATGGACCATGCCAGCGCAGAGAAAGCCCCCCGCAGCGGCGGCTCGATCCAGGTGATCGACCGCGCCGCCGCCCTGCTCGACGCCATCTCCACATACCCCGACCCGGCCAGCCTCAAACACCTCTCCGCCGACACCGGCCTGCACCCCTCTACCGCCCACCGCATCCTCCACGCCCTGTGCGAGGTGGGGCTGGTAGAGCGCGACGAGGCGAGCCACTACCGCCTCGGGCGCCAACTGCACTATCTGGCCGAGCGCGTGCGCCCGTCGGTGGACCTGCGCCAGGAGGCGCTCGGCATCATGGAGCGGCTGCGCGACGAGGTGGGCGAGACGGTCAACCTCACCGTGCGTGAGGGGGATGAGGTGATCTACGTGGAGCGCGCCCTCTCCCGGCGCATCATGCGCGTGGAGCAGGTGATCGGCAGTCGCGCACCGCTGCACGTCACCGCCGTGGGCAAGCTGATGCTCGGCGAGCTGGGCGATCAGTTCACCCAGGGCTACGCCGAGCGCACCGGCCTGCCCGCCTACACCGTGCACACCCTCGACAGCCTGGAGAAACTCAAACCGCAGGCGCAGCAGGGGGTGCGCGACGGCTACGCACTAGACAATGAGGAGGCGGAGGAGGGAGTCGGCTGCATCGGCGTGCTGGTGCGCGATGCGCGCGGCGAGTTCGTCGCCGGGCTCTCGGTCTCGGCGCCCATCGAGCGGCGTCAGGCGGCGTGGATCCCGCTGATCCAGCAGGCGGCGCGGGAGGTGTCGGTCCGTCTCGGGGCGAGCGTGGGTTAGCGCCTCGAACCGGCGGGAGGCACCATGGAGTCGACCTGGCGAACTCCCGCGCCGTCCACCGGTCACACCGCTGTGGTGAACACGCCGCGACAACATAAGAACACCCAAGGAGTCCCCTATGAAGATGTCCCACCCACTCCTCCCTGCCGCCCTGCTCTTCAGTCTCGCCGCCCCCCTGCCGGCCGAGGAGCTGGAGGTGAAGATCACCGCCGAGCTGGCCAGCGTGGAGGTGACCCACGCCGGAAAGAAGGTGACCATTCAACGCAATCAGGACCAGGGCAACCATGTCATCGAGGCCTATGCCGCCACCTCGCGCCCCTGCCCCCCCTTCTGCGTACAACCCATGCAGCTCGCCCCCGGGGTGGAGACCATCGGCGAGTTGGAGCTGCTCGATTACCTGCAGCGGCGTGAGGCGGGCGATGAGCGCATCCTGGTGATCGACTCGCGTACCCCTGACTGGGTGGCGCGCGGCACCATCCCCGGTAGCGTCAACATCCCCTGGAACGAGCTCAACCCGCAGCGGGGGGCCGACCCCTTCAGCATCAGCGAGATCCTCGAAGGGCGCTTCGGCGCTCGCAGTCAGGAGGGGCTGTGGGACTTCTCCGGGGCGAAGACCCTGGTGATGTTCTGCAACGGTCCCTGGTGTGGCCAATCCCCGGCCAACATCCGCACCCTGCTCAAGTTCGGCTACCCGGCAGAGCGGATCAAGTGGTACCGCGGCGGTCTACAGGGGTGGGAGAACCTCGGGCTGACCACGGTCCCGGGCCAACCCGAGAAGTAGCCCCGTGCCCCCACGCGCGCCGTGACGGGCACCGCCACGGCGCATCAGCAATCCCTGTTTTACTGCGTCACCGTCCCCACACATACCCCGATCGATCAGGGAAAACCCTGATATTTTCAGTCTCCCGGCAATTTTCAGGACGCCACGTCAAAGCCGGAGTATGATTCGGGCATGAACATCCGCGACCTCAAATATCTGGTCACCGTGGCCCGCCTGCGCCACTTCGGCAAGGCGGCGGAGGCGTGTTTTGTCAGTCAACCGACCCTCAGCGGCCAGATCAAGAAGCTGGAGGCGGAACTGGGGGTGACCCTGTTGGAGCGCACCCAGCGCCACGTGGTGCCGACCCCGGCGGGGGAGCGCATCATCGAGCAGGCACGCCGCGTCTTGGAGGAGGTGGAGGGGATCGAGACCCTGGCCCAGGCCCACGGCGACCCCCTCGCCGGGGTGCTGGAGGTGGGGGCGATCCACACCATCAGCCCCTACCTACTACCACGCATCCTCGGCCCGCTGCGTCACGAACTGCCGCAGATGCAACTGATCCTGCACGAGGACATCACCGCCAACCTGCTGCGCCGCCTACTCGATCATGAGCTGGACGCGATCATCCTCGCCACCCCCGAGCCACACCCGGAGTTGGCCGCACGGGCGCTCTACCGCGAGCCCTTCTGGTTTGCCCATGCCGCCGACTCCCCCTTCGCCGCCGAGCCGGAGATCACCGAGGCACACCTGAGTCACGACGGTCTGCTGCTGCTGGCCGACGGCCACTGCCTCGCCGACCAGGTGCTCGACCTCTGCCGGGGCCCCGGTGGCCTGCGCGAAGGGGACCGAGGTGACCTGCGCGCCGCCAGCCTGGAGACCCTGGTACGCCTGGTCGGCCTCGGCTTCGGCACCACCCTGATCCCGGCCCTGGCGGTGAGCCCGGCGGCGCTGGCCGAGCAGGGGGTGGTGGCACGCCCCATCGCCGCACAGGCGGCACAGCGCCGGGTGAGCCTGGTCTATCGCCGCAGCTTCACCCGCCCGGAGGCGCTCGACGCCCTGGTACACACCCTGCTCAGCGCCCTGCCCGACGCCGTCGAACCCAGTGAATAACCCCTACGCCCCCTTGCGGGGGTCACCTGCCGCCACACGGGAGCCCTGTATGTCACCGCTACTCCGCCTCGCTCTCCTGCTCCTCGCCCTCCTGCCGCTCGGGACCGCTCACGGCGAAACGGGGCCGGACCACCTGAGCCGGGTCGAGGCGAGTGGCGAGGTGCGTGTCTGCGTCTGGCCCGACTACTACGGCATCTCCTACCGCAGCCCGCGCACCCACGAGCTGATGGGTATCGACATCGATATGGCCTATGCCCTGGGCAAGGACCTGGGTGTACAGGTACGCTTCGTCGAGAGCTCCTTCGCCAAGCTGATCCCCGACCTGCTCGACGACCACTGCGACATCGCCATGTTCGGCATCGGCGTGATCCCCACGCGCACCGCCCACCTGCGCTTCACCAGCCCACACCTGGAGAGTGACATCTACGCCATCACCACCCGCTCAAATCGCCTCATCCGCCTGTGGTCCGACATCGACCGCCCCGGCGTGGTGGTGGCGGTGGCCAAGGGCACGCTGCACGAGCCGGTGATGCGCGAGATGCTGCAACACGCCGAGCTGAAGGTACTCGACACCCCCTTTGCCCGCGAACAGGAGGTCGAATCGGGGCGTGCCGACGTCTTCATGACCGACTACCCCTACAGCCTGAAGATGCTCGCCACCACCGACTGGGCACGACTGGTGAAGCCCGAGGGGGTCTATCGGCGCACCCCCTACGCCTATGCGGTAAAACCGGGTGACGACCGCTGGTTCGAGCGCGTCGAGGCCTTCGTGCAGCAGGTCAAACACGACGGTCGTCTGCTGGCCGCCGCCAAGCGCCACCAGCTAGAACCGATCCTGCACCTCGACTGACGATGGATCTGGCCGACACCCTCCTGCGGCGTGGCCACACGCTGCTGCTGGCGCTGATGCTCGGACTGCTGGCGCTGATCGGCGGCGGCACCCTCTTCACCCTGCAGAAACTGCGTAGCGCCGAACTGAACAAGCACCTGGCGATCAGCGCCATGCAGGCACGCCTGATGGAGTCGTTCGTCACCCACAGCCTCAACCTGGTCGGGCTGAGTCTGGCGCAGACCGTGCAATTCGATACCGAGGCGCCGCCCGCAGGACGCCTCAACGACGAGGTGTTACGCCAACAGTTGCAGCGCACGCCGCTCATCCGCTCACTCTCGCTGCTCGATGCCCAGGGGCGTATCTACCGCTCCTCGGAACCACGCAACATCGGCCTCGACCCCGACCTGGAGCCGCTGCTGCCCGGGCCCCTGCCGGGGCGCGATCAGCTACGCATCGGCGTCCCCTTCGAGGGGCGCGACTTCTACCAATCGCGACGCACCACCCCCGGGGCCCCTGCCGACCCACGCCAGCGCAGCTTCATACCGGTACTCTTCACCTCCGCCGACGGCCAGCGGCGCGCCGTGGCCGCGCTCAACCCCGACCTCTTTCTCAACTACTTCCTCGCCAGCCTGGCCGAAGAGGAGGGCGCGGTCGACCTGCTGCGCTACGACCGCCGCCTGCTCATCACCAGCGACAGCCGCGAGGGGAGCGGCGGCCTACACCGCCTGCCCGAGGGCTTCGACCCCGACATGCAGGCCTACATCACCCTGGAGCAGCGCCACGCGGGCGAGGCGGTACTCAGCTCGCTGCGCGCCTCGCGCGACTACCCACTGCTGGTGTTGGTGCACCTCCGTCGTGACCGGGTGCTCGCCGCCTGGAGCGAGGAGGCACGAGATATCACCACCAAGACGGTGCTGGTGATGCTGCTACTGTTGCTCGGCGGGCTACTCGGCGCGTTACTGCTGCGCCGCGCCAACCTGCGCGAGGCGCGTGCGCGCTACCAGACCCGCCTCGCCGCCAAGGTCTACGAGACCAGCACCGAGGGGGTGATGGTCACCGACGACGACAACCAGATCCTGCTGATCAACCCCGCCTTCAGCGCGATCACCGGCTACACCCAGGAGGAGGTGCAGGGACAAAACCCACGCATGCTCTCCTCCGGCCACCACGGTCAACCCTTCTACGCCCAGCTCTGGCGCACCCTGGAGAGTCAGGGGAGCTGGAGCGGCGAGATCATCAACCGACACAAGGATGGCCACCTGGTGCAGGAGTGGCTGCGCATCAGCCGTCTGCCCAAGGCCCCCGGCGACGAGGGGATCCGCTTCGTCGCGGTGTTCAGCGACCTGACCCAACGCAAGGCGCGCGAGCTGCAAATCCACCAACTCTCCCTGGCGGTGGAGCAGAGCCCGGTGAGCGTGCTCATTACCGACCTCGACGGTCACATCGAGTACGTCAACACCACCTTCTGCCACAGCACCGGGTACGACCACGCCGAGGTACTGGGCAAGACCCCCGCGCTGCTGCAATCGGGCCTCACCCCGGCCACCACCTACAGCGACCTGTGGCACCACCTCACCGCCGGCAAGAGCTGGGACGGCGAGTTCATCAACCGGCGCAAGGACGGCAGCCACAGTGTGCAGCGCGCGCAGATCGCCCCACTCATCGTCGACGGCACCACCACCCACTACGTGGCGGTGATGCACGACATCACCGAGCTGCGCAGCCTCACCGAGAACCTGCGTCAGGCCAAGGAGCGCGCCGAGCGTGCCGACCGCGCCAAGAGCGCCTTCCTCGCCGCCATGAGTCACGAACTGCGCACCCCGCTCAACGCCATCCTCGGCCACGCCCAGCAGCTGCGTCGCGACCTCGACAGCCACGCCGAACCGCTCGGGCGGGTCGACATCATCCTGCGTAGCGGCGACCACCTGCTGACCCTGATCAACGACATCCTCGACCTCACACGCATGGAGAGCGGCGAGCTGACCATCGACCCGGTGGACTGCGACCTGGCACGCCTGCTCCACGCCCTGACGGAGCTCTACGGCAGCCTGGCCAAGGCGCAGGGGCTCACCTTCGTCAACGACGCGGCCAGCGACCTGCCGGCCATCCTGCGCCTCGACGCGCGCCGCCTGCGCCAGGTCCTCGGCACCCTACTCGGCAACGCCATCAACCAGACCGAATCCGGTCAGGTGCGCCTCGCCACCCACCGCGCCCCGGCCCTCTACGGTGAACACATCCTGTTCGAAGTGAGCGACACCCGTGGCGTGCAGAGCGCGGGTGGGGCCACGGAGCTGCGCCAGGGTGAACGGGTGGGGCTGGCCCTGAGCCACGACCTGGTCCAGTTGATGGGCGGCGAGCTGCGCCTCGACCCACAGCACCACGGCGGCAGCCGCTTCATCATCGAACTCCCGCTAGAGGGGGTACGCGAACGCCACAGCGAGCCCCCGATCGAGGCCGAGGTGAGCCCCATCGCCCTACCCGACGCACTGCGTCAGGAGCTGCTCGAACTGGTACGCACCGGGCGCGTACAGCCACTGCGCGCACGGCTACGCGAGTTGAGCACGAGCCATCCGGAGCTGGCCCTGGAACCCCTGCAACAGGCGGCCCAACAGCTCGACCTGCGCCGCGTACGCCGATTACTGGAGGCGTAGCGGCCAATAGATAGGTATCGACTATCGCCCTAATCAGATCAAACAATTTCCGCTATCGAACGGACGGGGGTATCTTCACCTCCACAGCGCGGCACAACGCCCCGCCCGAACCACCTCAATCACTACACACACGCAAACTCTAGGAGCGCTCAGCCATGTTCGAGAATCGCGAAGGCCAGAAAGTCCCCAACGTCACCTTCAAGACCCGCGTCGGTCACGAGTGGGTCGACCTCACCACCGAAGAGGTGTTCGCCGGCAAGACGGTCATCGTCTTCTCCCTACCCGGTGCCTTCACCCCCACCTGCTCCAGCAGCCACGTGCCGCGCTACAACGAGCTGGCCGAGACCTTCTACGCCCACGGCGTCGACGCCATCGCCTGCGTCTCGGTCAACGACACCTTCGTCATGAACGAGTGGAAGAAGGACCAAGAGGCGGAGAACATCCAGTTCCTGCCCGACGGCAACGGCGACTTCACCGACGGCATGGGCATGCTGGTCGACAAGAACGAGCTGGGCTTCGGCAAGCGCTCCTGGCGCTACTCCATGCTGGTGAAGGACGGCGTCATCGCCAAGATGTTCATCGAGCCCAACGTCCCCGGCGACCCCTACGAGGTCTCCGACGCCGACACCATGCTCAACTACATCGCCCCCGGCACCCAGGCCCCGCTCGACGTGCTGGTGATGAGCCGCGAGGGCTGCCCCTTCTGCGCCAAGGCCAAGGGCCTCTTGGCCGACGCCGGGATCAAGTACGAGGAGCTGGTGCTGAACCAGGACTACACCGGGCGTGCCCTGCGCGCGGTGAGCGGCTCCGACATGGTCCCGCAGGTGTTCATCAACGGCGAGCACATCGGCGGTTCCACCGACCTGGAGGCGTGGCTCGAACAGCGCTGAGCCGCACCCGACCACCCAGGCCCACAGGCCGGACGGGGATGCCCCGCCCGGCCTGTGGCACTTTATCGTTATACTCGACCCCATCGTCTCAGGTACCGAACAGGAGTGACCATGCCCACCCCACAAAGCGCCATCCTCCCCCCCGTCTCACCCCACGCCCTGTTTCTCACCCTGCATCTGCAGGCGGGTGACGAGGCGCTGCGCGCCGTACGCGCCGCCGCCGCTGGCTTCAGCGCCCTGGTAGAGACACAGGCGGCCCTCGACCCGGACGCCCATCTGGTCGGCAGCCTCGCCTTCGGCGCCGAGATGTGGGGGCGCCTGAGCCCCCAGCGCCCCACCACACTGACCCCCTTCGTCACCCTCGGCAGCGGCGCCCTCAGCGCCCCGGCCACCGGCGGTGACCTGCAGTTGCACCTGCACGGCGCCCGTGCCGACCTCAACTTCAGGTGCGCCCGCGCCTTCATCGAGCCACTGCGCCCCTTTATCGCCAAGGCCGACGAGACCCACGGCTTCATGTACCTCGACGCCCGCGACCTCACCGGCTTCATCGACGGCACCGAGAACCCCGAGGGCGAGGAGGAGCGCGCCGAGGCGGCCCTCATCGGCGACGAGGACCCGGAGTTCGCTGGCGGTAGCTACGTCATCGCCCAGCGCTACGTGCACAAACTGCACGACTGGGAGCGCCTCGCAGAGCACGAGCAGGAGGGGATCATCGGCCGCAGCAAGCCCGACAGCGTCGAGCTGGACGACGAGATAAAGCCGCCCACCGCCCACATCGCCCGCGTGGTGATCGAGGAGGATGGCGAGGAGCTGGAGATCGTCCGCCACAGCCTCCCCTACGGCAGCGCCAGCGGCGACGCCGGGCTCTTCTTCATCGCCTACGCGAAGGACCTGAGCATCTTCCAGAAGATGCTCGCGCGCATGTTCGGCCAGGGCGACGACGGCCTCTCCGACCACCTGATGCAGTTCACCCAGGCGGTGAGTGGGGGCTACTTCTTTGCGCCGTCCAAGGAGCGGCTGGCCCAGCTCGGCGGCTGAACGCCGTGCGGGCGCGAGGCCCTCTCACCCCGCCATCCACTCCCCGCGCATACGCCTAAGCCCCGCGCGGTAGTAGTCGAACAGCAGCGCCAGACGCATGAAGACATCCTCCAACCCGAGGCGCAACGCCTCGGGGTCGCGCGCCGCCTGATGGAAGTGCCCCTGGCCCAGCTCTGCGTAGTACTCCGGCGCGACCGCGCGGCGCCCATAGCGGTGGCGCTGCTCCAACCACTCCCCCTGCATCCCGGTGAGCCACAGGGCGTAGTTGCCGATATGCGCGCGCAGGATGAACTTGCGCGGTTCGGGGGCCGCCTCCAGCGCCGCCAGCAGCTCGACCATGTAGCGGTAGCGGGTGGGCTGCTCGGGGTCGGCGCGCAGGGCGCGGTCGCCGTGCAGAAACAGCGCGAGGAGGTTGGCCAGGTAGTTGATCACCCGCCGCTCCGGACGCCCACGCGCGTCGTCGAGGGCATGGCGAAGCAACACGTTGAAGTAGAGGAACGGCGAGATGGTGAGGATCTGCGCACGCGGGTCTTGGATCGCGTCGAACACACGGGCGCTGGAGAGCATCGACTCGACGGTGGAGGGGAAGGCGGCGAGCAGGCCGGCCACCTCGGCGAAGTCGTGCGCCTGACCCGGCATCTGCGCGAGCAGAAAGTGCAGGTCGGGCTCACTCAGGGGGTCGAGTCGGGTACGGGCGAAGTCGGGTTGCATCGGGGTCACCTCTTGCGGGCACACGGGCCGTCCCCTGGCCGATCACTCGGGTCCACTTATTTGGTGCATAGCAAGGCCGGGGCCAGTCGACGATCGGCGCATTAGTGCCATCCCGGTCACACATCCACACCACCCCTTGTCGAGTTTGCCACAACGCGCACCACGCACCGCACACATTGAGTGCGCGGGCCTCACCGGCCACATCCCCCCTCCCCCCCACGCCCATCCAACATCCGTGCGGTGCGCTGTATCACGCAGGGTCTATCCTACATCGGCGCTGTTGCTTGGCTGACGCTGACGTGAGAGGATTTTCTCGCCACCCCTCACTCAAACAGACCTAATCTGTTATTTTTACTGAGATTTTCTCCATGCGTCACCCGCTCCTCCTGCTGCTCCTCTCCACGATACTGTGTGCCCATGCGGGGGCGCAGGCCGACACCCTGGAGGTCGTCGGCACCGGTGACGGTATGTCGGTGTTGCAGGCCCTGGCCAGCGCCTTCATGCAGCGCCACCCGGAGCATCAGCTGCTGATCCCGGAGAGCATCGGCTCCTCGGGGGGGATCAAGGCGGTCGGCTCGGGCCATGCGGCGGTGGGGCGCGTGGCACGCACGCTCAAACCGCGCGAGGCGCACTATGCGCTGACCTATCGACCCCTGTTCCGCTTCCCGGTGGTCTTCTTCGTCAACCAGAGCGTGTCGCTGGAGGGGCTCACGCGCCAGCAGGTGCTGGGGATCTACAGCGGCGCGATCGGCGATTGGGCCGAGGTGGGCGCGGCAGCGGGGAAGATCCGCGTGGTGCGCCGCGAGGAGGGCGACAGTTCGCTGACCAATCTACGCGCCACCTTCCCAGGCTTTGCCGAGATCGCGATCCTGCCCTTCTCCAAGACCACCACCTCCACCCAGCAGACCATGGCGGAGGTGGCCGAGGTGAGTGGTGCCATCGGCTTCGGGCCCCTGGCCGATACACTCGGTACCTCGGTACGCGTCCTGCGTATCGACGACCAGGCGCCGGAGGCGGACACCTACCCGAGCTACGGCGTATTGGCGATCATCACCCCCCCAGGCGCGGCGCCGCCCCTGCTGGAGGCATGGCTCGACTTCATCCACTCCGACGCGGGCCAGGCGACCATCCGCGCCGCCCACGCCATCCCCATCCTCTGAGTGCCGGAGTCCCCGATGCTGCCGCTGCGCGCGCGCCTCATGTTCACCTTCGTGCCGCTCATCCTCGGCGCCCTGTGTCTCTCGGCCCTGGCCATCTGGTACCTCTTGGAGAGCAGCCAGACGCGGCAGATGGGCTTCATCGACGAGGTACTACGCCAGGATGCACGGCTGCACATGCAGAACAACGAGAACACCCTGCGCGACGCCTTGAGCGGGATCCTGGAGGCGGTGACCACCGCCGGACGACGCCTCTCGACCCGTGCCGACTTCATCGCCTTCGTCGGCAAGAGTCAGGCCGAGCCGCTGCAACTGCTGCTGCGCCACTTCACCGAGACCAACGGGCTCGACTTCGCCCTGGTGCTGGACCTGGATGGCCAACTGCTGGCCACCTCGCCGGGCGAGGTGGACGACTACGCCCTCGCCCAAGCGCTCGCCGCCAGCCCCTTCTTGCAGCAGATACAGGCGCAACTGCACGATCAGGACCCCCACCACACACAGCTCTACGCGGGTTTCGAGCGCTTCGACACGCCGTTTCTGCCGCTGCAGCTCCTGGCCGAGCGGGGCGAAGCGGCGCCGCAGCCCGCACCGGTGAGTCTAGGACCGGTGAGTGCCCACAAGGTGCTCAACCCCTACGGCGAACCGATCGGCTGGCTGCTTGCCGGTGTCGACCTGCGCCATCGGCGCGACGCCTTGGCGCATGCGGCACAGCTCTCCAACGCCCGCTACCTCGACTTCATCGACGGTCAGCCGCACCTGAGCATCGGCATCCGTGAGGCGCTGCCCCCCCTGGCGCCTGCGCAGCTCGCCCACCTGCCCGACGACGCGCGCACCTTCGAGCTGGACTATCACACCCGCGATCAGACCTATCGACTCAACTGCTGGCAGTTGCTCAGCCCGGAGGGTGTGGCGCTGAACCTCAACTGTGTCGGCCAGCCACGCACCGACCTGCTGCGTGTGCGCGACCTGATCGACAACATGGGCACGGAGGTGCGCGAGGCGGTCAACTTGGCGCTCTTTAGCATCGGTGCCACCACCCTGCTCGGCATGCTCCTCGCGAGCCTCTACTTGGCCCACCGCTTCACCCGACCGATCAAGCAGATGACCCGGGCCATGAGCGAGTTGGCCGAGGGGCGCACCGAGGTGAGCATGCCGACGCCGGAACACAGCCAGGAGTTGGCCCACCTCGGTGCGGCGATGGAGGTGTTTCGCGACAACGCCCTCAAGCGCCGCGAGATGGAGGCGCAACTGCGCGAGGCCAACCAGCAACTGCAGCACAACATCCAACAACTGGAGGAGGCGAAGCGGCGCAGTGAGGTGGCGGAGGTGGCCAAGCGCGAGTTCCTCACCGCCATGAGCCACGAGCTGAAGACCCCGCTCAACGCGATCCTCGGCTTTGCGCAGGTCCTGCACACCGAGCTACAGCAGGAGGATGGCGAGGCGGGACCGAGGCGCGACCTGCTCCCCTATGTGGCGCAGGTCCTCAAGAGTGGCAAGCACCTGCTCTATATGGTCGACGACATCATCGACATCAGCAGCTCGGTGCAGGGGCGCTTGGCGCTCAACGAGACCCACTTCCGCCCCTGTGAACTGCTCCAACTCGCCTACATCCAACTGCTGCCCGAGGCGCGCCAGCATGGCGTGTCGATGGCACTAGAGCCACCCCTGGAGCGCCTACCGACCCAGTTCGGCGACACCGACCGTCTGCGTCAGGCGCTACGGCACATCATCGACAACGCGGTGAAGTTCACCCCGGCCCAGGGGCGGGTCACGCTGAGCTGTGACCGACGTGAGGATGGCGGCGTCGACATCTACGTGCGCGATACCGGCATCGGCATGAGCGAGGAGGTACAGCAGGCCGCCTTCACCCTGTTCAAACAGGGTGACGGGGGGCTCTCACGGCGCTATGGCGGACTGGGCATGGGGCTGAGCCTGGCACACATCATCGTCACCCTGCATGGGGGCGAGATCCGATTCCAGAGCCGTCCCGGCGAGGGCACCGAGGTGCGCCTCTGCCTGCCCGCAGAGCGCAGTCTACCGGCCGACGCCGTGCGCTGACGCCGCCACGCCCCTAGCCCTCCAGCAGGCGGCGCACCGCCTTGAGATCGAAGCGTGCCACCGCCTCGCGCAGCTCCAGTAGCGGCCCACACTCGGCCTGCGGCAGTCGCTCGACGCGCTTGCGCAGCTCCAGGATGCGCCCGCGCTGGACCAGCGCCAACAACACCTCGCGCTCCTCGTCGTCGAGGTCGAGGGTCGCCTCCGGCTCGGCGTCGCCACGGCACGGCACCCCGACCTCCTCTGCCTCGCTATCACCGTCCCCTTGCGCCAACCAGCGCAGCGGCAGATGGTCGGCGAGCAGCACCTGCAGCAGTTCGCGCTGCACCGGTTTGGCCAGATGGGCGACACACCCGGCGGCGGCACTGTTGGCGCGGTCCTCGTCGAAGGCACTGGCGGAACAGGCGATGATCGGCAGCGAGGCGAGCCCGGGCAGGGCGAGGATGCGTCGGGTGCTCTCCAGCCCGTTGATACCGGGCATCACCAGGTCCATCAGCACCAGGTCGACCGACTCCTCGGCGAGCAGTGCCAGCGCCGCCTCGCCCCCCGCCACCTCCAGCACCTCGAAGCCCAGGGGGGTGAGCAGGCCGCGCAGCACGTCGCGGTTGTCGGCCACGTCGTCCACCAACAGTATGCGCAGGGGGACCGTGCCGCCATCGGTGCGCCGGTAGCGCTGGCCGAGGTGACCAGGTGCGTGCACGGCCCCGCCGCCCGGCGCGTCGATCACCGGTAGCGGGATGCTCAGGGCGAAGCGGCTGCCGACGCCAAGGCGGCTCTCCACTCCGATCTCGCCCCCCATCTGCTCCACCAGGCTCTTGCTGATGGCCAGACCGAGCCCGGTGCCCTGGCTGCGGTACTCGACATCGCCCTCTTGATGGAAGGGCTGGAACAGCCCTGCCAGGCGGTCGGCGGGGAGGCCGATGCCGGTATCGACCACGGCCAACTGCAGGTGGCCATTGGAGTAGCCCGCCTCCAGCCGCACCTCGCCCTGCGAGGTAAACTTCACCGCGTTGCCGAGCAGGTTCATCAACACCTGGCGCAGGCGCCGCTCGTCGGCCAGCACGCGCCGCGGCAGACCCGGCGAGGGCTGGTAGGCGAAGGCGAGTCCCTTGTCCTGAGTGCGGATGCGAAACAGCTCGTCGAGCCCGCGCAGCAGGGCGTGCAGGTCACACGGACCGGGGTCGAGGTCGAGACGTCCCGCCTCCACCTTGGCCAGGTCGAGTACGTCGTTGATCAGCGAGAGCAGGTAGTCGCCGCTGCGCTGGATGATGCCGACACTGCGGCGCATCCCCGCCGGCAGGGTGTCGGCGCTCTGCATGATCTGGGCGTGGCCGAGCATGGCGTTGAGGGGGGTGCGCAGCTCGTGGCTCATGTTGGCCAGGAAGGCGGACTTGGCGCGATTGGCCGCCTCGGCACTGTGGCGTGCCTGTACCAACGCCTCCTCGGTGCGGCGACGGTGGATGATGTACCACAGCTCCTGGGCCAGCAGGCGCAGCTGTTCAACCTTCTCTTCGGGGAAGCCCTCGCCGCGCACGTGCAGCATGAAGCGCATCTGCTGGCCGTGGTAGACCGGCAGGTTGTAGCCGCCGCCCCCGTCCAGCGCGAAGGGCAGGTCGATACACGCCTCGACCTTGTCGGCCACCTGGTCCCAGTCCGCCACCACCGGCCCCACGGGCACGCAGCAGTGGGAGCAGCTGGCGGTGAGGTCTCGCTCCCAGCTGTGCCCCTCGGACCAGCCATAGGCGTGCAACTGCTCCGAGTCCCCGCCGTAGAGGGTGAACCAGACGTGGCCCACTGCGGCGAAGGCGGCGACACGCTGCGCGGCGTGACGCATCAGCGCCACCTCGTCGTGGGTCGAGGCGAAAGTGTTGAGCTCCCACAGGGCATTGAGACGCTGCTCGTTGAGGCGGTGCTGCAACTCGGCACGACGCCGCTGGGTGAGGTCGGTGACGAAGGCGACCAGGCGTTCGGTCCCCTCGTCACTGGCCACCAGGCGCACGGTCACCTCCACCGGCAGGGTGTGACCCTGTTTGTGCACACCGTAGGTGTCGAGCACGATCACCTCGTGGCCACGCGCCTGGGCTAGGTGTGAATCCCAGGCCATCTGCGGGAACTCGGGGGCGATGTCCATCACACGCCGCGCCATCAGCTCTTCGCGGCTGTAGCCGAGCTGCTCGCAGAAGCGCCAGTTGACGTAATCGAAACCGGAGTCCTGCGGACGCACCCAGCAGATGCCCACCGGGGCGCGGTCCATGGAGGTCTGCACGAAGCGCAGGCGCTGATTGGTCGAGGTGAGGGCACTGGTGCGCTGGGCCACCAGTGCCTCCAGCTCGTCCTGATGCTGCAGCAGTGCCGCCTGACTCTCGGCCAGACGCTGGCTGAGGGAGTCGAAATGCTGTGCCAGACGCATCAATACGCCACTGCCCTGCACCTGACTGGTAACCCCGTAATCCCCCAGCACCAACCGCGAGATCATCCATTCGAGGCGCTGCAGCGGCAGCAGCACCCAACGGCGCACCATCCACCCCACGAGGAGGGCGAAGGCGAGAAAGCTGGCCAGCCAGCGCAGCCACACCTCGGGCGATGCGGTCTCGGCCCAGAGTGCCTGCTTCGCCTCGTCGAGACCGGAGATGAGCAGCAGCGCGCCACGCACCGGCTCCAGGGTGTCGGGGTCTTGGCCGACGATCAGCGGGGCGTAGGCCACCACACGATCACCGCCCTGATCGAGAAACACCTCGGCACTACCGCTCTGGCGCACGCGCCTGAGCCGCTCGGGCTCGAAGTCGGGCAGCACCTGGGAGACCGGCAGGTCGCGCCACTCATAGCGGTTGGCCAACAGCACGCGGTTGCGTGCATCCAGCACCAGCAGGATACGCAGGTCGATATCCGTGGCCCAGGTGGCCACCTCGCGCTCGGCGGCGGGCAGGCCGAGGACGCTGGTGAGGTCCTGCTCCAGGGCGTTTTGTATGTGGTAGACACGCTGGTGGATGGCACTCAGGTGCTCACGCTCGACGAAGGTGGCGTGATGGTTCTGTTGTTCGTACCAGTGGTTGAGGAGGAACAGCGGGCCGACCACCAGAAACAGGCTGAGCAGCAGCAGGCGACCGAGGGGGCGGGTGACCAGTGGCGGTGGCATTTCAGGCCCCGAGGATGAAGCGCGGTTCGAGCACGCCGTCCAGGCGCACCGATGACGTCAGTAGACCCTGCTCGCGCATGCGCTGGGCGAGCGTGTGTAGGGTGCCGAGCAGTTCGCCCTGTAGCCAGTGCTGGTTCTGCACCCGCCCCTGCAGCTGGATACCCTCGTAGGCGCGGGCCACCTGTGACTCGCTGAGGCGTTGGCGCCGGGCGATCACCGGCAGCGCCTGCTCGGGGCGGCGATGCAGCAGGTCGAGGGAGGCGAGGTGGGCCTGGATCAGTGTATTGAGCCCGGTGGCGTGGGGGCGGATCGCCTCTTGGTGCACCGCCAGCACATCGAGGATCATGCCGGGGCGTTGGCTGGAGTCGAACAGGCGCTGGGCCCCCAAGGCCGCCAACTGACTGGCCATCGGCTCATAGGTGACCACCACATCGGCGCGCCCCTCGGCGTAGTCGAGGAGGTGCCGCTCGGGGGTGGAGGGGAGCAGCTCCACGTCGTCCACCTCCAACTGCGCCTCTTCGAGCAGCGCGTGCAGCATCAGGTTGCCCACCGCACTGTGTTCGACCGCGATACGCCGCCCCCATAGATCCACCAGTCCGCCCACCTCGGGGCGGGCGTAGACCGCGTCGGCCCCGTGCGAGGCATCGAGCACCAGCACCACGCGTAGCGGTACCCCCTCGGCAAGTAGGGTCAACAGCTCATCCAAGGTGAGGCAGGCCGCCTCCAGCACCCCACCGCGCAGGGCGCGCATCACGTCAGTGGTGTTGGGCATCTCCACCAGCTGCACCTGATGCTCGTCCAGACGCCCTTGGGCACGGGCCAGATAGAGGGTCTCGTAGCCGAGCCACAGATTGCTCCCCAGGCGTAGCGGATGGTGGTGGTGGCCGACGTTACCGCAACCGAACAACGGCAGCGCGAGGGCGTAGTGGAGCAAGCGGCGTCGGCAAAGCCTAGGCATGGATGTGTCCAGT
>QKED01000035.1 GCA_003252455.1 Gammaproteobacteria bacterium
GCTACAAGGAGGCGAGCTGCGCCCGCAGCGCAGCGAGTTCACCATCACGGCGGTGGTAGCCGGTGTCCTGGATGAGCTGGTCGGCCTGATCGAGGTGGTCGCGCGCCGCCTCGGGGTCGCCCTGGGCCTGCCGCAGCCGCACCGACTCCAGGTGGTAGTCGGTGAGGTGGAGGCGCATCCCGGCGGGTTCGGCGATATCAAAGACCTCTTGCAGGGTCTGGTGGGCTGGCTCGTATTCACCGGTGAGACGCTGGAGGGCGGCCTGGGTGATGAGGCCGTTGGGTAGATATTGTTGCTGACCTGCCGCGCGAAGTCCGGCGACGGCCTGCTTGGACCACTTCTTGGCCTGGGACAGGGCCTCGGGGTCGGCGGGGTCTGGCCCTGCTCCCCTCTCCCCTTGGGGAGAGGGGCCGGGGGTGAGGGTGAAGGCGCGCAGGAGGTGGGCGCGGGCCAGGGTGAGTTGGTCCAAGGCGATGGTCAGCAGGTCTGCCTGATTTTGTATTGCCCACTCCAGCGTCTGTTCCGCCCGTTCCAGCACCTCCCCAAACCCACCGTCGTCCCCCTCGCCCTGGGCCAGCAGCAGGTCGCAGTATTGGAAACCTTGCAGGGAGTAGAGGCGGGGGTAGGTGGGCTGGAGTGCCCGCTGCTGCGCCTCCGCCTCACGGAAGCGGGCCAGGGCCGCCGAGGGGTCACCGGCCTGGTGCAGGGCGTCGGCATGGGTGGTACGACTGATATTGCGCCACGACTCATCCCCGGAGCGGTCCGCGTACTCCACGGCGAGTCGACCGCTCTCGACCGCCGCCGCCACCTCGCCGAGGGCGAGTTGCAGTTCGCTGAGGTTGCTGGCGTTGACGGCGGCAGCTTTCCACTCTTTCTGCTTTACGCGCACATCGACACTCGCCTGCATCGGCTCCAGCGCCTCCCGCAGCCGCCCCAGGGCGCGCAGGCGGTAGCCTGCCCAGTTGAGCACACCAGCCTGTTCCGCCTCCCCCAAACCAGCGGCGGGGGTGTGCCAGGGTGTGGTGAAGAAATGGGCCACGGCGGCGAGGTCATCGCTGAAGGCGCCGAGTTTCTTGACGATATAGGCCTCGCCTTCGCGTCGGACACGCGGCCAGTAGACCTCGTGAAAGGCGCGCTGGTGCAGCCCCGCCGCGCAGCCGTGGGCGACGGCGGTGAGCAGTGGCTGCATCTCCTCCAGGGTATCGGGCTGCTCCTTCTCCGGCAGGTTGCGGTAGTAGTCGTAGAGCCGCTCGTGGGCGGTGCGCCACGCCTCGGGCTGGTGGTGTTGCAGCTGGCCACCGAAGAACTCGCGGATGAGGGGGTGGCAGTCGAGCAGGCCGGGGCGGGTGGGGTGCGCGGAGAGGAGGCGGTGCTGCTCTTGCAGGTCGCGGATGGCCACCCGCCAGGCGCGTTCGGGGATGGCGTCGGTGAGGCCCGCTATCTGCGCCTGCCAGAGCAGCTCCAGCACCTCGGTGTCGATGGGGTGGTCGAAGAGCCCCAGCAGGTAGAGCAGGCGCAGTTCGGGCAGGGGTTGGCTCGCCTCGTCGGTGAGCCACCGCTGGTAGCCCTGCATCACCTTGAAGGCGTGACGGCCTGGGCCATCGGCGTCGTCGATCAGGGCGTCGAGGGTGTCGCGCTTGCGGATGTCGCCCTCCAGGTAGGTGCGCACGGCGTTGCCGAGCAGGTGCAGGGTGAGGGCGTGCCCCTCCACCTCGGTCACGGCTCGTTCCAACTCCTGGCGCGGGCCCTGTGCGCCGAGGGTGTGGAGCAGTTGCACGCCATCCTCGGTGGTGAGGTTCTCTAGGGGGTGTTGCACGGTGTTGGGGCGGTCGGCGACGTCGTGCACCTCGATGCGGCTGGTGATGATGCAGAGGTGGCTGTGGCCATGGGCCAGGCGCGTGAGCAGGCGGGCCATGGCGCGCTCCTTGAGCCGCCCGTCCATCCCCTTGCCGCCGTGCTGCAGCGGCTCCAGGCCGTCCAGCACCAGCAGGCAGCGGCGCGCGGCCAACTGCTCGGCGAGGGCGTCGGCGCGCGCCTCGTCGGTGTCGTAGGCGGCGGGGTCGAGCCCCAGTTGTTTGAAGGCCTCGGTGAAGAGCGGCGAGGCGGAGACCTGTTTGTCCTCCGAGCTGCCCTGGGAGTAGAAGGACCAGACGATGCGGTTACCCAGCTCCGCATCGTGCTGGTTGAGCCAGTGGCGCAGCAGCTTGGTCTTGCCCGTGCCACCTGCGGCGATGAACTGGATGATGCGGGTGGGTGGGGTGGCGGGGTTTTCGCAGGAGACGGCGGCGAGGGCGTCGTCCAGTAGTTGCAGCTCGGCCTCGCGACCGAAGAAGTCGCCTTTGACGGTGGGGAGGCGATCGATGAAGAGTGATTTATCCATCACCTTTTCGACCTTGGCTTTCGGTTTTTTTCCGGTGATACCCCAGATCAGGCGCTCGATCACTCCATCAGTGAGACCTGCCCGCATGTCGATATAGGTGCGGTTGGAGAGGAACATCGGCAACTTTGGTTGCTCATAGTCGCCCGGGAGCAGGACAGGGATTACCGGGATCCCCTTCGATACCGCCTGTCTCAGTAGAGCTTGTATCTCTTCGTTCTCCCACGGGCCAATACCATTGCTACCAACGAATGCCCCTGCGCTGCTACAGGCGGCAATGGCTTGCTCTAGTAGGGGGATCCAGTTCAGACCAGGTTGCAACTCATCCTCATCCAGCCAGGCTGTCACCTCCCTCTGACACAACAACTGTTTGATCTGTCTGATCACCACCTTATCGGCGCTGTTGTGTGAGAGGAAAACGTCGAAAGTTTCCGGTAGCGGTGGCTGGTCGGGCATAACGACAACTCCCTTGTTCCTTTTTCGTTAAGGGATGATACCGCTAGTAAGGGCGAAGGCAACCATTCACGCTAGAGGATGGGCCGCTTTGAATCACTGCCGCAAAGCTAAGCTTGGCCGGACGGGTGTTTCACACCCGTTCGACCCGATATCCACTCTACCGAGTCCAGTTAGAGACCGTGCGTTGCAAGTAACGATGCGGACGGGGCTGCAAGCCCCGTCCGGCAGAAGTACCAGGGCAACCATTCACGCTAGAGGGTGGGCGGCTTTGCCTCCGCCTGGCGTGGTGTGAAGAGGGCCGATGCAATCCCACGCGCATTCACGGCTTGGCAGGCGAGCGCCACTGCCGGTAGACTATATCTATTCATATAGATATAAGCCCATGGACCCCACCACCCTCTTCAAGGCCCTCGCCGACCCCACCCGCCTACGCCTCGCCCTGCTGTTGCAGGGCGGTGAGGAACGCTGCGTCTGTGAGCTGACCGCCATCCTCGATCTGCCGCAGCCGAAGGTCTCCCACCACCTGGCGGCGCTGCGCAAGGTGGGGCTGGTGAGCGACCGCAAGGAGGGGCTCTGGGTGCACTATCGGCTCAGCCAGGGGCTGGCACCCTGGGTGCGTGAACTACTGCGGGTGAGTGCGCAGGGGGTGGGGGGCGAGGCGCCCTATGCCAGCGATAACGCCGCCCTGGCCAACTCTCTTGGCACGGCGGCCTGCCCCAAGCCCGCAAAGTGAAGATCGATAACAACAACCCACAACGAGTAGAACCATGCCCCGCCTAATCCTTCTCTGCCTGACCCTCTGCCTCTCGCTCCCTGCGCTGGCCGCGCGTGACTTCCTGGTCGACGCCGCCTGGCTGGAGGAGCACATCGACGACCCCGGCCTTGTGCTGCTAGAGGTGCGCTACCACCCGCACCGCTACTTCACCGTCGGCCACATCCCCGGTGCGGTGCAGGTGCAGCGCTTCAAGGACCTGGGCGACAATTTCGGCGTGCCGCTGATGCGCTTCCCCTCCCATGAGGTGTTCCAGGCGCGCTTGCGTGGCTGGGGGGTGAACGACGACTCCACCCTGGTGATCTACGACGACTCCTCGACGGCCCTCGCCTCGCGCCTCTACTTCATGCTCGACCTCTACGGTTTCGATATGAGCCGCGTGAAGGTGATGCAGGGCGGCACCACCGAGTGGAGCGCGTTCAACGACCTCTCCACCGAGGCGGTCTCCCCCGAGCCCGGTAACGTCACCCTGCAACCGGCCAAGGCGGGGGTGCTGGTCGAGTGGACCGACGTCTACGACGATGTGGTCTCGCGCCGGGATGAGCAGTTCGTGCTGATCGACGCCCGGCCGCACGCGATGTATACCGGCGAGGTGGTGCGCCACGCCATCCAGGCCGGGCACATCCCCGGTGCGATCAACATCGTCAGCCTCGACGGCACCGACGGGCAGAGCCAGAAGTGGCACGACGAGGCGCGCGTCGCCGCCCTCTACGCCAACGTGCCGAAGGATAAAACGCTCTACCTCTACTGCCACGACGGCTTTCGCATGTCTCTCGCCTGGATGCAGCTCAAGAGCCTCGGCTATGAGGATGTGCACCTCTATAACGGTGGCTGGTCGCACTGGGGCAATGAGCTGACCCTGCCGGTGGTCGAGGGCGAAGCGCCCTACGATGAGGCCTACGCCCTCTAAGGAGCCGCACGATGTTCACCGCCCTCGCCGATCTCCTGGTCCTCGACCTCGCCGGTCTCAGCCGTGGTACGCCACTGGGTGAGACGCTGCACTTCCTGGTGATGGACCTGGCGAAGATCTTCACCCTGCTGGTGGTGATCATCTACGCCATGGGGCTGCTGCGTGCGCTGCTCTCGGTGGAGCGGGTACGCGACTATGTGCGCGACAAGCCCACCTGGCTCGCACGCACCCTGGCTATTCTGCTCGGTGCGGTGACGCCGTTCTGCTCCTGCTCGTCGGTGCCGCTCTTTATCGGCTTTGTCGAGGCGGGCATCCCGCTAGGCGTCACCTTCTCCTTCCTCATCGCCAGCCCGATGATCAACGAGGTGGCGGTGGCGATCCTCGTCGGCATCCTCGGCTGGAAGCTGGCGGCGCTCTATGTCGCCGCCGGGCTCAGCGTCGCCTACGTCGGTGGCGCGGTGATGGAGCGCTTTAAGCCCGAGCGCTGGGTCGAGGAGTATGTGTGGAAGATCCGCATGGGCGAGATGCAGCTGCCGAGCCCCGACACCAGCCTGCGTGGGCGCCACCAGTTCGCCATGGGCGAGGTGCGTGAGATCGTCGGGCGCATCTGGAAGTGGGTGGTGGCCGGTGTGGCGGTGGGGGCGCTGTTCCACGGCTATGTGCCGGAGCAGTGGGTCAGCGACCACCTTAGCGGCGGCGAGTGGTGGAGCGTGCCCAGCGCCGTACTGCTCGGCATCCCGCTCTACTCCAACGCCACCGGCGTCATCCCTGTGGCGGAGGCGATGCTCGCCAAGGGGGTGGCCATCGGTACCACCCTGGCGCTGATGATGAGCATCGCCGCACTCTCACTGCCCGAGATGCTGATCCTGCGCAAGGTGATCCGCTGGCCCGCGCTGGCGCTCTATGCCGGTGTGCTGGCGGTTGCCTTTACCCTGGTGGGGTGGGGTTTCAACCTGCTCACCTGACTGTCACTCAAACCCGATATAAGGAAAAGCCATGAAGACCATCCAGGTGCTCGGCACCGGCTGCAAAAACTGCGACACCACCTACAACCTGATCGAGATCGCCGCCAAACAGGCAGGCGTGGAGGTGAAGCTGGAGAAGGTGACCGACATCGCCGAGATCATGGCCATGGGGGTGATGAGCACCCCCGGCGTAGTCGTCGACGGCAAGCTGGTGCATGCCGGTGGGCTGCCCGGTCCTGATCAGGTCCGCGGCTGGGTCAACGACTGACGCCATGGAGTACAGCGCTAGCGCTGTGCTTCTACTGAACCATCTACATAGGTACAGCGCGAGCGCTGTACTCCAATTCGACAGAGACGGAGAAGCGACTGTGGCAGTGCGATTCGGGATTAACGGCTTTGGCCGCATGGGACGGCTCGGCCTGCGCGCCGGTTGGGGCTGCGAGGAGCTGGAGCTTGCGCGTGTCAACGAGATCGCCACCGACGCGGCGGGCTCGGCCCACCTGCTCAAGTTCGACTCGGTGCACGGCACCTGGGGGCCGGAGTGCTCGGGTGAGGGTGAGGTGATCACCATCGATGGTCACAGCGCCGCCTACAGCCAGTCGCCGACCATTGAGGGTGCCGACTGGTCCGGCTGCGACATCGTCATCGAGGCGACCGGCAAGCACCACAAAAAGCCTGAAAAGCTCCAAGCCTACTTCGACCAGGGGGTGAAGAAGGTGTTGGTCGCCGCGCCAACTGAGGGCGCGCTCAACATCGTCTACGGCATCAACGATGGCGATTATGACCCGGCGGTGCACCACCTCATCACCGCCGCCTCCTGCACCACCAACTGCCTCGCCCCGGTGGTGAAGGTGATGCACGAAAAGGTCGGCATCAAACACGGCTGCATGACCACCATCCACGACATCACCAACACCCAGACCATTGTCGACAAGGGCCACAAGGACCTGCGCCGCGCCCGCGCCTGCGGCAACTCGCTGATCCCCACCACCACCGGCTCGGCCAAGGCGATCACCAAGATCTTCCCCGAGCTGACCGGCAAGCTCAACGGCCACGCCGTGCGCGTGCCGCTGCTCAACGCCTCGCTCACCGACTTCGTCTTCGAGGCGGCACGCGAGGTGACGGCGGAGGAGATCAACGGCTACTTCCGTGAGGCCGCCGAGGGTGAGCTGAAGGGCATACTCGGCTACGAGGAGCGCCCGCTGGTCTCGGTGGACTATGTGAACGACCCGCGCTCCTCCATCGTCGACGCCCTCTCCACCATGGTAATCGACGGTACCCAGGTGAAGATCTACGCCTGGTACGACAATGAGTGGGGCTATGTGAATCGCATGATGGAGCTGACGCGCAAGGTGGCTCGGGCGATGTGAGGGGTGACGGACTGGCGAAGAATACTCGGGCTGTGAATGCCAAACGCACAGCGCGAGCGCTGTACTCCAAGGAGCCAGTACACTCTACCGACTATCACACGGCCACCTGGGGCTAACGCCATGAGTGATACCTGCTGCCAAGCAAAACCGCGTCAACCGCTCCTCTGTCCCGCTTGCGGCGGTCGGGCTCTGGCGGTGGGGCGCGACACCCTTCTGTTTCACCTCAAGGCGCCCTGGCGCTTCGAGCTGGTGGCTGAGGGTTACGGCCACTGTCCCCACCCCGGCTGCGAGCTGGTCTACTTTGCGGGCAGCGCTGAGCGCTATCTCGCCGCACAACTGCACCACCCCGTGGCCAGCAAGCTGCCGGAGGCCGAGGAGGTGACCCTCTGCCACTGCTTTGGCATCAGCCGCCGCGAGGCCCACGACCCACAGGTCCGCGCCTTCGTCGTTGAACAGACGCGCCTGGAAAGGTGCCGTTGCACCACCCATAACCCCAGTGGGCAGTGCTGCCTGCGCGACTTTCCGCCGCTTGAGGAGGGGTGAGATGGGCCATCATCACGACCACGACCACGACCACGACCACGACCACGACCACGACCACGACCACGACCACGACCACGCTCATGGTCATCATCACCACCACACCGGGAGTGGCCGCACCCTGCTGATCGCCCTGGCGCTCACCCTCGGCTTCGCCCTGGTCGAGGCGGTGAGTGGTCTGTTCTCCGGCTCCTTGGCGCTGTTAGGCGACGCCGGGCACATGTTCACCGATGGCTTCTCGCTCGGTCTTGCCGCCTTCGCCGGTTGGCTCGCCCTGCGTCCAGCCTCGCACCGGCACAGCTACGGTCTTGGCCGCGCCGAGCTGCTCACGGCGCTGTTCAATGCACTTTTCATGCTCGCCATCGTCGTCGGCATCGCCGTGGCGGCCATCGACCGCCTGCTCAACCCGCGCCCGGTGGATGGGCATGTGGTCACGGGCGTCGCCTTTGTCGGCTTGGTGATCAACCTGGTGGTCGCCTGGTTGCTGGCGCGCGATAGCCACAACCTCAACGTGCGCGCCGCGCTGCTGCATGTGCTCGGTGACCTACTCGGTTCCGTCGCCGCACTCATCGCTGGTATCGCCATCAGCCTCACCGGCTGGACCCCTATCGACCCGCTGCTCTCGTTGCTCATCGTGCTGCTGATCCTGGTCTCCGCCGTGCGGCTACTGCGCGAGACGATCCACCTTTTGCTCGATGGGGTCCCCTTCGGCCTGCGCTTTCACGATGTGGGGCAGGCGCTGCTCACTATCGAGGGCGTGGAGGAGGTGCACGACCTGCACATCTGGCAGCTCTCCGGCGAGCGTATGGCGATGACCGCCCACCTGGCCATCGACGACCTGCACCACTGGCCGCTAATCCTGCCGCGTGCCCAGGGGATACTCGCCAACCGCTTCCACATCGACCATGTCACCCTGCAACCAGAGGTGAGCCACGCCAGCCATCGGCTCTATCAGATCGACGAGCCCAACCCTTAGGATTAACCCAACCACAAGGAGCCAAGGATGCGTCCCTTCCTAATCCTCATGTGCCTACTTGGTACGTTGCTGCCGTTCAGTCAGTTTATCCCCTGGCTGATGCAGCACGGCCTCGACCCGCTGCTGTTGCTAGAGCAGGCAGCGACCAGCCGCATCGCCGCATTCGCCTGGCTCGATGTGCTGGTCTCGGCACTGGTGCTGATTGCCTTCATCTGGGTCGAGGGGCGGCGCCTCGGTATGCCACGCCTCTGGCTGCCGACCCTGGCCACCTGTGGCGTCGGCGTCTCCCTGGGTCTGCCCCTGTTTCTCTTATTGCGTGACTATCACCTGAACAAAGCCACCGCATGAACCCCACCCTACGCAACTATCTCGTCGTCACCAGCGGCTACTGGGCCTTCACCCTCACCGACGGTGCCATCCGCATGTTGGTGGTGCTCTACTTCCACCTGCTCGGCTACTCGCCGTTCGAGGTGGCGATGCTGTTCCTCTTCTACGAGTTCTTCGGCATCGTCACCAACCTAGTCGGGGGCTGGCTGGGGGCGCGCATCGGCCTCAACCTGACCATGCACATCGGCATGGGCATGCAGGTGGTGGCGTTGGCGATGCTCACGCTGCCGGATGCCTGGCTCTCGGTGCCCTATGTGATGGCGGCGCAGGCGCTCTCGGGCATCGCCAAAGACCTCAACAAGATGTCCGCCAAGGCGTCGGTGAAGGCGATCGCCGGGGAGGGGCTGGAGGGGGAGTCGCGGCTGTTTGGTTGGGTGGCGGCGCTGACGGGCTCGAAGAACGCGCTCAAGGGGGCGGGCTTCTTCCTCGGTGCGCTGCTGCTGGAGTGGCTCGGCTTTCGTGGGGCGTTGGCGCTGCTCGCCGGTGCGCTGCTCGCTGTGCTGCTGGTGACTGCGGCGCTGCTGCCCAGTGGGGTAGGGCAGATGAAGAGCAGGCCGAAGTTCACGGCAGTCTTCTCCAACATCCCCGCCATCAACCAGTTGGCGGCGGCACGCTTCTTCCTCTTTGGTGCGCGGGATATCTGGTTCGTGGTCGGCCTGCCGGTCTGGCTCTACGAGGTGCTGGGTTGGAGCTTCACCGAGGTGGGCGGCTTCATGGCGCTGTGGGTGATCGGCTACGGCTTCGTGCAGGCCTTCACCCCGCGCCTGCTGCGTAGTGCGGGCCACGCGCCGGACGGTGGCAGTGCGCGCAATTGGGTCCTCCTGCTCGCCGTGGTGCCTGCGGCTATTGCCATGGGGCTCGCGCAGGCGTGGGACCCCGCCTGGGTCGTGGTGGGGGGCTTGGCACTCTTCGGCCTGGTGTTTGCCGTCAACTCCTCGCTCCACTCCTACCTCATCCTTGCTTGGTCCGACCACGACAAGGTGGCGCTCAATGTCGGCTTCTACTACATGGCCAACGCCGGTGGGCGTCTGGTGGGTACGCTGCTCTCGGGCTGGCTCTATCAGCAGCAGGGGTTGGTCGGGTGCCTGTGGGGCAGTGCCATCATGCTGGTTCTGGCTGGGGGGATCTCGTTCTTGCTGCCGCGCGAGGGTGGTGGGGAAGAGGGTTAACCACGAAGGGCCCGAAGAGCACGAAGTGGGGAGGTGAGGTCGTGGTGGTCTTGCCAGCATGGCGGAGTGCCATGGGTGTGCTGCGTTGCCAGCCTCACGGCAGGGCCTTGGGAGAGGTATCCAGGCAGAGGCTCACTGCCGTTAAGTTAAGCCTGGCCGGGCGGGCACTGCGCACCGGGTGGTGTGACCGAGGCCTCACACGCCAAGGCGTGTACTCCAAAGTGCCTAGCCGTGGGTTCACCTTAACTCAATGGAAGTGACGCGGAGCCTGGATACTAGTACTGAATAAGATTTACCACGAAGGGTACGAAGAGCACGACGGAATTTGGTGAGGTAGGGCAACGCTTGCCAATTGACTCCTGTCCCAGTTGAACGCGCGTGGCCTGCAATGACGGCGAGCTTGGGGAATTAAGAAAGCAATCCTTCGTGCTCTTCGTGACCTTCGTGGTTAATCCCCATTTCCGCCCTCGGGCACCAGCCAATCACACAGGTACTCCCCACCCGGCCCGGACAACGCAGCATGCAGCTCTTGCACCAGCGTGCCAGCGGTCTCGACGAAGCCCCAGGGCGGATTGACCACCGCCACGCCGCTACCGTACATCCCGGATGTGCGCCCCCGCACGCTCAGTTCGACGCGCAGGATCGGCGCGGCACCACTGGCGGCTAGACCGTTGAGAAAGGGTTCGACAGGGCGGTTGGCGAGTAGCGGATACCAGATGCCGAAGACCGCCCCACGCATGCGCCGATAGGCCTCGCGCAGGCTCTTGGCCACATGGGCGTACTCGTCCTTGATCTCGTAGGCGGGGTCGATATGCACCAGGGCGCGCTTCTCGCTGGCAGGGAGTAGGGAGCGCACTGCCTCCAGGCCGTCACGCTGGTGTAGCTGCACGCGTCGGTCGTCGCGCATGTTCGCCTGGAGCAGGGGGAACTCGTTCGGGTGCAGCTCGCACAGGGCGAGGCGGTCCTGGGCGCGGGTCAGCTGCTTGGCCAGCCAGGGTGAGCCGGGGTAGTGGCGAAGCTGGCCATCGGGGTTGAGGGCGCGTACCTGGTCGAGGTAGTCCGCCAGGGCCTGCGAGGGGGAGGGGAGGGCCATCAGCCGGGCGATCCCCTCCATATACTCGCCGGTCTTTTGCGCCTGCGGGTCGTCGAGGTCGAAGAGGCCGGCGGCGGCGTGACTCTCCAGATAGAGGAAGGGCTTATCCTTTTTGCCCATCGCCTTGAGGAGTTGTACCAGTAGGGCGTGCTTCAGGCAGTCGCCGGGGTTGCCGGCGTGAAAGGCGTGGCGATAGGCGAGCATGCGGGCACTCCAGTGGCAGAAGTATAAGTGGGGTCTAAAATAGTTCGGGTATTGCCCGCACGGGCAGCGTATAATGCCCGGTTTTCCGCCCGCCGCCCAGTGGCGGTTCCCCCAGAGCACAGGTATCACCCAGGAATGTCCGACACCCCCGTCACCTTCGACCAACTCGCCCTCTCCGCCCCCTTACGTCAGGCCCTCGACGAGGCCGGCTACGAGGCCCCCTCCCCGATCCAGGCGGCGGCAATCCCCCCTCTGCTCGAAGGACGCGACATCATCGGTCAGGCGCAGACCGGCACCGGCAAGACCGCTGCCTTCGCCCTGCCGCTGCTGCAGAAGGTGGAGCTGACCCAGCGCGCCCCTCAGGTGTTGGTGCTCGCACCGACTCGCGAGCTGGCGATCCAGGTGGCCGAGGCGTTTCAGAGTTACGCCCGCCACCTCTCTGGCTTCCATGTGCTGCCTATCTATGGTGGCCAGGGCATGGGCCAGCAGCTGACGCAACTGAAGCGCGGTGTGCACGTGGTCGTCGGTACCCCTGGGCGCGTCGCAGACCACCTGCGCCGCGGGACCCTGGAGACCCATGCGCTGCGCGCCGTGGTGCTCGACGAGGCGGACGAGATGCTGCGCATGGGCTTTATCGACGAGGTCGATTGGATCATCGCCCAGACCCCCGCCGATCGTCAGGTGGCGCTCTTCTCCGCCACCATGCCCGGGCCGGTGCGGCGCATCGCCGAACAGTATCTGCGCGAGCCGGTCGAGGTGAAGATCGCCGCCAAGACCTCCACCTCGCTCTCCATTCACCAGCGCTACTGGTTGGTCAGCGGCCTGCACAAGCTCGATGCCCTGACCCGCCTGTTGGAGGTGGAGCCGTGCGATGCCGCCATCGTCTTCGTGCGCACCAAGAGTGCCACCGATGAGGTCGCCGAGAAGCTTGAGGCGCGTGGTTATGCCGCCGCCGCACTCAATGGCGACCTGCCCCAGGCGCTGCGCGAGAAGGTGGTCGAGCGGGTGAAGAGCGGTGACCTCGACATCATCGTCGCCACCGATGTGGCCGCCCGTGGCCTTGATGTGTCACGCATCAGCCACGTGATCAACTACGATATCCCCTACGACACCGAGGCCTATGTCCACCGCATCGGCCGCACCGGGCGCGCCGGGCGCAACGGTGAGGCGATCCTCTTCGTCGCCCCGCGCGAGAAGCGCATGCTGCGCTCCATCGAGCAGGCCACCCGTCAGCCCATCGAGCCCATGTCCATGCCGACCCGCGACGAGGTCAACACCCGTCGTGTGGAGCGTTTCCGTGAGCGTATCGCCCACACCCTGGCCAGCGCTGACCTCGACTTCTTCCGCGGTCTGGTCGACAGCTTCCAGCACGACGAAGAGGCCGAGCTGCTCGACATCGCCGCCGCCCTGGCAATGCTCGCCCAGCAGGAGCAGCCGCTGCTCCTCAGCGAGGCCGACATGCCCGATGTCGTCGAGCGTCCCATGCGTGACGAGCGCGACGAGCGCGGCGGTGATCGCCCCGAGCGCGGCCCGCGCAACGAAGAGCCGATGACCACCTACCGCCTGAGCGTCGGTGCCCGCGATGGTGTCGAGCCCAAGCACATCGTCGGTGCCATCGCCAACGAGATCGGTATCAAGAGCGCACAGATTGGTCGTATCCGCGTCAACTTCGATCACACCACCGTCGAGCTGCCCGACTCCCTACCGCCGCAGCTGCTGCGCCACCTGCGCGAGGTGAAGGTGTTCAATCGCCCCCTGCTCATTGAGGTGCACGATGGTGAGGTGAGCTATGGCCGCCGTGACGACCGTGGTGGGCCCAAGCCGTTCCACAAGAAGAAGTTCGGCGACAAGAAGTTCAGTAAGGAGGGGGGTAAGGGCGGCAAGAAGTTCGACAAGCCCGAGGGCGGCTTCAAAAAGAAGAAGAAGCAAGAGAAGTAACCCGTCACCTCGTGAGGGTGCCGGTCGCACCCTCACCCTATCGATCCCCTCTCGATCTGGGCACGGCGCCCCTCAATGCCGTGCCCCCTCTGCCCGCTCTTCCGCACAGATCACCACGCCACACGCCCATGCGCATGTGCAGCGTCTCTGCCACCGAAGTCAGGTTCTGTGACCCCGAATTCTGGGGCTCATCTAGCGTGCACTTCGCAACGGCCTCGGCGCGAATACCAGTATCACACTGTATCGACCGAAATGGGGCGTCGATGGATGGCCGGGCGTCGGTAGATCCGTTGTGCCCGCTTTTCAGACTCGATACCCGTTACTGTCACTTTTTCGTGATTGAGCACTCAGCCAGGGCATCAATGGCTACTTTCTATCTTCTGGTGGTTCGATATTATGGCCATCGAATTTAATGCGGAGGTATATTTAAACCTTACCTTTTCGGTATTATGGGTAATGTGTTTATGATAACCGTAACCTGTGGAATAGTATCGATTTTTACAATCCACATACTGTATGACTGAATAATGTTCTATTGTCGATCGCAGTTGCAGTGGATAGTTTTAGACATACTAATAACACCATGGGTCGAGGGTATTTGCGCTCCTCTCCCGAACTGTATAGGAGTCGATCGTCATGCCGTGGAGATCACTGGGGAGACTGACCCAAAAGGGGGGTCTGATCGCCCTCGTACCCTTCATCTTGGCCGGATGCACCTCGTCAGAGAGTAATCCGGCGAATCTCTCACCGACCGCTGTTGCGGGTGTGAACCAGGTGGTCAACGAGCAGACGTTGGTCCATCTGAACGGTACCGCCTCCAGTGATGCCGATGGCCAGCTGACTAACTACTTTTGGTCTCAGATCGAGGGCCCGAGTGTCACCCTGACGGGGGCCAACAGCGCCACATCGAGTTTTACTGCCCCCACCCTCACCGACCCGACGGATCTCACCTTCCGCCTCTTCGTGCTCGACGACAGTGGGGCGACCGGTCGGTCGGATGTCACCATCCGGGTCATGCCGGTGAATACCGAGCCCACTGCGCACGCGGGTAGTGCGCAGGGCGTCTCCGAGCAGAGCCTAGTTACCCTAACGGGAGTGGATTCCAGTGACAGCGACGGTGATTTGGTCGCCTATCAGTGGGTCCAGATCGCCGGCGCGGAGGTCCCCCTGGTGGATGCGCAGGCACTACAGGCCCACTTCACCGCCCCCGTCCTCACCGCCCCTGCCGACCTCGTCTTTCGGCTCACCGTCACCGACAACGAGGGTGCGAGCGATAGCGCCGAGGTGGTGGTGAGTGTGAGCCCAGTGAATGTGCCTCCAGTGGCGCGTGCGGGAAGTGCGCAACGCGTCAGCGAGCAGAGCCAGGTGCAACTCGATGGGCGCGCATCGAGCGATAGTGATGGCTCGGTGCTCGCTTACGCCTGGAGCCAGAGCGGTGGCACCGTGGTCACCCTGGTCGGGTCAGACAGCGCAACGCCCAGCTTCGTCGCCCCCACCCTTACCGCACCGGCCGACCTCACCTTCCAACTGCTTGTCACCGACAACGAAGGTGCCTCGTCGAGCGACCAGGTCACCATCAGCGTCGACCCCGTCAACGCCACCCCTGTCGCGAGCGCGGGGGCGGATGTGACGGCAGACGAATTGGCGCAGGTGACCCTCGACGGTCGTGGGTCTGTCGACAGTGACGGTCAGATCACCAGCTACACATGGCGTCAGACCTCAGGTCCGAGTGTCACCTTGAACGGGGCCGATACGGCGCAACCGGGCTTTCTCCTACCGGCACTGACCGACGTGGTGACGCTCGGCTTCGAGCTCACCGTCGTCGACAATGAGGGGGCGAGCGATACGGCCAGTGTGACCGTCTTCGCCGTGCCGCTCCCCTCCCTCTCTGTGAGCGCTGTGACCACGGCGGAGGGCGACTCCGGCACGACCATGCTCACCTTCACCGTCACGCTGAGCGCATTGGCCAATGGTGTGGTGACTGTGGACTATACGACCGTCGATGGCACCGCCACGGCCGGGAGTGACTACACCGCCGTGACTGGCACCCTGACCTTTAACGCCGGTGAAACCAGCGCCATGGTCGATGTGACCCTCTTGGGTGATATGCAGAACGAGGGCGACGAGACCCTCCTTCTCACCCTCTCCAACCCCTCGGCCAATGCCAAGTTGGCAAGCCCCGCCAATGCCATCGGTACCATCGCCAACGACGATATTCACGCTCATCCGCTGAATGACACCGGTATCGCCTTCGGTGGGAACTATCCGAATGGGAACAATGGCAACTGCACAGGGCACAATATCGCCCAGCAGGATTGCAGTAGCGGTCGTGATGTCACGCACAACGATTCGACGGATGGTTTTGCGGGCTTCAGTTACACCAAACTCGACCGTGACGGCACCCAACTCCCCGCCGAGGCAACGACCTGGTACTGCATCCTCGATAACGTGACCGGTCGGGTCTGGGAGTCTAAAGTGGCAGGCGGCAGTGAGACCGTCGACCGGCTACACAACCCAGACGACACCTACACCTGGTTCAACAGTGACCCCAACCGCAATGGCGGGACCGAGGGCTACGCCGACTATGCCGGCGATACCTGTTACGGCTACCAGGCGGGTGAGCCCTCTACCTACTGCAACACCGAGGCCTATGTGGCACGGGTCAATGCCCTGGGTTGGTGTGGTGCGCAGGATTGGCGCATGCCCACACGCGAGGAGCTACTGGGGCTGGTCAACTACAACCGTACCTACTACAGCATCGACCCGGACTGGTTCCCGGATACCGACCACCGCACCTGGAGCGGCACCCCCTATTCCAGCTTCTGGAATGGTGCCTGGGTCGTCTCCTTTGAATATGGCAAATCCGGTTACGGATATCGCTATCAGTCGAACGAGGTGCGTCTGGTGCGTGACACACCGTAACGGACCGTCGTGCGGGGGAGGGGACTGCGCCTGCGGATCCCCCCCTCGGCCCGCCATGCCGCGTGGGGCACATCGTTCACTCGCCGAGCGCAGTGCTATCCGCTCGCGGCCAACCGCCAGGGCCAGGTGCCCGCGCGATCTGCCCCCTTTCGCCCGGAGGTGTTAGGGCTACCGCGTAGCGCACCGGCCCAGGGCCACAGTCGATAACCACCGACGCAAGGGGTGGTCTCGCCACGCCTGGTGGACCTGTCAGGCGTGTCCCCCGTTTTGCCACTCTTCTGCCGCTATGCGGCCCGTACTACGTAGGAGCCTACGATGAATCAGCGCGTTTACGCAGCCGGGATTATCCTCTCTTCACTCCTGGGCGCTCAGGTGCATGCCTGCAACGGCGCAATCCCCGCCTCGACCCCGGTGAGTCGCTTCAGTGTCGAGGGCGACGAGGTGACCGACAAGGTGACCGGGCTCATCTGGCGCCGTTGCAGCGCCGGTCAGAGTGGTACAGGGTGTAGCGGCGATGTGTCGACCTTCAAATGGGATCAGGCCCTCGACTACGCCGAGCAGCAGGCCTTGGCGAGTGGTGTCGCGTGGCGGTTGCCGAATGTCTCCGAATTGGCCACATTGGTCGAGGTGAGCTGCTCCTCTCCGGCCATCAATTCGACTCTATTCCCCAGCACCCCCGGCATCGACTACTGGACCAACTCGCCCTATGTGAACAGCTCGACCTACGCCTGGGCCGTGGCATTCGGTGATGGGAGCACCATCTTTACCACGCGCTACTACACGCTGGGTGTGCGCCTCGTCCGCGGTGGCTTCTGAGCCAGCTCACGGTCAAGCGTTCGCACGCCCTCACCCAGGTTCAGCGCGTGTGGGAGGGGGGGCCGGAGGGGATGATTCTGCACGTGTGCGATGATGGGATATGGAACTGTTCGACGTCGGAATCGTCCAAACTCGGGTCTATCAACCGGAGTAACTTGAATGCGCAGCCTGGAAACACTGCTCGAACGTTTTATCTTCAATGCCCGCTGGCTTCTCGCCCCCTTTTATGTCGGGTTGGTCCTCTCGATCGCCATCCTATTGGTGAAGTTCGCCAAGGAGTTCATCTCCCTGGCGAGCAACGTCTTTACCGCCACAGGCGGGGAGATCATCGTCTCCATCCTCACGCTGGTGGATGTGGCCATGGTGGCCAACCTGCTGCTGATCATCATCTTTGCCGGGTACGAGAACTTCGTCTCCAAGATCGACACCGGCGACCACGAAGACCGCCCCTCGTGGATGGGTAAGGTGGGCTTCTCGGACCTCAAGCTGAAACTCATCGGCAGTATCGTCGCCATCAGTGGTATCGAGCTGCTCAAGGCCTTCATCAGCATCGCCGACTACAACAACGAGCAGTTGGCGTGGAAGGTGGGTATCCACATGACCTTTGTGGTCTCGGGTGTCCTCTTCGCCGTCATGGACTGGCTCGGCTCGAAGAAGCATGCCGAGGGGGCGCACTGAGTACGTAGCTCATGGGTAAGCGCCTTCGCGCGTGAGCCCGAGGGGTGAAACAGCAGGGCCCCGACACAGCCGTGTCGGGGCCCTGCTGCTATTGGCGAGGTGCAACCGCGTCGTGGAGGTTATTCGCGACGCCAGGTGGTGGTGCCGGCGCCATCCTCCAGCACGATGCCGTTGGCCTTGAGCTCGTCGCGGATGCGGTCGGACTCGGCGAAGTTCTTCGCCTTGCGTGCAGCGGTGCGCTCCTCGATGAGGCGCTCTATGGTGATGGCGTCGAGCCCCTCTTTGGGCGTGCCGCCCTGCATGAAGGCCTCGGGGTCGAGTTGCACAAGGCCGAGGAGGGCGGCGAGCTGCTTGAGCTGGGCGCCCTTGCTGGCCGCGGCGCTCGGGTCACTCTCGCGCAGGCGGTTGACCTCGCGTGCCAGCTCGAAGAGCACGGCGATCGCCTCGGGGGTGTTGAAGTCGTCGTCCATCACCTCTAGGAAGCGCACGCTGTGTGGGTCCGACTCGTCGAGCGGTGCCTCGGGCAGCTCCAGGCCGCGCAGCGCGGTGTAGAGGGTGGTGAGGGCCCCCTTGGCGTTGTCCAGGTGCACGTCGGAGTAGTTGAGCGGGCTGCGGTAGTGGCTGGTGAGGATGAAGTAGCGGATCACCTCGGGGTGGTACTTCTCCAGCACCTCGCGGATGGTGAAGAAGTTGCCCAGGGATTTGGACATCTTCTCGTTGTCGACGCGCACGAAGCCGTTGTGCATCCAGACGTTGACGAACGGCTCGTCGTGGCACGCCTCGGACTGGGCGATCTCGTTCTCGTGGTGCGGGAACTGCAGGTCGAGCCCGCCGCCGTGGATGTCGAAGTGGTGGCCGAGGCAGTGGGTCGACATGGCCGAGCACTCGATGTGCCAGCCGGGGCGCCCCTCGCCCCAGGGGGAGGCCCAGCTCGGCTCGCCGGGCTTGGCGCGCTTCCACAGCACGAAGTCGAGCGGGTCGTTCTTCGCCTCCTCGACCGCCACGCGTTCACCGGCGCGCAGGTCTTCGAGGTGTTTGCCGGAGAGCTTGCCGTAGCCGTCGAACTCGGAGACATCGAAGTAGACGTCGCCGGTCTTGCCCACGTAGGCGGCGCCCTTGCCCACTAGGGTCTCGACCATCTGCACGATCTCATCGATGTGGGTGGTGGCGCAGGGCTCGAAGTCGGGGCGGCGCACGCCGAGCAGGTCGGCGTCCTCGTGCATGGCGGCGATGAAGCGCCCGGTCAGCTCACCGTACGCCTCGCCGTTGTCGTTGGCGCGGGCGATGATCTTGTCGTCGATGTCGGTGATGTTGCGCACGTAGGTGACGTTGTTCTCGCCGTAGACCTTGCGCAGATAGCGGTTGACCACGTCGAACACCACCAGCACGCGGGCGTGGCCGATGTGGCAGTAGTCGTAGACGGTCATGCCGCAGACGTACATGCGCACGCGGGTAGGGTCGATCGGGGTGAAGGGGGCCTTGGCCTTCACCAGGTTGTTGTGGATCTGCAGCTTGTGCACGTGGGCCATGGGTGGCTCCTTGCTTGGTCTGGGCTAAGAGGGTCTTGGCGAAAATGTTTGGCGAGTGCTCGATCAGCGTGCCGCTTCGAGGCGGGCGCGGGCGCGGGCGTAACCGAGCATGGGCAAGATGCGCCCCATTTCGGGTCCACCGGGATGGCCGGTGAGGGCCAGACGCAGTGGGTGAAACAGCGCCTTGCCCTTGACGCCGGTGGCCTCCTTGACGGCACCGGAGAAGGCCTTGAAGTCGTCGGGGTGGCGGTCGAGGGCGGCCAGCGCGGCGGTGAAGAAGTCGCGACCCGCCTCGGCCACCGCCTCGCGTGCGGCATCGTCCAGCTCCAGCGGGTCGTTGAACAGGCGCAGGGCCCACTCGAAGGCGTGCTCGGGGAAGCTCACGTTGGGGCGTACGGCGGCGATGAACTCGGCGCGCTTGTCGGCGGGGACGACACCCTCGACTAGCACCCCCATCCAGCGCCACACCTCGTCGTCGCTGAGCGCGGCGAGGGCCTGGTGCTGCCAGTGCAGCAGCTGATGGGGGTCGTAGCGCGCCGGGGCGCGACCGAGACGCGCGAGGTCGAAACCGGCGGCGAGTTGCTCCAGGCTGAGTAGCTCGTCGCTCTCGTAGGTGTGACCGAGGCGCCCCAGGTAGTTCTGGATCGCGGTGGGCAGGTAACCGGCCTCGCGTAGCTCACGCAGGCTGCGGCTGCCGTGGCGCTTGGAGAGCGGTGCGCCATCGGGGCCGGTGATGGTAGAGGCATGGGCGTAGGTGGGGGCGGGGAGGCCAAGGGCCTCCAGGATCAGCAACTGGCGCGGGGTATTGGTGAGGTGGTCCTCACCGCGGACCACATGCGTCACGCCCATCTGCGCATCGTCTACCGCGTTGGAGAAGAAGAAGGCTGCAGAGCCGTCGGCGCGGCGGATGATGAAGTCGCCGATATCTTTGCCGCTGTAGCTCTGTGGGCCGCGCACGGCATCCTCGAAGGCGATGGTGCGCGCATCCGGCACGCGAAAGCGCAGGGTGTGGGGCACGCCCTGGGCCATGCGTGCGGCTCGCTCGTCGGCGGAGAGGCGCGCGCAGCGGCCCGAATAGCGTGGCGGTTGTCCGGCGTTGAGCTGCGCCTTGCGCGCCAGTTTCAACTCCGCCTCGGAGCAGAAACAGGGGTAGGTGTGCCCATCGCTCGCCAGGCGTTGGTAGTGCTCGGCGTAGATCGCCCCCCGCTGGGACTGATAGTAGGGGGCGTCGGGGCCACCGACCCCAGGGCCCTCCTGCCACTCAAGGCCGATCCAGCGCAGGTCCTCTTCGAGGGCGGTGACGAACTCGTCGCGTGAGCGTTCGGCATCGGTATCTTCGATGCGCAGGAGGAAGCTGCCGCCGTGCCCACGCCCGTAGAGCGCGGAGAAGAGGGCGGTGCGGGCGTTGCCCAGATGGATGAATCCTGTGGGGCTGGGGGCGAAGCGTGTCTTGGTCGATGGCATGTGGGGTCGGCTTGGCGGCGGCGGTTTCACCGTGGGGGCAAAGATTATATTATGTCGCCCACTCTAGGGCGACCGGCCAATGGCTCCGGCGCCTCGATACCCACGCAATCGATGATTGGAGAGATGCGAATGTTGAAGCGACTCCTGTTGCCGCTCTGGCTGTTGCTCGGTCTGGCCCTCGGACCGGTGCAGGCAGAGGAGACCGAGGCCCCGGCGAGTGCCGACGCGGTGCGCGTTGCCATGCTCACCAGCAAGGGCGAACTGGTACTCGAACTCTACCCCGACAAGGCACCGAAGACGGTGGCCAATTTCCTGCAGTATGCCAATGAAGGTTTCTACGACGGCACCATCTTTCATCGTGTCATCGATGGCTTCATGGTGCAGGGCGGCGGCTTCACCGCCGACATGGCGCGCAAGGAGACCCACGCACCGATCATGAACGAGGCGGACAACGGCCTGCGTAACATCATCGGCACGGTCGCCATGGCACGTACCAGTGACCCCCACTCCGCCACCTCGCAGTTCTTTATCAATGTGGCCAACAACAGTTCGCTGGACTTTCGCGACAAGACCCCGCGTGCCTGGGGCTATGCGGTGTTCGGTCGTGTGGTCAAGGGTATGGATGTGCTCAAGGCAATCAAGTCCGTCGACACCAGCGCCCAGGGGATGCACCGCGATGTACCGGTGGAGCCCGTCACTATTCAATCGGTACGCGTCATCACGGACGCGGCCCCCAAGGAGTAACTCATGATCAGAATGCACACCACCCACGGCACCATCGACATCGAGCTCGACCACGCCAAGGCCCCCATCACCGCCGCTAACTTCGAGACGTACGTGAAGGCCGGTCACTACGACGGCACTATCTTCCACCGCGTGATCGACGGCTTCATGATCCAAGGCGGCGGCTTCGACAAGGATATGCGTGAGCGCCGCACCGGTGCGCCGATCAAGAACGAGGCCGACAATGGCCTCTCCAACCGTACCGGCACCATCGCCATGGCGCGTACCATGGAGCCCCACTCCGCCACCGCGCAGTTCTTCATCAACGTGAAGGACAACGGCTTCCTCGACCACACCTCCCCCTCACCGCAGGGCTGGGGTTACGCGGTCTTCGGTAAGGTCGTGGATGGGCTGGAGGTGGTCGATGCGATCAAGGCCGTGGCCACCGGCAACTGGGGTCCCCACTCCGATGTGCCGCTGCAACCCGTCGTGATCGAGAAGGTCGAGATCGTCGACTGACCGTCGACGTCCGCACGCTGCAGAGATAGACAGGGGTGCCATGGGCACCCCTGTTTGCGTTTGGCCCCGTGTGTGGGGTCACCCGCCACTGGCGCGAAACAGGGCCAGCAGCTCCCCCACCTCGACCCGCTCTTCGATCTTACAACTGATGTTGCGCCGGACATTGAGGTGGGTGATCTCCGCGTCGGCATAGAGGGTGCGGGTGTAGGGGGTGTCGTGGTTGGAGATGAGCACGCTCACCCCCTTCGCGGCACAGGCCCTGGCGAGCTGTGCCAACTGCTCCTGCTGCCGTGGTAGGAAGCCATCGCCGCTGTAGTTGGTGAAGCTCGACGAGTGGGAGAGGGGCACGTAGGGCGGGTCGCAGTAGACCACATCCCCTGGCCGACACCCCTTCAGGGTCGAGCTGAAATCGCGCACGGCAAAGCGGGCCCGGTGTGCGTGCTGATGGAAGTGCTGCATCTCCTTGGCCGGGAAGTAGGGTCGTTTGTAGTGGCCGAATGGGACGTTGAAGGCGTGCCGACTGTTATAGCGGCACAGGCCGTTGTAGCCATGGCGATTGAGATAGAGGAAGAGTTGACTGCGCCGGCGCTTGTCGTCGCTGGCGTTGAACTCCTCACGTAGGCGGTAGTACGCCTCACCGCTGTTGTACTCGGCAGCGAAGAGGCGACTGCAGTCGCGGATGAAGCGCTCACCCTCGCGCTTGAGGTGGCGGTAGAGCTCGATGAGATCGGGGTTGCTGTCGCACAACTGGTAACTGTTGAAGTGCCCGTTGACGAAGAGCGCACCGGAGCCGACGAAGGGCTCGACCAGACGCCCACCGGGCGGCAGGTGCTGCTCGATGGCATCCAGGAGGCGGTATTTGCCGCCCGCCCACTTGAGAAAGGGTCGTACCCGTTTGGCGTTGCTCATCCGATGCGTTTCACGAACACCTTGGAGCGACGCTGATAGTTGTACAGCGCCTGTTTGGCCATAGGCAGAGAGGCGATGGGGGCCTCCTCGAAGCCGTGGCGACGGAACCAGTGGGCGGTGCGGGTGGTGAGCACGAAGAGCTTGTCCAGGCCGAGCCGCCGTGCGCTGTGCTCAACGTAGTCGAGCAGTTGCTCGCCGCGTCCACCGCCCACGTAGTCGCGATGCACGGCGAGGCACGCCAGCTCGCCGTAGCCCTCATCGGGGTAGGGGTAGAGGGCGACGCAGGCGAGGATCAGGCCGTCGCGGTCGAGGACGCTGAAGTGGTCGATCTCCATCTCCAGGCGCTCGCGTGAGCGGCGTACCAGGATCCCCTCCTCTTCGAGCGGGGCGATGAGCTCCAAAATACCACCCACGTCATCGATGGTGGCCTGGCGTAGGCCCTCGAAGCGATCGATGCTGATGAGGGTGCCGATACCGTCGCGGGTGAACAGCTCCAACAGGAGCGAGCCGTCCATGTGCCGGTCGATGAGGTGGGTGCGGCGTACCCCGCCACGGCTGGCGTTGATGGCGCTGGAGAGGGCCTTACCGAGCTGTTCGGGGAGGCGTTGACCGCTGTTCAGGTGCGCCTCTGCCTCGTGCAGGGTGAGTTGGCGCAGCAGAGCGCCCTCGGCGTCACAGAGGCCACTGGCATCGAGCAGGTAGATGAGTTTATCCGCCTTGAGTGCCACAGCGGTGGCAGTGGCCACCTCCTCGGCGCTCAGATTGAACAGCTCTCCAGTGGGGGAGTAGCCGATCGGCGAGAGGAGCACGATGTTGCCCTCGCGCAGGAGACGGTCGAGCTGCTCGCTGGCGATGCGCCGCACCTCACCCGTGTGGTGGTAATCCACCCCATTACGCACCCCCAGCGGGTTGGCGGTGACGAAGTTGCCGGAGACGACGCGGATCGTGGCCCCGGCCATGGGGGTGTTGGCCAGCCCCATGGAGAGCAGCGCCTCGATATCGAGGCGTACGCAACCGGCGGCCTGTTTGACGCAGCTGAGCGCCTGCGCATCGGTGACCCGCAGGCCGTTGACGTAATTCAACTCCAGGCCGCGCTCCTGCAGGCACGCCTCGATCTGGGGGCGTGAGCCGTGCACCAGGACGAGCTGGACGCCGAGTCGGCTGAGCAGGGCGATGTCGTGCACCAGCCCGGCGAACTGCTGCTCGGCGAGCAGCTCACCCCCGAAGGCGATGACAAAGGTGCGTCCGCGAAAGGCGTCCACATAGGGGGAAAAGTCGCGAAACCAACGGACGAAGTTGCCGGATTCCAGTTTTCCGCTGATGGGTGACATGCGCATGGCCTAGGGGTGAGATCAATCGGCTATTTTCGGCTGCAACGCGGCGCACGGCAAGAGTGGTGGGCGGTCACGGTACGTCCAGGGGCGGCGGGATCCGGGGGCCGCTGCGCCAGGGCTATCCCCAGAGTGGCGCCGCGTTCTGGTGAGGCGGTGGTCGTCGGTACGCCGGGGTGCTGGGGTGTGGGGTCAGAGACAGAAGCGGGCGATGAGCCCGCGCAGCAGCTCCACGGTGGGATTGAGCTGGTCCAGGGCGATGAACTCGTCGGGCTGGTGGGCCTGGTCGATGGAGCCGGGACCGAGGATCAGGGTCTGCGCCCCCATGGCGGTGAAGAAGGGCCCCTCGGTGCCGTAGGCGACACTACCCGCGCTGATGCCGGTGAGCTTTTCAGCGGCCTGCACGATGGCGGCGCTGGCCGGGGTCTCCATCGCCTCGGCCCCGGTGAAGAGCGGTTCGACGCTGAGCCCCAGCCCGAGCATGGTGGCGAGTGGCGCGAGGCGGGCGCGCATCTCCTCGCGCAGGTCGTCCAACCCCATACCCGGGAGCGGGCGCAGGTCGATGTGCAGTTCGCACTCACCACAGATACGGTTGGGGTTGTCGCCACCGTGGATGTGGCCGAGGTTGAGGGTCGGCACCTCGACGGCGAAGAGTGGGTTGCGATAGCGCGCCTGCAGCTCGCCGCGCCATGTGAGCAGCTCGCCCATGACCTGATGCATCCCCTCCAGGGCGCTGTTGCCGAGTCGCGGGTCACTGGAGTGGCCGGAGCGACCGGTGAGGCGGATGCACTCCATCATAATCCCCTTATGGGCGATCACCGGCTTGAGGCTGGTCGGCTCGCCGACCACGGCGTGGGCCGCCTTGGGTTCACCGCGCTCCTGTAGCAGGCGGGCGCCATCCATACTGCTCTCCTCGTCGGCGGTGGCGATGATATAGAGCGGCTCGCGCAGTGGCTGGCCGACGAAGGGGCGGGCCGCCTCCAGGGCCATGGCAAAAAAGCTCTTCATATCACAGGTGCCGAGGCCGTAGAGACGCTGGTTGCGCTCACTCAGGGTAAAGGGGTCGGCGCTCCAACGGCGGTCGTCGAACGGCACCGTGTCGGTGTGCCCGGCGAGGATCAGGCCGCCAGGCCCGGTGCCCAGGGTGGCGACCAGATTGGCCTTGCTGCCGTCTCCGTTCACCGGCATCACCTCCACGGCGAAGCCCATCTCGTCGAGCCACCCGGCCAGCAGGTCGATCACCGCTCGATTGCCGTGATCGAAGTCGGGGTTGACGCTGCTGATGGAGGGGATGCCAATCAGCGCGGCGATACGTTCGATCAGGGAGGGGAGGCGCTGCATAGACTTTTTTCCTACCGATGGGTGGATTGGGGTGGCATTGTGCCGAAGTTAGATTTAAGATTAAGAAAAGTTTCTAACTTACAGTAAACCTTGAAACTTCTCTGGATGGTGCCCGCCCGGGACAGGGAGGACACTGTAGGTACCGGTCAACGATTGATGGGAGAACGACGACTCATGTCTGGAGTTAACAAGTTTATGGCGGGTCGCTTCGGTAAGAAGATGCTGGCGGTCGCCCTCGGCGCCGTCTTGCTGCCTGGCTGTTCATACATCAAGCTCAAGGGTTCCGACGAGGCGCCGATGGACGAGGATGTCGCCCTGCGCCCGGCCAGCCTGCCCGAGCCCGAGGCGGTGACCCTGCCCACCCTGCCGAGTCTGCCCGAGCCCGCCCCGGCGATGGAAGAGCCCGTTGCCCCGGCCCCTGAGAACTACGCCATGCCCCCGGCAGAGCCCGAGGTGATGGTCGCCGAGGCGCCCGCTGCACCGGCGGCAGTCTACAGCCTGCAACTGCTCGGCACCACCAATATGCTGGCGGCGCAGAAGTTCATCGACGACTACCAGCTGGGTGATCGCGCCTCCATCGGTGCCACCTCACGTCAGGGTAGTGCTTGGTTCGTGGTGCTCTACGGCGCCTACCAGACCTCCGCCGAGGCCAAGGCCGACATCGCCAAGCTGCCCGCCGCCGTGCGTGCCACCAAGCCCTGGCCGCGTAAGCTCGATACCCTCTAAACCCCTCTCTTGAGCGAGACGCCGCCCCCACGGGCGGTGTCGCGCGTCACATGCCTGACTCATTGCAGTAGCGGTTGCCACACCGCACTTCTTGCCCCGAGTACCCGACGGTGCTCGGGGCTTTTTTTGTCTTGCCGAGTGCGCGGCAGCCCCGACATTTTGTCGTCACTGCGTTGGCGGGTAGAGGGAACGACCTGGCGTGAGCCGACGTGTGCCACTCGCCTGCACATCATGGCGCACAGGGGAACGCCTCTGCGTGTGGATTGACTCAGAAGCTATAGCGTAGCTCGGCGAAGAGTCGGTCATTGTCGCCGATGGCGCTGAAGGGGAGGTTGTGCCCCCACTGGTAGTCGACATAGCCGAGGCTCAGATTGAGGGCATCGGCCAGGTCGTAGTCCGCACTCAGGCGGGTGAGCCCGCCGCCTTCGAAGTGGGCACCACTGGCCAGGCGTAACAGGGTGAGTTCGAGGCGGTCGTGGAGCAGCTTGTAACTGGCGCGTAGGGCGTGCTGGTAGTTGTCGCGTGCAATGCCGACCGTAGCGTGGTGCGTCGAGTAGTCGTCCCAGCGACGCACCAGGCTCTCCCAGGAGAGGGTGGTGTCGCGCAGGCCCGCGTACTCCACGCCGAGCAAGAGGCCGCTCTGCGCCTGTGCGGCGCCGATCGCCGTGAGGCGTAGGCCGTCGAAGCGGGCCAGCTCGCCTTTGAGTAGCCAACTGCCGACGGCCCAGTTGGCGGCGACACCGCTCATCTGGATGCGGGCGTGCTGACGCACGGCGCCTGTGGCGGTGGGCTGTAGGTAGGCGTTGTCGTCGTAGACCCAGGCGCGATAGAGGGCCAGGTCCCACCCGCTGAAGATGCCGTTGAGGGCGAGGGCATATTCACTGTGGTCGCCGCCGCTGCTCGGTCTCACCTCGTGCGGGGCTGGGCTGGCGAGGGGGTAGAAGTCGGAGCCGAAGGCGGGCTCCTTGTTGAAGCGCACCTCGGGGATGGCGATGGCGCTGAACGACCAGTCACCGCGATAGGCATCGAGACGGGCCATGCCGGTGGGTAGGCGCAGGTCTTCGATGTCGACCATGCCGATCTCGCGCTGGTCCATGGGGTTGAGTAGGTCGGTGAGGCGCAGGTTGTCGGATTTACCCCAGACGACGATCTGCCGACCGAGCTTGAGGTCCAGTGCGGCTCCCAGGCGACCGCGTAACCACGCCTCGTGCAGCTCGCTCTCATCCTCCTGGCTGTCGAGCAGGGGCTGAGGGTAGTCGCTACGCCCATTGATGCCATAGGCGAAATCGTGCAGCACTCGCCCACCGAGGCGCACGGCCCAACGGTCATTCAGGTCGTAGTCGAACTGCAGGTTGACCTTGGCGCGCAGGCGCGAGAGGCCGCGCTGGTCGACCCCGCCACTGGGGGGGGCGTCGTGCGCGGTATTCCACGCGGCGGAGAGGCCGAGGTCGCCGTCGATGGCGTAGGGGCCGCTGCTGCGCGGGTCGTGGGCCGGGAGCGGCAGGCCGTTGGGGGGGAGCCCGTTGTCCGCGGGCTGGTGCATCAGGTCTGGGGCATCGAAGCCGTCGATCACCGACTCCAACGAGCTGGGGGCGTCATCGAAACCCTGCATCAGCTCGCCGAGGCTCGGTTCACCCTCGGCCTGGAGTGTGGTGGCGACGGCGAGCAGCAGGAGGGGGTAGTGGGGGCGCATCACGGTCCTCAGAGCCCCATCTCCAGACGACGCACGGTGAAGAGGTCGTCATCCATCGGGTAGTTGTACTGCACATTGTTGAAGTAGAGCTCGGTCTTGTGCAGTGCAACCTTACCCTGGCGGGTGGTCATCTCCATCTGGCGGATGGTCCAGACCCCGTCGATCAGCTCCAGCTGTTTGACGTCGAAGTACTTCAGCTTGCTGCTGTCGGCCACCCAGTGCACGGCGCGGACCACCACGAAATTGTCCTGGCGCACGAAGAGCAGCGACTTGCTGTAGCCGCTCTCGTCGATCTCCTCGCGGCTCTTCGGCTCCGCTTGGATGATCCAGACGGCGACGTCGCCCACCTTGTCCTCCTTCACCAGGGTGAAGTCGTAGGCATCCAGATTGCGCCGCGTCATGTCAGAGTAATTGAAGTCGGAGCCCATGAAGCTGCCGCTCTTATCCGAGCTGGCGATGCGCTTGGATTTGCGCAGCGCGGGGAGGTAGAGCCACTGGTCGTCGTCCTTGCCCGGGTCGTCGTAGTCGTAGGTGAGGAAGCCGGTCTCCTTCACGTCCGCCGGGGTGAGGAAGAACATGATGAACTGCTTGTCCTCACCCACGTCGTGGGCGAAGCGGCGGATGGTACGCACGCGGCGCTGCCCCTGTTTGTCGATGAGGTGCATCTCCATGTCGGTGCTCATGCGGTCGCCGTCGTCGCGGTCGTCGACCGCCTGCATGATCTCGCGCGGGGTCATGGCCAGGGCGGAGGTGCTGGCGGCGAGGAGGGCCAGTGCGGTGAGGAGTCGGCGCGGGTTGAACATCGGGATTCTCCTTGCGTGGGTGATCAGTAGTCGCTGTCGTCGTCGATGAGGTGGCTGCGGTGCAGCTCGGCCATCAGCGCCGGGGCGAGGAAGAAGTCGGCGAGCAGCGCCATGATGATGGCAAAGCCGGTGAGCAGCCCGAAGTTGACCAGGTTGCTCAGGCTGGCGAAGGCGTAGAGGAAGAAGCCACCGGCCAGCACCAGGGTGGTGGTGAACATGGCGCGACCGGTGCTCATCAGGGTCTTGCGCACGGCGTCGAGCACCACCCCGCTGTCGTGGTGGTAGCGCCGGTAGTTGTGCATGAAGTGGATCGTGTCGTCCACCGCGAGGCCGATAGCGATGGAGCCGATGAGGATGGTGAAGAGGTCGAGCGGTAGACCGAACCAGCCCATCAGCCCGACGGTGAGCAGGATCGGCGCGATATTGGGGATCATACTCACCAGGCCGATCTTGATGTCGCCGATGAGCAGGATCATCATCAGGGTAATCACGGCGGCGGCGATGAGGTAGCTATGGGCCATGCTGATGATGGTGGCGTGCATGGTACGCCCGAGGAGTGCGGCCATGCCGGTGATCTCGATACGCGCCTGGTCACCGAATTGCGCCTCGAAGATCTGCTGTAGCGTGTCGGTGAATCCACGGTAGAGGGTGGCGTCGACCCAGGGCATCTTCACCGTGAAGCGGGCGGTCTGGAACTGACTGTCCACGAAGTCACTCATGTCATCGGAGCCGGAGTTCTCGAACAGTAATAGCTCCTGGGCGATGAGCGCGCGGTCGTCAGGGATGGTGTAGTAGGCATCGTCGTTGTCGTGCAGGGCGCGGTTGGTCTCCTTGAGAATATCCGCCAGGGAGAGGCTCTTGCCGACATACAGTTCGCCCTGCTCGATCGCCTCCACCTGCGGGCCGAGGCGATCGAGCCCCTGCAGCAGGGCGGGGGCGTAGAGGCCGTTCGGCGTACCGCTGTCAACGAGTACCTCCACCGAGCTGGCCCCTTTGAGCCGTGCGTTGATGAAGTCGTTGGCGATGCGTGCCGGCTCGGTGAGCGGCAACCACTCGAACGGCTTATGCGAGAACTTCACCTGCAGCGCACCGGCCACACCGATGCCCATCAGGATCAGGCTGACGAGGATGATGGTCCGGCTGCGCGTCACCGCCAGTTCGGCGATGCGCGCGAGCAGGGCGTCCATGCGTTGGTGGCGCTCGGCGTGCACCTCCCCCTGTTTGGCGCGCACGGGGAAGAGGGAGAGCAGCGCCGGGATCAGCACCAGGGTGAAGAGCAGTGAGATGAGTACCCCCATGGCGGCGGCCTGACCCAGGTCGGCCACCGGTGATACGGCGGCCCCGGCGAAGGAGGCGAGACCAGCGGCGGTGGTGAGTGAAGTCATGACGATGGCCAGGCCCGAGTGGCCGAGGGCCGAGACGATCGCCGCGCGCTTGTGGTCGTCGTCCACGTTCTTCTCGCCGCGCTGGGTGGCGAAGTGGCTCTCCTGCAGCTCACGATAAAAGATCGCCAACAGGTGCACCGAGGCCCCGACGCCCACGGCGAGCAGGAAGGAGGGGAGGATCTGCGTCGGCAGCTTGATCGGGATACCCAGTGCGCCCATCAGACCGAGGGTGGAGACGAGCGAGAGGATCACCGTGAGCATCGGCAGCACCACGCCCGAGACGCGCTTGAACAGCAGCGCCAGCAGCAGCGAGATGAACAGCAGCGCGGCGAGCATGAACTTGCCCATGTTCTTTTTCATCTCGCGCTTGAGCACGCCGCTGACCACGGGTGAGCCGGCCAGTTGCACATGGAACTCGGGGCTGTCGAAGCGTGCCGCCACCGCGTAGGCCTTGGCCACCAGCTCGCTGTTCTCTTCGTCGGAGAGGAAGGGGCGGCGTACCTCCGGGGCTGCATCCTGGGCACCGGGCTCGTCGAAGCCGGCCATGACGTCGACCTCGTCGAGGCCGACGTGGGTGTAGTTGTCGGTCTTCAGCACCAGGGTGGTGACCTGCCCATCGGCGGAGATGAGCATGTTGCGATAGACCGGATTGGCCATCGCGCGCGCCTTGATCACCGCCAGTTCCGCCGCGCTCTGCGGCCACTGCTCCAGCAGATCTTCGACCACGAGTTCGCCATCGGCGCCGCGCGTGTTACGTGCATTGACCAAACTGGTGATGTCGTCGAGGTAGGGCACCTCGTCGCGCAGCGCCTCGTGTAGGGCCTTCAACCGGGTGAGGAAGGGGAGCGAAAAGATCTCTCCACCGCTCACCGTGAGCACCACCATCTCATCGCGCCCGAACACCTCTCGGAACTGATTGTAACGGATCAGCACCGGGTCACTTGCGTGCAAAAAGCCCTCGGTGGAGGTATCGATGTGCAGGTGGCGCATCTGACTGGCGAGTGCGCCCACCAGCACGACGACGACGAGCAACACCAGCCAGTGATAGCGGTAGACGACATCACCGAAGCGGCTGAAGCCCTGTTCGATGGAGTGACGGATCCGTGCGCTCATGGGGGGTCCTTGGGGTTAGGGGCGCAGGGCGCCGAGGATGTAGTCGTACATCATGCCGGCGGCCTGTTCCAGGGTGATGAAGTGTGCCGCCGAGACCCCCTGTGGGTGGCGTGCGGCGACACGCTCGCGGATCGGCGCGTTGGCCGCATAGAGGTTGAGCCCCCCGACGATCATCATGTGGATGACGAAGGGGTTGACCGGGCGAAACTCGCCGCTCGCGGCCCCGGCTTCGAGGATTTGACGCAGCAGGCCCACCAGCTTGCCCATGTGATCGAGGGCGTGGTCGGGGATGCCGCTGCCGCCATCCGCCACCTCGCGCAGCAGGAGTGGGGCGGCACAGCCGAGTGATGCGGCCACCGCACCGATAAAGGCACGTAGCTGCGCCTTGGCGCCCACGGCGGTGCCGACGGCGGCCTCAGTCTCGCGGATGAGGCCTCCGAGTTCGCGCTCGAAGACCGCCTCGTAGAGAGCCTGTTTGTCGCCGATGCGGTAGTAGAGGGTCGCCTTGTTGAGGCCGGCGGCGGCGGCGATGGCGTCGACCCTGGCCCCGGCAAGCCCCTTGCGCGCGAACTCCTCGGCGGCGACGGCGAGGAGTTGATCGTTGTCGGTACGGCTCTCTTGGGACATTCAACTAACCGTTTAGTTAAAATATTGGGGCACGATAATCCAACGCCCAGCGGGGGTCAATATCCGGTGCGGGATGGGGGCTTGCCGAGGGGTGAGGATTGTCTCTGTATACCGGTTGTCTGGCTGCAACAAGGTGTTACCGACAACCCTCAGTGGTAGTAGCCGTGCCAGTGATGCCGACGTTGGCGCTCGATGGGGAGCAGTTGTCGATGCAATAGGTGGCCGGTGTGCAGCGGCAGCCGTGGGTGAAACGACTCGACCAGGGAGAGTAGTCGGTCGATGCGCTCCTGGGTGTGGGGGTGGGTGCGTAGCAGTGAGGGTTGGTCGCTGTGGCGGTCGGGCCAGAGCAGGCGTCTGAGCCAGGGGCTGCTGCCGTATTCGATGCGTGCGAGGGCGTGGGCCAGACCTTGGGGGTCGCCGGTCAGGCGCACCGCGTCGAGGTCGGCGTCGAACTCACGGGTGCGCGAGAGGGCGAGTTGCAGGAGGGCGCTCACACTGGGGGCGAAGATGAGGACCAGCAGGCCGAGCCAGGGGGGTGAGCTGTCGATGAAGAGGTAGAGTGGCAGGGTGAGCAGCAACAGGAGTTGGCCGAAGAGCGAGAGCAGACGGGTGACACGGCTGAGGCTGTCGGCCATGCCCATCACCAGGGTGTCGTGGTTGCGGATGTGGCTCACCTCGTGGGCCAGTACCCCGGCCAGCTCGCGGTAGTCGAGGCTGCGCAGTAGACCGTCGCTCACTGCGAGCGCGGCATGTTCGGCACGCCCGAGGGTGAAGGCGTTACGTACCGGGCTCGGCAGATAGTAGAGGGCGGGTGGGTGCGTGAGCCCCGCGCGTCGGGCCAGCTCGGCGCTCAGTTCGTGGAGTGCAGGTGCCTCCCACTGGGCCAACGGGCGTGCACCGTACATGCGCATCACCCAGCGTGGCGAGAGACTCGGGGCGAAGAGGATCGGGAGTAGGGCGGGGAGCAGGAGCAACATCCACCCCTCGCCGCCGAGCAGCCAGCCGGTGAGGGCGAGGAGGAGTCCCATCCCAGCGAGCAGGAGGAGTGTCTGCAGGGTGTTGGCCAGCTTGTGGCGTACCAGTTGGTGTGGGTCGAGTCGGCTCATACCGGGACCTCCTCGTAGCTCGCACCGAAGGCCTCCAGCGTCTGGCGGTAGAGTGCCTGGTCTTCATCACTGTAGGCGCAGAGGATCAGCCGCTCGAAGTCCGCCTCGGCCTCGACCAGTGCGGCCACGGCAATCTCTGCCGCCGCGCGCTTAGGGAAGCGGTAGACCCCGGTGCTGATGGCGGGAAAGGCGACATGGCGAAGGCGCTGCGCGCGCGCCAGACGTAGGCTCTCGCGATAGCAAGAGGCGAGGAGGGTGGCCTCCCCGTGGTCTCCCCCACGCCACACCGGGCCAACGGTGTGGATCACCCAAGGGGCCGGCAGGGCGAACCCGGGGGTGATACACGCGTGGCCCGTCTCGCAGCCATCTAGGGCGCGACAGGCGTCGAGTAGCGCGGGGCCGGCGGCGCGGTGGATCGCCCCATCCACCCCGCCGCCACCGCGTAGGCTGCGGTTGGCGGCGTTGACGATGGCGTCCACGGCGAGGCGGGTAATGTCACCTCGATGGAGCTGAATCATCCCTCTACTCCGGAAAATGGCCCTAACAGTGGGTTTAAGACCGGTCTCGGCCTTTCACCCAAGTGGTGAATATGTATATGCTAACCGCAGATTTATAGATATGTGAGCGAATCCATATCGTATACACCTCGCACAAGGAGTATCTCACTATGGCCATGAGCGCATTGATCTTCGGCGTCATCATCGGTTGGGTTCTGGAGTGGTTCATGGACCGTCGGTTCTGGCGCCAGCAGCGCGAGAGTGCGCTGCGCAACGACCACTCCGAGGCGATGGCCCTGCAGCAGCAGCTCGACGAGCAGCGACGCGAGGCGAAGAGCGAGCTCAAGGAGTTGAGCCAGCGCGAGCGTGCCGCCAGCCGTGAGCTTGAGGAGGTAAGGCGGCGTCAGGTCGACCAGGGGGCTTTGGTCGATCAGCTGACGCTGGAACGGGATGCCGCGGTGCAGGCCAAAGAGCAGTCGGCTGCCCAGCTCACCGGTGAGCTGGACGGCTGCAAGTCACGCCTGGCCGAGCTCAACGGCGAGGCCGCCGAGGCGCGTCAGACCTATCAACATATGCAGGTATCGCTACAAAAGGTCGAAAAGGAGCTGAGTGAGCAGCGCGCTGCGGCAGCCGCCGAGGTGAGTCAACTGAAGGTCGCGCTGGAGGCGAACGAGGCGGAGTACCTACGCCGCATCGAGCAGCTCAAGGCCGAGGTCGGCGAGTACGCCTCGCGTCTCAAGAGTGCCGAAGAGGCCCTGGAGGCGACGGTCGACGCCGCCGAGGCGATGAGTGACCACGGCGATGGGCCGTTGGAGGCGCTGCAGGCGGAGTTGAGCGAGGTCCAATCGCGCCTGAAGAGTGCCGAAGAGGCCCTGGAGGCGACGGTCGACGCCGCCGAGGCGATGGCCGAGCAGGGCGAGGCGCCACTGGCCGAGCTGCAGGCAGAGCTGAGCGAGACCCAGTCGCGCCTAAAGAGTGCCGAAGAGGCGCTGGAGGCGACCATCGATGCCGCCGAGGCGCTGGCCGAGGTGGGCGATGAGTCGAACACCTCGGTGGCCGCCGCGGCCGAGTCCAGCCTCCCCGACCGTCTGGAGGATATCCGGGGTATCGGTCGGGTCTTTGCCAAGCGCTTGGAGGAGGCGGGTATCGACAGCTTCGCCAAACTGGTCCAGACCGACCCGGCACAGCTGTGCGAGGTGACCGGGCTGCGTCCCGGGCAGGCGGCGTTGGCCGAGAGCTGGATTACCCAGGCCCAGGCCCTTCTTGAGGGGTGACCATCGCCCACGTCACCGCGCCACCCCTCACTACCTGGAGCTGAGCCATGCACCACCCCCACCTACAAGACGCCCTGGACGGCCACGAGAAGGGTAAACACTACGTCTTGGTCGGCCTCACCGCCCTGCTGACCCTCTCCCTGCTCTTCAGCCCCGGCGAGTCGCACAAGTCCGGTGAGTCGGCACAACCGCCGTCGACACCGCCGTCACCCCCCGCAATCGACCTCTCCCGCGTGCTCGACCCAGCGCCGCCGGTGCAGACCGAGGGCGCCCCCGAGGGGAGCGACCAGGCGGTCGATGCCGCACTGGCAGAGGCCATGCGTAGCGCCATGCAGGAGGCCACTGGGGCGACCTCGGTCGGCCCACAGGCGGAGCCGAGTGAGGGGCTGTTTCAGCGTGAGCCGGGGTTGGTGGGTGCGAGTGACACCCCTGTGAGCCCTGCGGTAACCGATGAACAGCCCGCCACCCTGGCACTGACCGCGCCGCTCAACGAGGTGTCGACCGCCAGCACACAGCCCCCGGTCGAGGTCGTCACCCCCTTCGTGGTGCCTCAGGCGACCATCCCCACCGCCAGTTATGTGAGTGAGCCGCGTCAGGCGCGGGGGGAGGCCGTGCGCGTCTCCTCATCGGTGGTGACGTCGAGCGGCGGTGAACAGACTCTGGTGGTGACCGAGGAGCGGATTGCGTCGGGTGCCGACGAATCCGGTGCGGAGACTGCGCGCGTTGTGCCCGCCGCCCCGTCAGTAGCGGCGGTTGGTGTAGAGGACGAGGTAGGGCAGAACGGTCGAGTGCCGCCGGTCGTGGTGGACCCGGCCTCCGTGGACGCGCGCGATGCAGCCTATCAGGAGTTCCTGCTGCGCCGCAGCGCCATGGAGAAGCTCTCCGAGGGCTTCCGCCTGCGCGCCCAGGGGCACTACACCGCCGCCATCGAGAGTCTGCGTGCGAGCGCGGAGCACGACCCGAGCAGCTTCGTCGCCCTGCGCGAGCTGGGGAATACCTACCTCTACTCACTCGGTGAGCGTGACAAGGCGGTGGAGGCCTACAGCGCCGCCGCGCTGCGCGCCATCGAGGCCGGGGTGATGGGGCAGGCGATGATGCTCATCGACCAGGTGGCCGACCTCGATCCACGCCAGGCGGTTGAACTGCGCAAGGCGTTTCCCCCCGGCTGGCCGGACCTCACCGCCCGCCCCACGCGCTAGCGCTTGGGTTCACCCCGGCGCATGCGCGACTGGATGGAGAAGGCGTCGGAGGTGACATAGTCCTCCAGCCCCTCCAGCCCCTGTTCGATCGCGGCAAACTCACGGCCCAACTGCTCGACCCGGGCGATGATCAGGTCGCGGAGGTTGGGGTAGGGGCGCTTGGGCAGGATCAGGATCAGTGCCAAGTAGATGAAGAAGGTCGGGGCGAAGAGCAGGGCGACGAAGAGCACACCGATGCGCACCCCGACCGCCGAGAGCCCCAGGGCGTCGGCGATCCCGGCGCAGACACCGAAGAAGACCCCCTTGCGCGGGTCGCGATAGAGTTTACTTGACCCCGCCTCGGGCGGCGGCGTTACTCCCCCCTCAGTAGCCATCTCGTGACCTCCATTTCGGGTGCTGGTCGTCGAGGATCGCCTCAAGCGACTCGATGCGTTTACGGTAGTTGGCTGCCTCTGCCTCCAGGGCATCGAGGCGCTGCTGCGCCTCCTCTGGGATCCCCTCGGTGGCGCGACGCGAGGCGGCGCGATAGTGGAGGATCAGCCACAGGGGGATGATGAAGACGACAATGAAGGGGATCAGCTCGTAGAGTTGTTTCACGGCGCTGCGCTCGCTCTTGAGTGGAGTGGGGCGATTGTAAGGTGACGCACACATGCGGGGCAAAAGGTCCGAGGGGGGAGGTTCATCTCCCCCGGAGGCATGGGTATCATGTGGGCGCAGTCATGGCCAGGTGTCGGCCAGCATCAACAGGGTAGACGCAGACTCATCGACGGGCCGGAGCGCTTGCGCTCGCGCCCGCTGTTCTCAGGGGGTGTGTGGGTTGGACGCGTGTCGACCCCACACTGAGCACGTCGAGTCTGTGTCGGCCCTGCCCACCACAATTACGAGGACAACGACATGGCGGAGCAGGAGTCACAACCGCAAGAGCACGATTTTCGGGTGCGTAACGCCCTGGGTATCTTTACCGATTATGCCGACCGCGAACGGGCGCGGCGTGAGAACGCCGACGAGTATTTCGACCCCGCGCTGCACGACGAGGCGGTGGCCCTGGTGACCTCTTGGTTGCGGCACGACGAGGGGGGGGACGTGGCATGATCATCCGCTCGCTCAAGGCGACCAACCTGCTGAAGTATCGCACGCTGGCGTTGAACGACCTCCCCGCGAAGGCGCTCATCGCCATCACCGGGGTCAACGAGTCGGGCAAGACCGGCCTGGTCGAGACCATCTGTCTCGCCCTGTTTGGTCGCACCTTCTACCTGGAACCCGATAACCTGACCAAGGGGATCCTCTGGGGCGAGACCCACGGCGAGGTAGAGATGGTGTTCACCGGCAATACCGGGCGCGACTACCGCATCACCCGAACCATCGATAGCGAGGGGCGCCAGAGCGCCCGCCTCACCACGGACGGTTCGGACGACGCCCTGGCCAAGGGCCCCAGCGCGGTCCTCGCCCGCGTGGTCGAGCTGGTGGGCTTCGACTACCGCGAGTTCATCGAGTCCATCTATCTGGCGCAGAAGGGGACGGTCACCAGCAGCCACCCGAGCGCCGCCACCGCCAGCGCCGTCAGCGGGGTGCAGAAGCTCAACCAGGTCGAGCGGACCCTGGGCGAGGAGATCCTCACCCTCAAGGCCGCCATCGGCGAACACGAACAGCAGCTCGACGAGCTCCAGGGCCAGTACCGGCGTCTCGCCTTCGACCCCAATCAACTCCCGAACCTGGAGCAGGAGCAAGAGGCGAGCCGCGCCCTGGCCAGCGAGAGCGCCGACGCGGCCCGGGAGTGGGAGGAGGTGATCGCCGAGATCAACCAACACCTGGGCAGCCTGCACGCCCTGCGTGGGCAGCTCGCCGCCCTGAGCGGCGAGAGCCCCGTCGGCGAGTGGCGTGTCGCCCACAGTGCCCTCGCCACGACCCTCGACCAACTCGCCGAGAGTCTGCCGGAGGATGAGGAGAGTGCCGAGGGTGAGTCTGCCGCCCGCGTGCTAGAGAGTGCCCGTGCCACCCAGGCCGAGTTTGACCAGCGCATGGCCGGGCTCGACGCCCTGCTCGCGCTGGTCGACGCGCAGGGGGCCGAGGCCGATGCCGCCCTGGCCGATGAGGGCGAGGCGGCCTTGGCGGTGCAGATGGCCGAGCTGCAGGCGGAGCAGCGACGTGCCGGGGCCAGCCGGGGACGTCGTGGCCTGCTCTTCTGGCTCTGCCTGCCCCCTGCCGCGCTGCTCCTCGGGGCCTGGTACCTCATCGCGCACCTGCCGCAGAGTGCCACCGCCGTGAGCCTGATAGAGATCATCGGCGCTCGCTTCCCGCAGTGGCAGAGTGTCAGCCACACCCCCTGGCTGCTCTATACCGGTGGTGCGCTCGCCGTGGTGGCCCTGTTCGCCTTCTTCGCCATGCTCGGTGCTGGCTCCACACGCGGGGGGGCCGAGCGCCGCCTCGCCGCGCTCCAGGGAGAGGCCGCCGATATGCAGGCCTATCGGGAACGGCTGCAGGGCTTTGCCGCGTTGAGCGTGCCGCAGTTACTCGACACCCTGGAGGCGCGCCAGCAGGCGGCGCTCAGTGCGCAGCTCGCCACCTTCCGCGAGGGCGCCGGGGCGCTGTTCGTCGACGTAGAGGCCTTGGCCGCGTGGCACGCGCAGAGTGATCAGCAGATGGGACTCACCGAGGATGCCGTGCGCGCCGAGCTGGAGGCGTGTCACCAGGAGCTGACCACGCAACAGGGTGAACACGACCGTTATCAGAGCCGGATCGGTGAGCTGGAGGGGGCGATCTTGCGCGAGCAGGAGCGGGTGCGCCAGGCCCAAGAGTTGAACCTGGTGCGTGCCGATATGGAGGCCAACCGTGACCAGACCCAGCGCCAGATCCGCGTGCGAGAAGAGGCCAGCCTACTGTTGCGCGGTGCCTCACGTCAGGCGATGGAGCAGTTCAACCGCGACCTGAAGATCTTCATGAGCCGGGTGATGCCCCAGCTGACCGAGGATCGCTACCACTATCTGATCCTCGACCCCTCGCTCGATGTGGAGGTCTTCTCCCGCGACAAGCACGATTTCATCGGTTGGGACGAGATCTCCACCGGCACCCAACAGCAGATCCTCCTGGCCCTGCGACTGGCCCTCTCCGCCGCCCTCGCCGAGGGGGCCGCCGGCGGGCAGGGGCAGACCATCATGCTCGATGAACCGTTCGCCTTCTACGATGCCAAGCGCATCGCCGATGCACTCAACGCCCTGCCCAAGGTGAGCGAGCGCTTGACCCAGATTTGGGTCATCTCCCAGGAGTTCGCCGACATGCGTCCGTTCGACCTTCATATTGACTGCCAGCGCGGTCAGGACGTCCTGGTGGTGAACGGTGGCTGAGTCACCCCTCGTTCGCCTGCAGACGGCCCTCGGTGGGGTGATGCAGGGGCAGTCACGGGCCATCCGTCTGCTCCTCGCCGCCCTGGTGGCAGGGGGGCATGTGCTCTTGGAGGACTACCCCGGTACCGGCAAGACCACCCTGGCCAAGGCCCTCGCCGCTGCGCTGCGTGCGCAGTTTCGGCGCATCCAGTTCACCCCCGACCTGCTCCCCTCCGATATTCTGGGGGTGAGCGTGTTTCGCCCCGAGGAGGGGCGTTTCAGCTTTCAACCGGGGCCGATCTTCGCCCAGGTCGTGCTCGCCGACGAGATCAACCGCGCCTCGCCGCGCACCCAGTCGGCGCTCTTGGAGGCGATGGGTGAAGGGCAGGTGAGCGTGGATGGGGCGCTGCGCCCGCTCGATGAGCTGTTTTTCGTCATCGCCACGCAGAACCCCATCGAGTTCCACGGTACCTACCCGCTGCCCGAGGCGCAGCTCGATCGCTTCGCCCTACGCTTCTCCCTCGGCTATATCGGCCTCGACGAGGAGCTGGCACTGCTCGATGCGCAGCGTCTGGAGCACCCGCTGGCCAGGCTCTCGGCGGTGGTCGATGTCGAAGAGCTGTTGACACTGCGCCGGGCGGCACGCGAGGTGGTGGTCGCGCCGGAGCTGCGACGCTACATGGTGCAAGTGGTGGCCGCCACCCGCGAGCACGAGGGGGTCGCCCTCGGCGCCAGTCCGCGCGCCTCGTTGGCGTGGATGAAGTGTGCCCAGGCCCTGGCCCTGGTCGATGGGCTCGACCTGGTCACCCCCGAGCAGCTGCGCGAGCTGGCGGTGCCGGTGTTGGCCCATCGCCTGGTGCTCGACGCCCAGAGTCGCTTTGCCGGACGCAATGCCGAGCGCCTGGTGGAGGGATTGCTGGATCAGACCCCGGTCCCGGTGTGATCGCCCGTCTGATCCGCAGCTTCACCTATCGTGGCCTGCGCCTACTGACCGCAGCGAGCCACGAGTTTCAGCGCAACCTCACCCCCTTGGGGCAGTACCTCTTCGCACTCAGTGGCGCGGCACTGCTCTATGGGGTGGACACCCGCCAAAGCCTTGCCTACCAGCTCTTCAGCCTGCTCACCGCGCTCTTCGTGGTGGCCGGGGGGGCGCTGTTAGTCAATCGCCTACGCCTGCGTCGGCTCCCCACTCTCTGCGCCGAGTTGCCGCGCATCGCCACCGTCGGGCAGGCGTTCGACTACCCGATCAACCTGCACAATCCGCACCCGCGACCCCTGGCCCTGCTCGCGCTCGACCAACGCCTACCCGACCCTCGTCCGAGCCGCCAGCGCTTTCTCACCACCCCGGCGCCCGACGAGGGGCAGGCGTTCGCCTTCGACCGGCTGCTCGGCTATCCACGCTGGCGCTATCTGGTGAGTATCGGCAGTGGTGCCGTGAGCGGTACGCCTGCCGACCTGCCGCTGCTCGCCCCGGGTGGCCGTGCGCGGGTCGACCTGCACCTCACCCCATTGCGCCGTGGCTATCTGCACCTGCAACACTGGGAGCTGCTGTTCGACGAGCCGTTGGGGTTACTCACAGGGCGTCGGCGCCTGGGTAAGGGGGGGCGGGTGCTGGTGCTGCCCAAGCGCTATCCGGTTGGTCCCATCGTGCTCCCCGGCAGCCGTCACTATCAGCCGGGGGGGATCACCCAGGCCGCCGCCGTCGGCGAGTCGCAGGAGTTCGTCGGGCTGCGCGACTACCGTCCCGGCGACAGCCCACGGCACATCCACTGGCGCAGTTGGGCGCGGAGCGGCAAGCCGCAGGTGCGTGAGTATCAGGATGAGTTCTTCACGCGCCACGCCCTCCTGCTCGACACCTTCGCCGCCGAGGGACCCGATGCGGAGGCGACGTTCGAGTGCGCGGTGAGTGTCGCCTGTTCGCTCATCGAGCCGTTGAGTGGGGGGGATGCGCTCCTCGACCTGCTCTTTATCGGTACCGAGGCCTATCAGTTCACCAGCGGGCGCGGTCAGCTCGACCCGCTCCACCTGCATGAGCTGCTCGCCTGTGCCGAGGTGTGTCGGTGTGCGCCGTTCCGCCAGCTCGAAGAGTTGGTCAT
>QKED01000028.1 GCA_003252455.1 Gammaproteobacteria bacterium
GCCCGCGCCTTCCTCTACGCCGGGGCGCGTGCCGTGCTCGCCTCCCACTGGCCGGTGCGCGACGACGCCACCGCACGCCTCACCAGCGGTACCTTTACCGCGCTCAGCGCAGACCCGAGCCTCACCCGCGCCCAAGCCCTGCGCCAGAGCATGCTCGCCCTCATCGCCGCCGACGACGACCCGAGCCTGGCCCACCCCGAGGCGTGGGCACCGTTCGAGGTGATCGGCGAGGGGGGCCGCTAGCATGTCAACACGCCACACCCTCACCGCCGCACTCCTCGCCATCGCCGCCCTGCTCTGCGCCCCCGCCCTCACCGCCCAAGCGCACACCGACGTGCTGGCCGACTGGTTGGCGCTACCCGAACTCGCCCCCCTGGCCACGCTCAACGCACGCGGCGAACTCGACCCCTTCTACAAGCTCTACCAACCCGCGGACCCCCTCGCCCGCCGTCTGCTGGCCCAGGCCGGTGCCCTCTGGCTGGAGGGGCGCGACGCCCCCGTCGCGACGCGCATCCTCACCCAGGCCCTACTCGCCCGCGCCCTGTGGCTCAACGGTGAGCCGCAGGCCGCACGGAGCACCCTCGCCGAGGCACTCGACCTGGCCGACGCGGCGGGCTGGGACGCCCGCGCCAGCAACGGCCTACTGCGTGACCAGGCGCGCTACGCCAGCGAGCCGGTGGCCACGCTCGACGCGGCCATCGCCGCCTGTCCCGCCCCGTGTGACGCCGACCGTGTCGCCCTCCAGGCCCGCACCCTACAGCCGCAGGCCACCGCCGCCCCGAGCCTGCTGCGTCGCACCCACGGCGCCGTGGCCTTCGCCGAGCGGCACTACCCGAACCCCTCGACCGCCCTGGCCGACTTCCTGCGCGACGCTGGTAGCCAGCTCGAAGAGGTGCGCCCGTGGGACGCCCTCGACCACTACCTACGGGCCCTCGACCAGTTGCGCCGCCTCGACCCCGCCCCCCTCGCCCACCTCGACCTCGAAGTGACCATCGCCGAGTTGATGTTGCGCAACGGCGACTACCCCCGCCTGGCCCTCTTCGCCGACCCCTTGCTGCGCGAGGTGGCCACGCACGAGGGGGCGCTCGACCACCACCAGTGGCGCGCCTACCACACCCTGCTACGCACCCGCGCACGGGGGCGTCGCCAGCAGTTCAGCAACGACCAGGCCGAGGTCTACGGTGCCGCCCTCGGCGCCCTGGAGCGACGTTGGAACCGCAATCAGGCGCGCGCACTGCTCACCGACCTGTTCGATACCGACCTCACTGCGCCCACCGAGGCGCTACTCGAACGCCTGCTGCAGGAGAGCCCCGACAACACCATGCTCCTGGCCATGCAGGCGCGCCGCGCCCACCAACGGGGCGACAGCGCCCAGGCCGTTGGCCTCACCCAGCGTCAGCTGGAGCGCCTGACACGCCTCGGCGGCGATCCGCTGCTCCCGGCCCTGCAGCGACAACTGGCCGCCTACCAGGGCCAATCGAGTGACGCCGCCTGCCCGGGCGACGCCTACCCCAATGCCCGTCTGCTGCTGATGATCGAGCTGCGCGACCACGGCGCCTTCGAGGCCGCCGCCTGCCTCGCCCAGGGGCTGGCCGAGAACGCCATCGCCTGGGCCGCACGTGGCGAGTACCGCGACGCCCAGACCCTCTGGCAGCTCGCCTACACCCACGCCCGCGTCGGTGACACCGAGCGCGCCTTCGCCCTGATGCAGCAGGCCGCGGGCATCGCCGCACGCCGCTCCTTCGCCGCCATCGAATCGACCTCCGGCGGCTCCTTGCAACTACTCAAACGCGACCGTTGGCGCTACCTGCTGTTCCTCGACATCGCCTGGGCCGCGCGCACCGGCGAGCGACCCCAGTCCCTCTCCATCACCTCACGCTATTGAGGAGCCGAGGTCATGGATGACAGTGCCAGCCTGTTTCAGCAGCGTCGTCGCTACACCTTGCGCAAGGCGTGGCCCTGGGGGCTGCTGCTGATGGTCGACTTTGTCTACGTCTTGCATAGCCCCGATCTGCTACCCGCGCGCTGGGTGGCTGACGAGGCCACCCGCGTGATCGTCGGGCTCGTGGTCGGCTGCATCGCGATCCTGCGCCTCACCTACCTGATCTACAGATGCTACCGCTGCCCGGTGTGTAACGCGGTGGTCTTCAGTCGCGGCGGGAGTGGTCATCCTGGCGGCGTGGACCTAGACCCCGTGCGCTGTAGCAACTGCGGCGCGCCGCTCAAACAGGGCACGGTACACCACCGCCTGCAAAGGCCCGTGTGGCGCGACGATAACGACCCGGAGGCATGAGCCCAGCTTGCCTTCACGCCCAGCGTGAGCAGCGTGCGCGCCAGCCACCCGCTGCGGTGGCTTTCCACCGCGTCCGGTGGATATGCCCCGACCGGCTCTCGCACGCCAATGCTAACTCACTGATTCATAGTCGTTCTCACCTTGGCACGGCGCGTGCCCTACTCCTCAGTGACGGCCATCCACAGCCATCCACTGACAGAGACTTCCAGGAGGAACAGACCATGCTTCACTTTCACCGTACCCCACTCGCCCTCGCCCTACTCACCGCACTCACCCTGGGCCAACAGGTGGCCTGGGCCGAGGGCAACGCACAGCTGCGCGAGGAGGTGACCACGCAACCGGGTCGCGTCATCACCCCGGCGGACGAGCAGGTGCTCTCCAACAGCGCCTCGCGCGTGCTGCACCATCTGGCCAAGGCGCGTGAGCAGCTGCGGCGCAACGACGCCGACGCGGCCAAACAGGAGCTGGCCCAGGCCCAGACCCTGCTCGACCTGCTGCACGACAACCTCCCCACCACCCTGGTCAAGACCCAGGTGTGGGGCCAGGATGGGCAGCTCAAATACAGCAGCACCGAGGAGGTGCCCGCAGCCGAGGTACCGATCGTAGCCACGCTCGACGAGCGCGCCGACTTCGGCCTGGCCAAGGCCCTGCCCCCGGCGACAGCTGCCGACCCGGCGCAGCAGGCGCATATCGACGCCCCGGCCCCCGAGCTACCGCCCGCGCAGCGTAACGCCCTGGCCACGCCCCCATCCGCCACCCCCGGCGGCGGCGCAAATGTGCAGAGCGCCGGTGCAGAGGTACAGAGCGCCGATGCAGACGTACAGCCCACAACCCCCAACGCACCGGACAACGCCGACGCGGTGGCCCTCGACAAGGGCCCTGAGCCCGAGGCCAAGAGTGTGCCGGTGGCGCTGGAGGCCGCCGACGCCGCCCTCTACTACCAGGAGCTGGACCTGCCGCTCAACCTGACCCAGCGCTTCGTCACCGCGGCCAAGGCGGCGCTCGACCAGGGCCAGAACGACCAGGCGATCGACCAACTGAGTGGCGCCCTCGACGCCGTGCACATGGTCTCGGCCTACCTCCCGGCGCCCCTGCTCGCCGCGCGTATCAACCTGGAGCAGGCCCAGCGTGAGTACGCCGCCGGTGATCTGACCCGTGCCAAGGCCAACCTCGACCAGGCAATCGAGCAGATCCAGCTGGCCAACGCCCACGGCGCCGTGCCCGCAGCGGACGACGCCCTGCTCAATCAGGCTCAGGCCCTGCGCGCGCGTATCGAGGGCGGCGACAGCGCTAGCGTCGGCGCGGAGCTGCGCAGCCTCTGGCACCGCGTCGCCACCGAGGCGGAGCGCGCGGTGGCCTACACCCAGTTCGGTTGGGCCAAACTGCGCCACCACGACCCGCTGCACCAGGCACTCATCGAGGCGCGCCGCTACGTCTCCCTGGCGCGCATCGACGAGAGCGCCAAGCCAGCCGCAGCGGCCAAGGTGCACGAGGAGCTGAATCAGGCCAAGGTGTGGCTCGACAAGGCGGCCACCGCCGCGGTCGACGACCCGCACGGCGCCGAGAGCGCCACCCTGGAGTCGATCCGCGCCCGCCTCAACGGCCTGCTACAGGCCAACGACCAACCCGACCCGCAGAGCCTCGGCCAGCTCAAGCAGCAGCTCAACGAGGCCATCGCCCGCACCTGAGGCGTGTGCCACGGGCGGCCCCGCGCCGCCCGGTGGCCACCCCGAGGAGTCCAGCATGTCAACCATCCTCGACAGCCCCATCCTGGATACCCTGAGCACCTACGCGGTGATCTTGGGCCTCCCGCTCTTCTTTCTTATCCTGATCGCCTGGCTGTTTCGCCCGCGAGCGGCGCCGCGGCGCCGCCACCCGCACCCGCCGCAGGCGAGACCCGACGCGGCGAGCGACCATCAGACCGTATAATGGTGCGCTCCGCCTAAGCCATTCACCCCATGCCCCCACCCCGCACCAGCCACCTCTCCCTGCTGCGCTCCATCGCCCTCCCGGTGGTGGTGAGCGCCGGGCTGTTGCTGCTGGTGCTCGCCAGCCTGGTGCTGATCACCTCGCGCAGCCTGGAGCGCACCACCCCGCTGGAGCAGCACCTACAGGTGGTGCAGCGGGTGCAGGACCAGATCCTCGCCATGCAGCACGTCGCCCTGCGCGGCTTCGACCCCTCCACCCCGGTGGAGCGGGTCACCCTCGCCCTGCTGCACCGCGAGCTGGCCGCCCTGACCCTGGAGCCGGGCCTGCTCACCCAGCGCGCCCACCACCTGCTGGCGTCGGCGCTGGTGCTGCTGGAGTCCAACGCCATGGCCCCGCACGAGGCGCTGCTGCGCGGCATCGGCCTGCTGCACGAGGCGCTGGTGGAGGAGAACCACGCCCACACCGCCCTGCTCCACGCGGTGCAGGGGCAGGCACGACTGGAGAAGCGCCTGGCCGCCGTGGCGCTGGTCTCCATCCCCCTCGCCGCGCTGCTGGTGCTGTTCCTGCTGCGCCGTCGCTTCCTGCTGCCGCTGGCCAACCTCAACGCCCTGCTCACGCGCCTCGGCGAGGGGCGCTACACCCCCGCCGAGCTGACCGACATCGACCCGGTGCTGGAGCCGCTGGTGGCCAACTACAACCAGATGACCACGCGCCTGGCGCGCCTCGAAGCGGAGCGTCAGGCGCGCCAGGCGGCGCTGGAGGCGGAGGTGAAGGCGGCCACCCGCGAGCTGCTGGCGCACAACCGCAGCCTGGCCCAGGCCGAGCGTCTCGCCGCCGTGGGCGAGATGGCCGCGAGCATGGCCCACGAGCTGCGCAACCCCCTGGCCGGGGTGCAGATGGCCCTGGCCAATCTGCGCCAAGAGCTGGGCCAGGGGCAGGGCCAAGGGCTGAGTGAGGGCGATGCGGGCGAGCGCCTCGACCTGGTGGCCAACGAACTGACACGCATCACCGGGCTGATGAACAGCCTGCTCGACCAGGCGCGCCTCACCCCGGAGGCCGACACCCCCGTCGCCCTCGCCCAGTGCATCGACGAGGTGCTGGTGCTGGCGCGCTACCAGCTGCCGAGCACTATCCAACTGCACGCGCAGATCCCTGAAGGGCTCTGCGCCCGCCTGCCCGAGGGGCGCCTGCGTCAGGCGCTGCTCAACCTGGCGCTCAACGCCGCCCAGGTGATGCCCGATGGCGGCGAGGTCAGCGTCAGCGCGGGTCACGACGAGCGACACCTCTGGCTCGCGGTGACGGACCAGGGGCCCGGCTTCCCCGCCGAAGTGCTACAGCGCGGTGTGCGCCCCTTCGCCAGCGCGCGCCAGGGCGGCACCGGCCTCGGCTTGGCCACCGTGCGCCGCCTGGCCCAGGACCTCGGCGGCAGCCTGCGCCTGGAGAACCTCGCCCCCCAGGGGGCGCGGGTCACCCTCGAACTCCCCTACCATCCAGGAGATGCGCCGTGACGCAGAGCCTACTGATCATCGAAGACGAACCCCTGCTCGGCCAGGAACTGCTGCGCCACTTTCGCCGCGAGGGGTGGGAGGTGCTGCTCTCGCCGAGCCTGGAGGCGGCCCGCGCGCAGCTCCTCGGCAGGCGCTTCGAGCCGCAGGCGGTGCTCTCCGACATGAGCCTACCGGACGGCAACGCCCTCGACCTGCTCGAAGAGGTGCGCAATGCGCAGATCCCCGGCGAGTGGGTCATCCTCACCGGTTACGGCAGCGTGCCCGACTCGGTGCGCGCGGTGAAGCTCGGTGCCTACGACTTTCTGGAGAAGCCGGTCCCCCCCGCGCGTCTCGACCTGGTGCTGGCCGGGGCGCTGCGCAGCGGGCGCGCGCAGGTGCGCCTGGCGGAGCAGACCGCCGACGAGACACGCCGCTACGCCCCGGCGCGCTACCTCGGCGAGAGCGAGGCCGCACAAGAGGTGCGCGAGATGCTCACACGCCTGGCCCAGGTGCCCTTCTCCGCCCTGCTCATCGGCGGCGAGACCGGCACCGGCAAGGGGCTGGCGGCGCGCATCCTGCACTATGCCGGGCCACGCGCCGACGGCCCGCTGGTGGAGATCAACTGCGCCGCGCTGCCGCGCGACCTGGTCGAGGGGGAGCTGTTCGGCGCCGAGGCGGGGGCCTACACCGGGGCCAAGGGGCGCCGTCGTGGCCTGCTCGAACAGGCCGCCGGGGGCACCCTGTTCCTCGATGAGCTGGGCGAGCTGCCGCTGGAGTCGCAGGTGAAGCTGCTCAAGGCGATCGAGGACAAACGCGTGCGACGCCTCGGCGGCGAGCGCGAGATCGAACTCGACGTACAGCTGGTGGCGGCAAGCAACCGCGACCTGGAGAGCGAGGTGCGCGAGGGGCGCTTTCGCGCCGACCTCTACCACCGCCTCTCGGTGTTTCGCCTCGACCTCCCCGCCCTGCGTCGGCGCAAGGCGGACCTGCGCCAACTGGTGCCGATCTTCATCGCCGAGTTCAACGCCAAGGCGGGGCGCCGCGTACGCGAGGTGAGCGATGCGGCGTGGGCGCGCCTGGAGGCACACGACTGGCCCGGTAACGTGCGCGAGCTGCGCAACGTCATCGAGCGCTGCGTGCTCTTCGCCGAGGATGAGCAGTTCCCGCTGCGCTGGCTGCAACTGAGTGGCGGCGAGACGCCACCACCCAGCGGCGACGGCCTCTGGCTGCCGCTCGACGGTACGCAGAGCCTGGAGGAGATGGAGCGGGCCATCGTCGCGGCGGCGCTGGCGCGCGCCGAGGGCAACGTCACCGGCGCCGCGCGCCTCCTCAAGAGTACGCGCGAGACGCTGCGCTATCGGGTAGAGAAGTTCGGCCTGGGCCGAGAGTGAACCGGGTGAGGTGACCGCCGGGGCGCGGCAATGAACGAAAAAAGCCCCTCACCCCGAAGGGTAGAGGGGAAGGTGCAGTTGAGGGGAAAGGGTTGCGGGTGCGGGGCACCGGGCCCCGCTCACCCCGCCTTGGGGATGGTGATGGTGAGCTGACCGGCGTCGAATTGGTCATGCATCTTTGCCGCGTCCACCGGGCCCGGCAGGGTGAAGTCCTGCTGGAAGGCGCTGGCGTAGTGTGTTTGGCCGTGCGGGTCTTGCCCCTGGACTTGGCCCTTGGCGGTGATGGTCAGGCGCTGTCCGTCGAGGTGCACCTTGACGTCGTTCTGCGCCACGCCGGGGATCTGCGCCTTGACCACGTAGGCGTCGCCGGCGTCTTTGAGCGTGACCTGGGCGGCAGCGCTGCCGCCACCTTGATCAACGCCCTGAAACAGCTGATGCATATGGGCCTTCATGCGCGCCATCTCGGCATCCATCACCGTCCAGGGGTCATATTGGGGTGAGTGGGGGTCGATGGCGGCGAGCGGCGGGACCACGGGGTCCTGCGCCAGTGCCGTCGGGGGCATCGCGGCCTGGACCTGGGCTTGGGCCGCCGCAGCGGCGTCCAGGTGTTGCACCAGGGCGTGGGTGAGGTAGAGCTGGGCACCGGCCGTGGCGAACAGGGCCACCACACCGCACCCCAGCAGGGCACGTTTGATCACGAGGTGATTCATGGTCTCCTCCTTGGCGGGGTGCCCCGCTCGGGGCGCCACCGCTGTCTCGGGTTGCTTGAGGGTTGCTACATCCATGCTATGGCACCCTCTGTGCCAACCCTAAGAGACTCTATAAATCAATCAGTTGCGTTTTTGTGGCGACACGAGTTCGGTGCGCACGGGGGATTCGCCCCGCCGGAAAGGGGCAAATCCACCACCCCGGTCCGGCGTTGCCAAGCCGCAGGCGCGCGGCTAACCTCAACCCCACCCCTCTCCCCTCGACATTCCCCCCCGGAGACGCGATGACGGAGCCCCACGACCCCCGCGCCCTGTTCGCTGCCGAACGCACCCTACTCGCCTGGACCCGCACCTCCACCACACTGATGGGACTCGGCTTCGTCGTGGAGCGCTTTGGGTTGTTCGTGCAGATGAGCGCCGGGGGCGGACCAACGCCCCTGCATCGGGGGGTCTCTCTGGCCATCGGCATCGCCTTCATCCTCATCGGCGTGGCGGTCCTACTCGTCTCGGCCCGGCGCTTTCGCTGCGCCGTGGCGGCCCTCGAACCCCAGCTGCGGCTCCCCGGCTACGGGGTGCAGGCCCCGGCCCTGTTCAACGAGGGGTTGGCACTGGTCGGGCTGCTGCTGATCGGCTATTTGGCCCTGATCTGAACGACACGGGCGCTCGACGCCGGGGCGGAGGGGGCGTGCTCACCCCTGGGTGAGGCCGCGGGCCGTGCGCCGCCTGAAGGCAAACAGCAGCGCGGGCACCAGCAGACTCAAGGGGAGCGCGCTGGTGGGTTCGGGGGCGCGGATCAGGGCGTCGAGCCGCGCAGTGACGGCCCCGTGCACACCATCGGCAGGCCGATCAAAATCCACGGTCAAGGTATTTGAATTGAAGTTGGCCAGATCGGGCGGCGTCAACAGCAGGGCATCACTCGTCAGGGCCGTGGCGGTCGTATCCGACATACTCAACCGGATCCCCTGTAACTCGAATCCATTGGCCAGTGTCCCGCCTGGGTTCATCTGCTCGGCGATATAGTTGTCCGATGAGCTGTCGATCACCAGGATGTTGCCGTACGAGGAGCCCGAGGCGACGAAACTGCCGACCGCAATCTCCGCCCAGGAGATCGAGGAGAGATAGTATCCGTGCGTCGTCGCTGCTTGGCTGTCGTTGTCCAGCGAATTGAAGGTGTAGCGACCGGTGATCGAACTGCCGACCGAGAACTCCGCAGGTGCGCCCAACATCAGGTCCAAACGGGTGATGGTGGCCGTGTAGATAAAGGTCAGTAGCGCGGCCTGGGCGACCTGTATGCCGCCCACCCAACAGAACAAAACCACCACAGCGCGTGAAAAAATCGACCGCATAATATCACCTGAAGGTTATCTCGCCGATATTTAAGGGGAGCGAGCAGGGGCCTCTCCCCCCTCACTGCACCGCACCCACACCGACAAGGGCCGCCACAGAGCCGACACCAAATCGGCACGGGTATATACGGCCACCATTCAGGCACACAGCGAGGCGACGGATAAGAACCGAAACAGGCGCGTTTTATACGTCTGAGTGACGCTACTGGCAGGCGTGATCATCGATGCGAGGTGGATATAACCAGATAATAACCCGAAGGAGAATAGGCCTTTTGACTTACCGTAACCCTTTATCCTGGTAACCACCGATATACTCACTGCCGGCACACCTAGTTACTGATAATTCTCTAACTATCCATCAGACATAGTCAGCGCTGATACTCCACCCCGACCCCATGCGGGCGACGTGGTGTAAGTGACGCGCCCCGCGTCGTGCTCGCGGGTGCCGTCCACAACCCCCTCCCCGTGCTGGCAGGCGTCGCCAACCGCATGGATCCACTCGCCCTGATCTGCGCACATTTTTCTCTACTGTATCAGCCTGTGAGACACCACCCGGCCCACACTGTATCCAACCAGTCACCCGGGAGGTGTCCCATGCAGACCGACCTGTTCCAACCCTTCACAACACCCGCGCGCCACGACGCCCTGCGCCCGGTCTCGGGCCACGCCCGTGCCGGGCGCCAGGCGCGGGCCATCCGCATCCAGCAGAGCCGTCTGGCGGGGTTTCGCCATCACGCCGGTGAGCGCCTACGCAGCGCCCTGCAACTGGGCAGTGAGCTGCGCCTGGTGCGTGAACCGGACAACGCCCACGACCCCTACGCCGTGGCGGTCTACTGGCACCACTACCAGCTCGGCTACCTGGCGCGACGCGACAACACCGTGGTCGCGCGCCTGCTGGACAACGCCCGTCCGCTGCGCTGCACCGTCGAGCGCCTCTACTGGCAGGGGCCGCAGGCGGAGATCGACCTGATCATCTGGCTTGAACGCCCCACCACCCACAACAGCTGACCCTATACAGGAGAGCGACCATGCACACGACTCAACGCCGTTCTATCCGCCGTCTGATGAGCGACCTGGCGCGCCAGCGCAGCCGTCGCCAAGACCCCCTCGGCCCACTTTGCGTGCAACACAGCCCCTTGGCGGGGTTTCAGCACCACGCCGGTGAGCGCCTCTGGCACTGCCTGAAGGTGGGCCAACCCCTGCGCCTGGTGCGCGAGCGGAACAACCCCCACGACGCCAACGCCGTGGCGGTCTACTGGGAGGCGTTCCACCTGGGCTATGTGCCACGACAGCAGAACCACATCGTCGCGCACCAGCTCGATCAGGGGCTGCCCATCGAGGCGACCATCGGCGCACTCAACCTCTCGGAGAACCCGTGGAAGCGGGTGGATATCGCCATTCGACTCTGCCACTAGGGGGCCTCTGTGTGGCCACTGCACTGCCCGCGCGTGGGCGCAGTGCCGGGTGCAGTGGTCAAGTGATCCTGGCCACGGCCCCTGTGCGTTGAGCGCCCTAGGCGTGGCTCGATGCGGCACCACCCATTCACCCCGTACGCCCAGAAGGTGTCACTGGGCACTGGGGTGAGGTGATTCGGGGTGGAAGTGGCAGTATTATCTGCCTCTGCCCGTCACCAAGGAGGCTTGAGCCCTATGTACCGTCCCCTCGTCATCATCGGCGCCTTGACGCTCGCCGCCTGCAGCAGCAACCCCACCACCTCGGATGCGGACATCCGCGTCGAGAGCAACCTGAGCGCCAGTAAGACCAGCAACGGGGTGGCGCCGATACAGAACCGCCTCCCCGCGCGCAGTGGTAGTAGCGCGTCCACACGCACCAGTAGCAGTAGCAGTAGCAGTAGCCGCAGCGGCACCGCCAGTGCCAGCGTCACCTCCAGCGGCAGCGCCGTCGGTTCGCGCCTCACCTCGCAGGAGATGAACGCGATCCTGAACGAGCACAACCGCGTGCGCGCCAACGTCAATGTGGCGCCGCTACGCTGGTCCGCACAGCTGGCGCAGGTGGCGCAGAAGTGGACCGACCACCTCGCCAGCACCAGCTGTGGCCTGACCCACAGTCAGGGCAGCGGCTACGGTGAGAACCTCTTCATGGGCACCTCCAGCCACTACGGTGTGCGCGACGCGGTACGCTCGTGGGAGGAGGAGAAGAAGGATTACCGCGGCGGCGTCCTGACCCAGAGCAACTGGTACCCCAGCGGCCACTACACCCAGGTGGTATGGCGTAACACCAAGAGTGTCGGTTGCGCCCAGGCCATGTGTCGTGGCAACACCATCGTCTCCTGCAACTACGACCCGCCGGGCAACTACATGGGCCAGGCACCCTATTGATGGGGCCACTCCCAACCCCCTTGTGTCCCCCCTGGTGGCTGCGCAACGGCCACCTTCAGACCCTCTGGCCCGCCCTGACACGCCGCCCGCCACACCCTGCCTGGCGGCGTGAGCGGCTGGAGCTATCGGACGGCGACTTCCTCGACCTGGACTGGGCCGATGGCCCCCCCGACGCCCCCTTGACCCTGCTGGTGCACGGCCTGGAGGGCTCCTCCCGCTCGCACTATATCGCCGCCCTGGCGCACGGCCTCAATGCACTCGGACAGGCGGCGGTGGCGCTCAACCTGCGCGGCTGCAGTGGCGAACCCAACCGCCTGGCACGCGCCTACCACTCGGGCGACAGCGCCGAACTGCGCGGTGTGATCCATCTTCTGCATGCACGCTTTCCCCATCGCCCCCTGCAGGCGGCGGGCTTCTCCCTCGGCGGCAACATGCTGGTGAAGTACCTGGGCGAAGAGGGGGCCGAGACACCATTACGCGCCGCCGCCGCCGTCTCCGTGCCCTATCGACTCGACCTCGCCGCCAGCCACCTGGACCAGGGTCTGCCACGCATCTACCAGCGCTGGCTGCTCGGCCACCTACACGCCAGCTACCAACGCAAGTTCGCCCGGCGCGACGACGCCCCCTTCCCCATCGAACGACTGGCCGAGCTGGACAGCTTCTGGCGCTTCGACGACGCCATCACCGCCCCGTTGCATGGCTTCGAGGGTGCCGCCGACTACTATCGACGCGCCAGCTCGCGCCCCTGGCTCGGCGGCATCGCCGTGCCCACCCTGTTGCTGCACGCGGCGGACGACCCCTTCTTCGACGCCGACGTCCCCCCGACCCGCGCCGAACTCTCGACCAGCACCCAGTTCGTACTCACCGACCACGGTGGTCACGTAGGTTTCGTCGACCGGCGCCACGGCTACTGGGCCGAGGCCCAGCTCCTGCGCTTTCTCACCCACGCCGGCTGAGCCGCGTGGGTGGACGGTGGCCCGCCCCCGGCGGCTGGCCTACAATCCCCCCCAATCCACCACCCGAGGCAGCGTATGGGCTATTTGGAGCAGAACTACCGTTGCGAGGAGGGGCGCTACCTCATCGAGCTGGAGGCACAAGAGGTGCGACAGCTCTACCACACCCTCGACCCCTCGCCGTTCAACGCCAAGGACCTGGACGAGAACGCCGAGAGCTACATCGTCAGCAGCGCCGACGACTTTCCCGCCGAGACCCCGTTCACCCTGCGCATCTACCTCCCCGAGGGTGAGCTGCATCTGCATGCCGCCGACGAGTTACCGGGGGCCATCAGCGCCTTTTTCGCCTACCGCGCCCAGTTCGCCGCGCGCCAACGCGCGCGCGCCCTGCGCCATGGGCGCACCGCGCTGCTAATGGGGCTCTGCGTGCTGTTTGTGTGTATGAGCATCCGCGTCTTCTTGCTCCATTTCAGCCCCTCCACCTGGTATCTGGAGATGCTCGCCGAGGTGTTCCTCATCTGCGGCTGGGTGGCCATGTGGCACCCGGCCCAGGTGCACCTCTACGACTGGTGGCCGATCCGCCGTCGCGAGCGCCTCTACCGCAAACTCGCACAGACGCCGGTGGAGCTGAAGGCGCGCCGCTGACGCCCCTCTCGCGCGACGGGCCCTCGCCAAGGGCTCATAGCAGCTGATGGCGCAGGTCGTTCTTGCCCTGCTTCTTCACCTGGTACATCAGCTCGTCCGCCTGGCGTAGCAGGTCGCGCACCGCCAACCCACCCCGGCGCCAGGTGATGGCACCGATACTGAAGGTGACCGGCCACCCCCCCGTCTGCATCGAGTCAAGCAGCGCCAGGCGAAGCTGCTGTAGGCCGCGCTCCACCTGCTCGGGCTCGGTCTGCGGCAGCAGCAGGGCGAACTCGTCCCCCCCCAGGCGCGCCACCCAGTCGGCCTGGCGGGTGTGGATACGCAATGCACCGGCCACCTGGCGTAGCAGTTCGTCACCGGCGTCGTGCCCGCGCGTGTCGTTCACCTGCTTGAAGTTGTCCAGGTCGATATAGACCAGGGTAAAGGGGGTGTGGTGACGCGCGGCGCGCGCCGACTCGCGCTCCACCGCCTCGTGAAAGGCGCGGCGGTTGAGCAGCCGGGTGAGCGGGTCGGTGTCGGCCAGACTCTCCTCCAACAGCAGCATCTGGTGCAGGCTGTAGAGCAGCTCGACCACCAACCAGAAGGCACCGAGGCGGATGGCGCTGTTCCACACCGGCATCCACGACAGGCTGTAGTCGTGTCCGGCACCGAGGTCCGCCAGCAGCCAGACCAGCGCGGCGGCGAGGGCGGTCCCGAGGCCACCGCGTGCGCCGACATACCAGGTGGCCAGGGTGATGGGACCCAAGTAGAAGAGGAAGAAGGAGAGTTCGGCACCGCTCAGGTAGTCGAGCAGGCCCACCAAGAGTACCCCTCCCTGGGCGGTGATAGCGGCGCGCAGCGGGCGCCCGAGCAGACGCTCGTCGAGCCACTGGCGCTGGCGCAGGAACAGGGGTTGGACGGGGGACATGGGAGACCTCACGGATAGGGGCGGCGCAGTCCGGTTGTGCCTCAGGCCGACAATAGCCCTTGACGGGCGAAGAGGGCCAGCAGTTGGTCGCAGTTACGCTCCACCAGGCGCGCCAGGCGTTTGGGGTCGGCGAGCTGCTCGGCGGTGAGTAGGGCCCGGGTCGCGGCCAGCTCGGGCATGCGTGCACAGAGTGTGGCGACCAGTTCGTCGCGCGTCAGGCTGCCGTCGAGCTGGGCGGCCAGCAGGCTGCCAAAGGGGTCGAGGGTGAGGGTGGAGTGGTGCAGCCCCACCAGATGGTCGAGACCCGCGCGCGCGTCGCTGAGCAGGGGGGCGAGGAGCTGGGGCCGGGGACCTGGCTGATTGCCGACCGCGTGCGGTGTCAGCCGTGCGGTGATGAGCTGGTGGGCGTAGAGGCTGAAGAGTTCGTGCAGCAGATGAAAGCCCTCCTGTGCCGCGCCCGCATTGCCCGCCGCCGTGACGCGTCGGCTGGCGAGTTCGTACAGTTCGCCGAGGCTCAGGCAGGCGGGGTAGTGCTGCGCCAGTTCGGCCAGCGCCGCCTGGGTCAACGGGTGGTGGATGGTACGTGGTACGCCGTCGCTGCCGCTGAAGGGGGTGGGGCGGGCACGCTTGAGGTCGAGCTTTTTCGGTGGACGCAGGTCGCTGGCCACGGCGAACTCGGCGAAGCGCTCCAACTCCACGTCGCGCTCATGGGGCACCTCGGCGTGGCAGAGCAGGGATTGGCGGAAGGTGCGTTGGCCGAACAGGTCGAGGTACTGCCACACCTCGATGGGGTCGTCGAGCCCCTCGACCCAGGCGGCCACCGGCTCCGGTAGGGTGCTCGGGAAGAGGCTGGCCAGCTCGATGTCGGTCAGGTAGTCGAGCCCATGGCCGCGCGCGGCACTGACAAAGTCACGAAACAGGCAGGGGTGGTTATCCGTCTCCAGGTACTCGTGATAGAGGTAGCTGGGGTGGCGCGCCAGGAGCCGCTCCACCTCGGCACGCAGGTAGGTCGCCTCCGGCCCACTACCCTCTTGGTAGTTGATGCGCAGCAGCTCCAGCAGTTGATAGGCACGCTCCAAACGCGCACGCGGGCCCGTCGCGTCGCGGCAGTGGTAGAGCAGCATCTCACGCAGTTGCCCCCGCCAACGCCAACCGGGCAGGGTGTTGTAGCTGATGTAGGCGAGGCCGTGGGGGGTGAGGTGGCGACGGCAGAGGGCCAAGATCCCCTCGCGCACCGCCGCAGGCACCCAGGAGTAGAGGCCGTGGGCGATGATGTAGTCGAACTGCCCCAGTCCGTCGTCCAGGGCCATCAAGTCACCCTGTCGCACCTCGACATTGCGTAGCCCCAGGCGCTGGATACGCGCCGCCCCCTCCGCCGCCTGTGGCGCGGAGAGTTCAATGCCGAGGAATTCGCTGTGGGGCAACTGCCAGGCCATGGGGATGAGATTCCCCCCGGCGGCACACCCCAGCTCCAGCACGCGGCACTGGCCCGGGTCTACCGCCGGGTGGCCGAAGAGGCGGGCCAGGGGCGCCAGGTGGGCCGGGTGGGTCTCGGCAAAGGGGGTACTCTGATAGGGGATCTCGGCATAGGTATCCAAGCGCTCACGCCTCCTAGGGTTGGGGCCACGTCTCGCACACACGCGGCTCCGGCTGTGGAGGGGCGCGGAGCTGAGGGCTATTTACCGCGCCCGTCGCCGGGTGACAAGGGGCCGAGGCGAGTTGTGGCTACCCCGCTACACGCTTGCCTCCCCACCGGGGCCTACCCATAATGGCCCGACCCGTTCGGAGAATGGTTAGACCTGGCAACCGGAGGCCCCATGCACCCACCCCGTCGACGCCTACAACGGCTCACTTGGCTTACCCTGCTCATCCCCCTCACGCTGCAGGCCGAGGTCGTCGAGCTGCGCCTCACCCAAGGCGCCAGCGTGCGCGGGGAGCTGCTGCAGACGCGCGCCGAGCGCACCGTCATCGACCTCGGTTTCACCCTGCTCAGCGTACCCAGCGAGGCGATCCTAGAGCAGCGCAGCATCACCACTACCACGTCCACCCCCGTCAGCGCTGACCCCAGCCGTCTCTACCGTCTGGCCCCCGACCAACCCCCGCTGAGTGTGCGCGACAACGTCGCCCGCTGCGCCGAGGCGGTGGTGCAGGTACGCACCGCCAGTGGCCTCGGCTCCGGCTTCTTCATCCACCCCGACGGCTATCTGGTGACCAATCACCACGTCATCGACGGTGAGTACGCGCTGAGTGTCACCCTCTATCAGCAGGGGCCGCAGGAGCTGCGCAAACGCCGCTTCGAGAAGGTACGCATCGTCGCCCTCGACCCGGAGTTGGACCTGGCCCTGCTCAAGGTGGAGGAGCCTATCGAGGGGTCCTTCCCCACCCTACCGCTGGGCGATGCCGGCGCCCTGGTGCAGGGTGAGACGGTCTTCAGCATCGGCAGCCCGCTCGGCTTCGACCGTACCATCAGTCAGGGCATCGTCAGCCTGCGCAACCGTGTGGTGGACGGCAAGCTCTACATCCAGAGCACCACGCCGATCAACTCGGGCAACTCGGGTGGCCCGCTACTCGACCTGCGTGGGCGCGTAGTCGGCGTGACCAACATGAAGATCGGCGCAGTCGGCATCGAGGGGCTCAACTTCGCCATCCCCAGCCAGCGGCTGCGCCTGTTCCTCGACAACCTCGACGCCTTCGCCTTCGACCCCACCCACCCCAACAGCGGCTACCGCTACTACACCACCGGCACACACGGAGAGAAGCTGCCATGAAACACCTCCTGCCCCTGCTCCTGATCGCACTCCTGTCCGACCTGGCCCACGCCGCCGCGCCGCCGTTGGCCCAACTGGCGGATGCCGACTCGACCGCAGTGATCCTGGTCGACGACCTCACAGGCCTCGTCGAGGCGGCGCAGCACCTCCCCTGGGTGGCGGCCTTCAACGCCCCCCTGCTACACAACACCTTCAGCGGCCTGCGCCGCCACCTCGGCCTCAGCCGTTGGCCCAGTGTGGCGCGCACCGAGCTGGGGCTGGAAGAGGGGGAGTTGGGCAAGGCGGTGGCCGGTCCCCTGTTGCTACTCAACCGCACACAGGGCAACCCGGACGACCCCTTCAGCCTCCTCCTGCAGTTCGCCCTCATCAGCCAACCGGCCGAACCGGGGCAGGTCGAGGAGCTGATCCGCAACCAACTGGAGCGCCCCCTCTGGCGCGACGACCCCGACGCGACCTTCGAACTCACCGCCTACGAACACCAGGGCGTCACCCTCTGGCACCGGGTCAATCCTCAGGACCCCACCGAGCCGCTCGGCTTCAACCCCGGCTATGCCCGGGTCGGTGACACCCTGGTGTGGGCCGAGCCGGTGGAGTATCTGGAGACGCTGGTGGAGAACGTACTGGCCGGGGCCAGCCCAACCCCCTGGGGTGAACAGGCATCGATCCGCACCCTACTGAGCGATGGTCAGAGCCATCACGCGATCTTCAGCCTGCACACGCAGCAGTTGGGCGCCCTGCTCGAACGCAACCTGCGCTGGCACGCTGGGCCGAGCAAGGCGGACGACCCGGAGGTGCTCCAGGCCGTCGACGCGCACAACCAACGGCTCGCCGAACTCTTCGAGCGCCTGGCGCTGGACAACCTCGGCCCCCTGCACGGCACCCTCGACCTGGGTGAAAATCAGAGCGACCTGAACTTCAGCGTCACCTACACCGACCCGGTGGGGCTGGCCGACCTGGTCGCCCTGCGTCCGGGGCCCACCGCCCTGCCCACGCTACTGCCCGACACCCTGCGATCGGCCAGGAGCGCACGCCTCGACCTGACGCGCGTCTGGCATGGACTGGAGGCACTCGACGATCAGAGCGGCAGCCTGCCCACCTTCACCACCCTGCTGCGCAGCCGCCTGCAGAGTATCGGTGCGGAGCGCGAACTCGACCTGGAGCACGACCTGCTCGATGTCCTCGGCGAACAGCTCACCCTCGGCACCTTCCCCATCCCCTTCACCCCCGAGGGACGCGAGACACCGATCATCCTCGACGGTACTTTCTTCGCCGTGGAGCTGCACGATACCCAACGCGCCGACGCACTGGTGAAGCTGCTCGCGGACGCCTTCGACTACAGCGAGAAGACCGAACCCCTCGACTACATGGAGAGTCGTATCCTGCTCTTTCCGCTGGTCACCGCTGGGGAGCTGACCCTGCCCTATCGTCCCGCCTACAGCGTCACCGACGGCTACCTCATCTACGCCTCCGACCTCCCCCTGGTGCAGCAGGCCATCGCCCGTCTGCGCCACCCCGACAGGGTCGACGCGCCCCTCGCCGACACCCCCATGGGGGCGGAGTTGACGAGCCTCGGCAGCGACGCCTCGGCGCTCGGCTTCTATCGTGGCGAGGCGATCATGCGTCCACTGTTCGAGTGGCTGCTGGAGCTGCAGCGCAGCCTAGTGATGCGCGAAGGGGGGGGCTGTAAGCCGCGCATTCCGCTCCCCGAGGGGGCCCTGGAGGGGTATACCGACGGCCTGATCAATGCCGACAGTCGCGCCACCGGGCGTCTCGCCAGCCACTACCGGGTGCTGCACCATGTGGCGCCCTGAGCCGCTGCTCCTGGCCCTGGCCCTGCTCCCCACGCTCGCCCAGGCCGCCCCCGGCATCGCGGGCCCCGAGGTGTTCAAGGTGGCGGACGACACCCGCGCCCTCTGCGTGGCCGACATCGACGGAGACGGGCGCCAAGACCTGGCCCTGCTCGACAACGCCCATGCCCGCGTCGACCTGCTCCTGCAGCTCCCCGCCGACCACCCGGCGCGGCGTGCCATCGCCGACGACCAGCGCCACTGGCGCCCGCGCCTCTCCGACGCCCGCTTCGTGCAGCGCGAGCTGCCCACCGGCAGTCGCATGTACGCCCTCGCCCTCGGCGACCTCGATGGCGATGGGCGCACCGACCTGGCACTCACCGCCAAGGCCGAGGGGCTGGCGCTCTACTACCAGCAGGCCGACGGCGGCTGGCGTGCGGGTCCCAACTACAGCGACCTCACCCCGACCCAGGATGAGGATGCCTTGGCGATCCTCGACCTCGACGGCCACGGCGCCCATACCCTACTCATGCTCGGGGCCAAGGAGCTGGTACTGCTGCGCCACCTCAAGGGTCAGGCCCAGGCCCCCGAGCGCTACCCATTGAGCGAGGGGGAACACTACGCCCCGCTGGCCCTCGACCTCGACGCCGATGGGCGGCAGGACCTCCTCTACCTGGCGCGCAACAGTGACCATGCCCTGCGCGTGCGCCTTCAGGGGCCGGATGGGCGTCTGGGCGCCGAACGCCGCTATCCCCTGCGCAGCCCACGTGGACCGCTGCAGCCACTCGGTAGCACGGCCCACGGTCAACAACTGGTCAGCGTGCAAGGGCGCACCGGGGTAGTGGAGTGGCTCACCCTCGGCGACGCGGGCGAACCCGCGCCACTCGACCTCACCCCGTTGGTGCACGCGGTACCCGCCTCCCTCACCAGCGCCAGCCTCTACGCCCTCGGCGACCTCGACGGCGACGGACGCGACGACCTGGTGGCCGCCGACCCTACGGGCGCCCAACTCCTGCTCTATCGACGTCTCCCCGAGGGGGGCTTCAGTGGCCCCGACAGCTACCCCGCCTTCTCCGGTCTGGTCGCCATCGCCGCCGCCGACAGCGATGGCGATGGGCGCGCCGAACTCTACCTGGCGAGTCGTAACGAGCGGGTGGTCGGCACCACCCGGCTCGACACCCAGGGGCGACTCCCCTTCCCCACCCCGCTGCCGCTCGATGGTACCCCCCTGGGCCTGGCACTGCTGCCGCACCCAAGCGGCATGCGCCTGGTGGTGCTGAACAAACAGGAGAAAGAGGTCGAACTGACCACCCTGCAGGCCACGTCCGCGGGGTGGCAGGCGGGTCAAACACTCACCCTGCCCAAGGAGCGCGCTGAACCAAGCGGCCTGCTCACCCTCGATCTGGACCAGAACGGCCAGCCCGAACTGCTGGTGCTGCGTGCCCGCCGTCCTGCCCTCTGGCTCCCCCTCGGTGCCGACGGCCAGCTGACCCTGCACGACGGATTCGCCGGTTTCGGCAACAGCCTGCTCGACGACCTGGAGTTGAACCGCCTCGATCAGGGCGACCTAGACGGCGACGGCCATGCCGAACTGCTGCACAGCGCCACCGGATTCGTACGCGCACTGCGCGTGGTGCAGGATGCCCTGACGGTGAGCGAGCAGGTCAACGCCGCCGATACCCAACAGCGTCTCAGCTCCGCCCTCCCCGCCGACCTGGACGGCGACGGTCTGCCAGAACTCCTCCTGCTCGACGAGCGCGGGGAGCAGTTGCAGCTACTGCGTCGCGACCCGCAGGGGGTACTGCGCCCGCGTGAACACCTCGACCTCGGCGGTATCGAACCGCTCGGCAGCCGTCTGCTACGCGAGCCGGACGGCAGCCAGTCACTCCTCTATCTGGGCCGCGACCGCTTTCTCCTGCTCCCCCTCACCCCGCCGCGCCAGCGCCTCGGCCACACGGGCATACACAGCCCGGAGCGTGACGAGGTGAGCTATCAGCGGGTCGCGGCCGGTGACCTGGATGGGGACGGTCGGGCCGAGTTGCTGCTGCTCGACAACACCCAGAGCCACAGCCTGGAGCTGCTCGTCACCAGCGCCGAGGGGTGGCAGAGCCGCCTCTTCTTCACCCTCTTCGAGGGCGAGGGGGGCGAGGGCGAGAAGGAGCGGCGCGAACCCCGTGAGCTGCGTCTGGTGGACGTCACCGGCGATGGTCGCGACGATCTGCTGCTGCTGGTGCACGACCGCGTGCTGCTCTATCGTGGGGTGGCCGAGTAGGCGGGCGCCCGCACTGGGCCACCGCTCGATTGCCAGGCCCGGCGCCCGCCACTACACTGGTCAACCCCCCTCGATGACCCTGGTGCGCGCCCATGACCGCGACCTACAACCGCGACTATCCGATCCTCATCCTCTTCGCCCACCCCGACCCCCTCCGTTCACGCGTCAACCGCCGTCTCAAGGAGGCGGTGGAGGGGCTTCCCGGGGTGCGGGTCAACGACCTCTACGAGAACTACCCCGCCTTCCACATCGACGTGGTCCACGAGCAGGGCCTGCTGCGCGAGGCGCAATTGGTGGTGTTTCAGCACCCCTTCTACTGGTACAGCGCCCCCCCCATCCTCAAACAGTGGCAGGACGTGGTACTGACCCACGGTTTCGCCCACGGCAGTGGCGGCACGGCCCTGTCCGGCAAACAACTGCTCTCGGTGATCAGTACCGGGCACCGGCGCGAGGCCTACACCGCCGAGGGTGAGGACCACTACACCATGGGTCAGCTGCTGCGTCCCTATCAGCAGTGCGCCTCGCGTTGCGGCATGCTCTACGAAGACCCACTGATCCTGCACTGGGCGGACAAGATCGCCGTCTACGACATCGACCAGCACGCCCTGCGCTACCGTGAACGGCTGGAGGCCTATCTAGCGCACTATCGTGCCGAGGGGCAGACTGATGGCTGAACAGAACCTGATGCTACACAGCGCCCTCTACCTGGGGGCGGCAGTGATCGCCGTGCCCATCGCCAAGCGCCTCGGCCTCGGCTCGGTGCTCGGCTATCTGCTCGCGGGGGTGGCCATCGGCCCCTGGGGCATGCGCCTCATCGCCAATGTGGAGTCGATCATGCACTTCGCCGAGTTCGGCGTGGTGCTGCTGCTGTTCCTCATCGGCCTGGAGCTCAACCCCAAACGGCTGTGGCAGATGCGCCGCCCGATCCTCGGTCTGGGTGGGAGTCAGCTCCTACTCAGCGCCCTGCTCATCGCCCCTATCGCCATGGCGCTGGGCATGGGCCTCAACGCGGCCCTGCTGGTGGGGCTCGGCCTGGCCCTCTCCTCCACCGCCATCGCCCTACAGAGCCTGCAGGAGCGCCATTTGATGAGTACCCCGGCGGGGGGTAATGCGTTCTCCATCCTGCTGTTTCAGGATATCGCCGTGATCCCACTGCTGATGCTCATCCCGTTGCTCGCCGGCAGCGGCTTCGGCGGTGGCGGCGACCCGTTGATGGAGAGTGCCAAGATGGTGGCGGCCATCGGCGCGGTGATCGTCGGTGGTCACTACCTCACCCGCCCGGTGTTTCACTACATCGCTAATACCCACCTGCCGGAGATCTTCACCGCCTTCACCCTGCTGCTGGTGCTCGGCATCGCCCTGCTGATGGACAGCGTCGGCCTCTCCATGGCCCTCGGCAGCTTCCTCGCCGGGGTGCTGCTCGCCGAGAGCGAGTACCGCCACGAGTTGGAGCTGGAGATCCGCCCCTTCAAGGGGCTGCTGCTCGGGCTCTTCTTCATCTCTGTGGGCATGTCGATCAACTTCGGCCTCTTCTTCGAACACCCGCTCCTGGTACTCGGCCTGACCATGGCACTGGTGGCGGCCAAGCTGCTGGTGCTCTGGCTCCTGGCGCTCAGTCCACTCAACGCCATCCCACGCTCGCAGAGCGTGCAGTTCGCCATCCTCTTGGCGCAAGGCGGCGAGTTTGCCTTCGTGCTCTTCTCTGTGGCCGCCCAGGCGGGGCTGGTCGATGCACAAGAGAATGGCCTGCTGTTACTGGTCGTAGCCCTCTCCATGGTCGCCACGCCACTCTTGCTACTACTGCACGACCGACTCATCGCCCCACGCCTGGTGCGCACCGTCGCCCCCGGCGCCGAAGAGGCTACGCCGGTCTACACCGAGGGCGAGGTGATCATCGCCGGTTTTGGCCGCTTTGGCCGCGTGGTGGGCCGCCTGCTCCACGCCAATGACATCCCCACTACCATCCTCGACCACGATCCGGAGCAGATCGAGGCGGTGCGCCAGGTGGGCTATACGGTCTTCTACGGTGACTCCACCCGCCTCGACACGCTGCGCCTAGCCGGCGCGGACAAGGCGCGCATGCTGATCATCACCCTCGATGACCCCGAGGAGGTACTACAGGTGGTGCATCTGGCCAAGAAGCACTTCCCCCACCTCAAGCTACTGGCACGCGCCCACGACATGGCCAACGCCATGGAGCTGATGCGCCTCGGCGTCCCGCTGTTCCAGCGCGAGTTGTTCGAGGCCTCGCTGCGGCTCGGCGAAAAGGCGCTCATCGAGCTGGGCTACGGCGCCTATCGCGCCCACTGTCGGGCCAACGAGTTCCGCGACCACGACCGCCAACTGATGCATACCCTGTACGGCCACACCGGACTCGACCGACGCGTCTCGGTGACACGTGCCGACAGCGAGGAGCTCGGGGCGATCTTCGCCGCCGACGAACGCGAGCTGGACCGGCGTCGCGAGGAGGGGTGGGAGTAGACGCAAACGCCCATGGGCACACGGCCCGTGCCAGCACGGGTTCGCAGCCGCTGAGGCGTGGAGCGGGGGTGGGTTAAGCCACGAGGAGGGCGCAGACCGCCCCGTGGGGGCGGTCTGCGGGCACACTATGCAGGAAAGAGCAGACGCTCGTTGAACTGCCCGCGCATGCAGTGGTTGGAACTCATGGCCGAGGCATAACCACCGATGTTGATGAAGGCGAGCAGGTCGCCCTCGGCCAGCGGTGGCAGGGCCACGTCATGGGCCCAGACGTCGAGTGCCTCGTTGATGTTACCAGCGATGCTCACCGTCTCCAGCGCCTCGGCGGCGTAGACCTCCGCCACAGGCCCGGTGATGCGCACCGGAACCGGCTCGCACGGGAGTTGGTAGAAGAAGGGCTCGACGGCCAGGTTGAAGCCGCCGTCCACGCCGACATAGATCGTCTCGCGGCGCTTCTCCACGCTGTTGACACGCAGGATCAGCACGCCGCTGTCCTTGACCACGAAGTCACCGGGCTCCACGCACACCTCCAGCCCACGCGGGCCGAAGTGGCGGCGGATGATGCCGGCCCACTGCTCCAGGTCGAGCGGACGGTCGGTGAGCACATGGGGCAGACCGAGGCCGCCACCCATGTTGACGCTACGCAGCCCCGGCACCTGGTCGATGAACCAGAGGCACTCCTCGACCACCTGCTCCCACAGCGGCAGTTGCGGGGGCAGGTAGCCGATACCCACATGGAAGTGGATGCGCACCACCTTGAGGTCGTACTGCTTGGCCATCGCCAGCGCGTCGGCGAACTGCTCACGGTAGATGCCGAACTTGGTGGTACGCCCACCACTGTACTGCAGCAGCTGGTTGTTGCCGTAGCTCACCCCCTTGCCGGGGTTGATGCGCAGGCCGATCTCGCGACCCGGGCAGCGCTGGCCGAGGCGGCGGATGGAGCTGAGCGAGTCGCAGTTGATCAGCGTCTCGGGGTGACGGGCGAGGATGTCGAGGTCCGTCTCGGACATGGCCGTAGCGGTATAGGAGACATCCCCGGCACTGAAGCCACAGGAGAGCGCGTGGTGCAGCTCCTGCGGCGAACAGGCGTCGATACCGCACAGCCCGGTGCCACGCAAAAAGGTGAGCAACGGGGCGAAGCGGTTGGCCTTCATCGCATAGAAGATGCGATAGGCGAGCCCGGTGCTGCCGAGCGCGGCGTGGATCTGCTCCAGCTTGGCACGCACGCGTGCCGCACTGTAGAAGAACGTAGGGGTGCCCATCCCCTCGGCCAGATGGCCGAGGGGTGAGCCGGCGAGGTTCAGCTCGCCATCGACGAAGGTGAGGTCGTCGCGTTGCCACCAGAGAGGCTGTGCACTCAACCGCGTGCCTCCAGGTGACGCAGACCCTCCTCGTTGACGCGCTCCTTGCGCCCGGTGATCCAACCACGGCAGTTGGAGGAGCCGCACAGGCAGGGGAACTGACGGTAGAGGAAGTCCTCGGTAGAGGCGTAGTCCATGGTCAGCGAACCCTGCGCGGGGATATCCTCCAGGGCCCACACCTCCAGTGCCTGCATGTCGACGAAGACATTCGGTGCGCAGGAGTGGGCCAGATAGCCGACGAACTCCAGATCGAGCAGGTGCACGCCGGGGTTGATCTGCAGGGTGTGCTGGGTGCGATAGGGGAGCACGGTGCCGGTGAGGCGGGCGATCATCTCGCCGCGCTTGTAGTCACGCAGGGCGTAGACCGCCTTGCCCTTACCGGGCTCACGCTCTTCGACCTTGTAGTCGTGGGGATTGGGGAATCCGAAGTCAGGCTCCGGGGTGAAATCGGCTTGAATCAACATGGCATCGGACTCCCGCCCAGCTGGGCAATAGGTGAAAAGACGGATGCCTTATGCCACCTATGACCCGCACTTACAATAGTGCCCATCAGCCACTTTTGGGCACTTGATATAGCCACTTTATGACCCTCCCGACCGATGGTCGGCAATGTGGCGCGGCAAGCGACTTTGGTGCACAAAATCCCCGCGATTGGGACGCGACTTCGCCAGCTAATCCGTTGATTGATAAACCCAATGCGCCCCCCCCCCTGTAGGGGTCCCCCCCCCCCTGCATGAGGGGGTCGCGAATGTAGTCCAAGACGCCTCAAGTTCCAGCTTCGTTGCCCAGAAAAATTCTATAGCTGGAAGTGAAAATAGTTGTTCTCGCGCGGGCCTAATTACGGTTCTGCAGCGTTTTTCTCGACCCCAGGCTTGGGCTGTCACGGCGGATCGCCTATCGTAATCTGACCTTAAAATGAGAATGGCATCATGCAGCACCACACGCACATCTCCCTGGCCCACGGCAACGGTGGACGTTTTATGCGCGAACTGATCGAGGGGATCTTCGCCGCCCACCTGGGCAACCCCCTGCTCACCACCGACAGTGACGCCTCGCCCCTGCCCCAACTCCCCGAGGGGACACCGGTGATGACCACCGACGGCTTTACCGTCAAACCACTGGAGTTCCCGGGTGGCTGCATCGGCTCCCTGGCGGTCCACGGGACGGTCAACGACCTGGCGGTGAGTGGTGCCACCCCGCTCTACCTCACGCTCAATGCCTTTATCGAGGAGGGACTGGAGGTGGCAACCCTAGAGCGTCTGATTGCGGCCATGGCCAACGCGGCGCGCGAGTGTGGCGTGGTGGTGGTGGCGGGCGACACCAAGGTGGTGCCACGCGGCGAGGGCAGCGGCCTCTACCTGGCCACCAGCGGCATGGGGGTGATCCCCCCCGGGATCCTCCTCGGCCTCGACCAGATCCGCCCCGGTGACCAGCTACTGGTGAGCGGTCCAGTGGGGGACCACGGGACGGCGGTGATGTTGGCGCGCGAGGCCTTCGGCCTCAGCGGTGACCTGCAATCCGACGCCGCCGGTGTGCAGCGCCTGTGCGCTGCCGTGCGGACCCTGCCGGGGCTACGCTGCATGCGCGACCCGACCCGTGGGGGTCTGGTGAGCGTCGCCCACGAGTTCGCCCGTGCCGCCGGTTGCGCCATCCGCCTGCGCGAGACCCAGGTACCGGTGCGCGACCCGGTGCGCGCGGTCTGCGAGATCCTCGGTTACGACCCCTGGTACCTCGCCTGCGAGGGTCGCGTGGTGGCCGTGGCCGACGCACAGACCGCACCAGCGGTGCTCGCCGCGTGGCGGGCACTGCCAGAGGGGGCCGAGGCGGCCATCATCGGTCAGGTTGTGGAGGGGCGAGGGGTGGTACTGGAGACCCCCCTCGGCGGCGAACGCCTGCTCGACGAGTTGGAGGACGACCCGCTACCACGCATCTGCTGAGGCCGCCACCAGAAACCGCCTCCCCCCGCCTCCCCCAGAGAGACGCCCAATCGCCCATCGCGCGCCTACCGGATCGAGGGATGGGGTAGAATGCGCCCTAGCCCCTTCAACCCCTCGGCGAACTGCTGACAACTGGAGCCACCCCATGGCCATTGAGATTATTGGATCCCTCTCCGACACGGGTTATAGCAGCGAGACCATCGAACGGGTGCTGTTGGAGGGGGGACTGCGCCTGACCCAGCATGGGGATGCCTTCACCGGACGCCCGGGGACACGCATGGTGGTGCACGGTGAGCATGTCATCAAGCTGCGCACCGAGATCAATCCCCTCACCCTATCCGACGCCAAGCGCTTCGTCGCCGGGGCCCTGGCGCGTGAACGCGAGATCGGCATCCACCATCCGTCCAAGACCTGGTTCCTGCTCCCCGAGGCCGGTACCGAGGTGCCGCGTATCGCCAATATCACCCCGCGTCTCGCCCCCCTGCACGAGAGCGGCAAGCTGATCCAGGAGTTGGGGGAAGGGCGCTACTTCCAGCACGTCTGCGCCCTGCTCGACCTCTACCTCAAGTCCGCCTCCGAGCATCAGGTAGGGCTCGACATCAGCCTGTCGAACTTCGCCGTGGACACCACGGGCCATCTCTACTACGTGGACGACGATATCTACGGCTGGGACGAGTTCCACTCCCTGACCCACTTCCTCGGCATTCTGGTGCGCATCCTACCCTTCACCGAGGCGCGCATCGATCAGCTGGCCGCCTGCACCCGTCAGGCGGTACTCAATCACTTCCGCGACCCGCACTGGATCAGCGTCATAGCCGAGGACCTACGCTCACTCTTCGTCGCCGAGGAGCGTAAGCCCCTGCTCAAACAGATGGTCAAGGCGATCACCGAGGACCGCGCCCTCTCCCTGCACGTGGAGGATCAACCGGTCATCACCCGTGCCGTGGGCGATATCGCCCCTGAAGTGGAGTTCAACTTCAAGATCGCCCTGATGGCCGACATTCACGCCAATTCGGCGGCGCTCGAACGGGTTCTCGCCTATATGGACGACCACAAGATCGAGCGCGGTTACGTCCTTGGTGACGTGGTCGGCTACGGCCCCAACCCGGTCGAGTGCATCGAACTGCTGCGTGCCCGCCCACAACTGGTCACCATCAAGGGCAACCACGACCACGCCGTCGCCAGCGGGAGTTACGGGCTCGGCTTCTCCTCCACCGGTCGGCACGTGGTGGAGTGGACCGCACAGCAGCTTGATGCGAGCGCCCGGCAGTGGCTCTCCGACCTGCCACTCTACATCACCGGCACCGACTGGCTCGGCGTACACGGCTCACCCAACGACAAGACCTTCTTCAACGCCTACGTCTATGACATGACCTACGAGGACAACCTCGACACCCTGGAGGAGCGGCGCATCCGCTTCTGCTTCCACGGCCACTCCCACCTGCAGAAGGTCTACTACCGCACCAAGAGCGACGACGGCAGCAAGACCGATCGCCATCAGGACCTCACCCAGTACATCAGCGCCCTGGTCTGCCCAGGCTCGGTCGGTCAGCCGCGCAGTGGCATCGCAGGGACCGAGTTCGCCCTCCTCGACCTGGAGACCTGGGGGCTGGAGTTCCTGCGCCTCGACTATGACATCCTGCGTACCGTGGAGCGCATGCGCGAACTCAACTTCCCCACCAACTTGGCCGATCGCCTGCTCCAGGGCACCTAACGCTAGGACGGCCTACAGCGATAAAAAGGCCCGGGGGTGTCACACACCCTCGGGCCTTTATTTCATCCGTCACCGACGCCTCACTCTCTTGGGATTCTCTAGCCAAGAGGCAGACGCACAAACGCCGCGAAGGGGCACCCTTCGCGGCGTTTGTGATAGAGGGCTCTAGCGCGCTTAGCCCGGTACGATCTGGGCGATCTGCGGCAGGGCGCCACGCAGGGCGGCCCAACCCATACCCAGGTTGGCCTTCTTGCTGGTGATCAGCACGACCATGGAGTTGGGCTTGCCGGGCACCACGGACATGAAGTGGAAGGTCTTCTCGGTGCTCATCTGAATCTCCTGGATGGTACCGGTGACGGGCACGCCACGCTGCTGACCAAGCAGCTTCTCCACGCCGTTCACGCCTTTGCCACGGAACATGTCCACGGCGGCGGCGGCCACTGCGTCGAGGTAGCTCTGGGTAAAGTAGGGAACATTATGGGCAACGCTCAGGAGCAGACCCGTGGAGAGGTCTACGATCGCCACGCCGAGGGCACCGTCCACATCGGCGAGGATCCCCTGGGTCAGTTCATTCATGTTGGCCATGGATTACTCCTATTGTGATTTTGTAGGTTGTTAGGCCCAACGCTCTCTTCGAAAGAGTTTGTGGACTGTACAGAAAGATATACTACTGAACTCGAACCGGAAAGCGGCAGCCCCACTCTGGCACCAAAGTTCACGGTACCGGTGTTCACGGCTCCACAGACTATAGCACCAGTTTGCTTAGGCTGTATGGCCTACCGCATCGGCGGCCTGTCGGGCACGCAGTACGATCTGGTCGGCAACGCGTCGGGCGTGGGCCAGGGTTAGACCCAGATTGGGTTTGATCTTGGTGAAGATGGTCAACACCATGCTACCGGCATGCATCACGTAGATGTTGCCCTCCATACCCTCGATGAGTACGTTCATGGTCTTGCCCTTCTGCGCCTCGCGGGCAAGCGTGGAGCTGAGGGCGATGAGCGCGCTACTCATGGCGGCGAAGCGCTTGGCATCGAAGCCATGGGGCAGGACCTCGGCCCAAGGGTGACCATCGGCGGTGGTGATCATGGCCGCCATGATGTCATCGGAGTCGTTCAGCAGCTCGCGCAGGATCTGCATGCACTCGGCACGCCGGTCCTCACGGCCCTCGTCGTGGGATGCACTGCCAACCTTATTGATGATCTCTGAAACCAGATCCATTACTTACACCTCTGCCTGCAAAATCGCTAAGAGTGTCTGCACCAGGAGGCGCACCTGATCGCCATCTCGGGCATCCAACTCCATCATGGGGATGATCTGTCCACGTTCCATCAAGCGGTCCTGAAGGTTCTCGTAGGCCTGGGGGTTACCCAGGTCGGTACGGGTGATGCCGATGACCGCACCGGTCTTCTCGACAAAACTGGCGAAGCGATCGAGATAAAACTCCATATCGGCAACCGGGTCGGGACGCACGGCATCTATCAGTAGGATCAGCCCGAGGCCGCCCTCGCTGAGGATCTCCCACATGAAGTCGAAGCGGTCCTGACCCGGGGTGCCGTAGAGGTGGATATAACTGCCGTCTTCGAGGGTGAAGAAGCCGTAATCCATCGCCACCGTGGTGGTCTGTTTACGCTCCTTGGTCTCGTCGGTGGCGTCCACGTCGGTGGAGACGATGGGGATATCGCTTAGACAGGAGATAGCCGTGGTCTTACCCGAGCCTACCGGACCTGCAAAGATGATCTTATCTGCATCCATTGGAAAATAGGTCCCTCAACCTCTTGAGAGTCGCTTGGCGATCATGGCGAAGAGCCCCTGGCGCTTGGAGGTGGGCTTCTCCTTCTCCTGCGCCACGGGCTTATCCTGAATCAGTGTGAACTCGACCAGGCCGAGGATCAGCAGGATATGAAAAAAGTCGATCACCAGCCCCAGCTCCACCCCGGAGGTCTCGTGGAGCTCCTGGAGGCTCATGCCGTTACGCGTGACCATGGCACCCAGGCGCATGAACTCGGGGCGTGAGTGACGTGCCGGGAAGCGCGGCCAGCTGGTGAGTTTGAAACGGGAGTGCAGGGAGGTGCCACTGTAGTCCTTGCCCGGGGCGCGCAGATAGGCGGCGCTCCACACCAGTGCGGCGATCGGGCGGGGTTTGAGCAGAGCAACGGTGCTGGTGAAGGCCGTCGCATCGAGTTTGGCGATCTTCACCCCGCTCCCCCCCTCACTGCAGAGGGCCGCGAGAGCGGCATCGTCGAGATCGGTATAGATCAGGCGCTGACGGCCATCGATGCAGACACTGCGCCCGGCGTCACTGTACTGCAACAGTGCAGCATCATCCACGGCGACCACCATAGCCCCGAATAGGCTGTCGGGCACGGCGCGATCACCGTTGCTAACAGGGGCAGCGGTGCCATTGGCGGCAGGCGGTGGCTTATTCGCGGCGGGTGCTACCACAGGCGCGCGGGCGGCGGCCTCCAAGTGATTGGTATATTTGTCGAACAGCTCCTGCAACATCTCCCGCATACCCTGCACGCGCAGGGGGCGCTCCAGACACATCAGGGCGCCAGGCACCCGGCCACGGGAGCCATCCACCTGCACCAGAACCTGACTACCGAGCCTCTCGTAGGGGGTCCCGGCGTCCACCAGGACCACCTGGCCACTGGTATCCCCCTGCGCGAGGGTGTGCACCTTTATGCCATAGGCCGCCATGAGATTAGCGGCGACCGTCAGCACGGTGCGCTCCTTCTCATCGACGCCTACAGTCGAAATGCTCACAACATCGGTCATTGTCTGACTCTGGTCTACCTATTGTTCTGAACCTGGACCCGGCTCGAACCGGAAGTCTTGGGCTTGAAGGGATCCATCGCCCTGTGCAATCCGCTGGCGTGCCGTGCTATCGACCCGGAAGCGACGCTATTTCTGACCGGAAAGGCCGATTAGCCCCGTTAAGATACTGCATTCAAGCTAAAAGCGCAGCACCTGTGGGTTCAATCACATCATCGATCATTTTTCTATCAATTCAGTCAGTTATCAATCCGTTGATCTACTTAGCCAAAATTTGCCTGCGCCTGAGCCGACCTCAGACACAAAAAAAGGCCGGGCGATCATGCATCGCCCGGCCTCTCTCATCACGACCGAGTGGGGATCAGCTGGCAAGCTTGCCCTGGATGGCCTCGACCACGGCATCACTGGAGGTGGCGTTCACGTTGAGCAGCATCCCCTCCTTCCCGTAGAAGTCGACCAGCGGGGAGGTCTGTGCATTGAACACGTCCAGGCGCTTGGAGATGGCCTCCTCGGTCTCGTCGTCACGCTGGACCACGGCACCGCCGCAGGCGTCGCACTTGCCCTCGACCTTGGGCGGGTTGCTCTTGACGTTGTAGATGGCGCCACACTCGACGCAGGTGCGACGGGTGGTGAGGCGGTCGAGGATCACGTCGCGCGGCACGTCGAGGTTGACGGCGAAGTCGAGCTCGATGCCAAGCTTGGCCAGCAGACCCTTGAGGGCCTCGGCCTGGGGGATGGTGCGCGGGAAACCGTCGAGCAGGAAGCCGTTCTTGCAATCCGCTTCGAGCAGGCGCTCACCCATGATGCCCATGATCAGGTCGTCTGAGACCAGCTCACCGGCCTTCATCGCGGCCTCGGCCTTCTTGCCGAGCTCGGTACCGGCCTTCACCGCTGCGCGCAGGATGTCGCCGGTGGAGATCTGCACAGAGCCGTCGATGGCGGTCAGACGTTTGGCCACAGTACCTTTGCCGGCGCCCGGGGCACCCAGAAGAATCAGTCTCATGCAATAACTCCTCGATTTGTTGTCGTCGATGTCGGTAGTTGGATGTGAATTGCCGTGGGGCAAATCGACCTGCAACGTATGATTATCAATATTAAGTGATGCAGTGGCGCCGAATCATAGCATGTTGCCGAGACAATGCTAGGCCCCTCCGGGGGCCGTTCGAAAGAGCTCGGCCGAGGATGCTCTGCGCTCAGTGCATCCACAGAAACTGTGGATAAAATTGTGCACAAGCACAGGGTAACGGGTCGAGAGGCGCTCGGGTCAAGGGTTGATACGGTTTTGTACAGAAAATCGCCAGCCGCCGCATATGCCTGCGTACGCCAGCAGGCGTCCCATCTCCTCTAATCGCTATTTCTCCTTGTTGCCCACCCAAAAAACCGCATATCACACTGATTTTATTGATTAAAAAATCAATGTAATGCTGGCCATTATTATTAATCAGGCAGGCATAACAGCAACGCCCAGTGCCGCCTTTAACACTAAAGCCCTAGGTGGTTCAAGGTGGTTGCCTACTCCAGAGGCGATGACCCTGGGCCGAGCACACGGTGGGCCGTGCCAGCCCTACCCCTGCAACCGACCGCTCTTGACTGTGGATAAATACTGTGCCTCGGCGCCTTACTCGGAGAGAAGAACGCCGCACCACAGGCGTGATCTCGACCCCATGGTCGGCATCGAGACGCCCGGCATTCACTTACAAATCCCTAGGTTTTCTGGCCTAATGGGCCTGCTATCGTCTCTATAAGTCACCAACGTAGCGTGCCATGGTCATTCAGCGCCCCTTGATCCCCGCCGTGCTCCTGCTCACCGCCGCTCTCATCCTGGTGTGGTGGACCACCCTCCCCCCCACCACGGTGTCGGTGCGCGAGGCACTCCCCACGCAGCAGACGACCGGTATCCATCTGCGCTTCGGGCACAACGTGCAGATCGACAGCTCCATGCACGCGGCGGCCCTACGCTACGCCCAGTTGGTCCACGAGCGCAGCGCGGGACAGGTGACCATCGAGGTGTTCCCCGCTCAGCAGCTCGGCAACGACCACCAGATGGTCGAGATGGCACGTCGGGGCGAGCTGGATATCCTGGTCACCCCGACGGCGAAGATGAGCGTGCCGGTCCCGGCCATGCAGTACGCCGACCTGCCCTTCTACTTCCCCACCAAGGAGGACCTCTACGCCATGCTCGATGGTGAGCCGGGACAGATGCTGTTGGAGCGTCTGCACGCCATCGGTCTGGTGGGGGTCACCTTCTGGGGCAACGGTTTCAAGCACTTCACCGCCAATCGCCCGCTGCTCGACCCACAGCAGTTCCAAGGCATGCGCTTTCGGACCATGAAGAGTCGACTCATCATGGAGCAGTTCAGCGCCCTCGGCTCGACCCCGGTACCCATCGATTTCTATGCCACCCGCCAGGCCCTTGCCGACGGCGTGGTGGATGGCCAGGAGAATCCGCTCATCGCCATCTACAGCATGGGCTTTCACCAGGTGCAGAGTGACCTCACCCTGAGCGAGCACGCCTACCTGGGGTATGTCTTCTCGCTCAGCGCCAAGACCCTGGAACGCCTGCCTCCCGATGCCCGACAACTGTTGATCGACACGGCCAAAGAGCTCACCCCCTGGCAGCGTGAAGAGACCGAGAAGCGGGAACAGGAGCTGGTCGAGGCGATCCGCGCCAGTGGGACGCGGGTCCACACCCTAGGTACAGAGGCGAAGGAGGCGCTGGCCAAACGCCTGCGGCACATCCCCGAACGCATGGAGGCGACCCTCGGGCCGGCCCTCCTCTCCCTCACCGACGAGCTGCTCTACCGACGCCACCCACTCCACCCGACCCCCATCACCATCGGCCTCAACAGCGACCTCTCCGGCGATGCACTGGTCGCAAGCCTGGCGATCAAGCGCGGTGCCCAATTGGCGATCGACGAGATCAACGCCGCGGGCGGTGTGCTCGGTCGCCCCTTGCGCCTGTGGGCCGAGGACCATCGCGGCCTCCCCTCGCGCGGCATCACCAACCTGGAGGAGTTCATCGCCGATCCAGAGGTGGTCGCCGTCCTCACCGGCCTACACAGTCCGGTGGTACGCGCCAGCGTACCGCTCGCCTCCCACGCCCAAATGCCCCTCTTGGCCGCCTGGTCCGCCGCCGCCGAGGTGACCGAACACGGCCTGGCGCCCAACCCTGTGTTTCGCATCTCGGCCAACGACCGCCTCGTGGGGCCCTATCTGGCCGACTATATCGCCGCCCACGCCCAGCGCCCCGTGCTCCTGTACGAAAACACCCTATGGGGTCGTGGCAATCAGGAACAGCTACGCACCTCGCTGGCGCAACACAAACTCACCTTTGTGCACATGGAGAGCTTCAACCGGGGGGAGCGCGACCTCCAACCCCAGCTGCGCCGCATCCGCGAGCACCACCCCGACCTACTGGTACTGGTGGCCAACCCGAGTGAGGGGCGCGAGGCCCTGCGGGCCCTCTCACAGCTACCCAACCGCTTCCCGGTGCTCTCGCATTGGGGGCTCAACGGGGTCGACTTCTGGGGCACCAGCCGTGAGATCCTGGAGACCATCGACCTCACCCTGTTCCAGACCTTCAACTTCAACGCCACGCAGCGCCCCCAAGCCGCCGCCCTGGCAGCCCGCTATCGCGCCCGCTATGGTCTAGAGGAGGACGAGGAGATCCTCGCCGCCCCCGGGGTCGGCCAGAGCTACGACCTGGTGCGCCTTCTGGCCATGGCCATCACCCAGGCAGGCAGTACCGAGCGCAGCACGGTGAGCCATGCACTGGAGCAGATCGGCGACTACGACGGGGTGATCAAACACTATCGCGCGCCCTTCGATGCCGAGCGGCACGATGCCCTCGACACCCTCGACTATCACCTGGTGCACTACGATGAACACGGCCACCTGATCCCCATCGGCAACCGCGCCCCATGAGTCAGACAACGGCACCCCAGCAACGCATCCAGCGCCGCGTGATCGGCAGCGTGGCCGGGTTTATCGCCCTCTCCATGCTGCTCATCACCCTGCTGAGCGCCGTGTTGCTGCAAAACCAGTTGAGCCGGCAGATGGACAACCTGCTCGACACCCTCGCCGACTCGGCCCAGTTGATGCTCGAACGGCACATCGGGTATCTGGTCGAAAACACCCAACACCTGACGGAAAACCCCTTCGTCATCAACGGTCTGATGGACCCCACGGGGCGCCAGACCTACCTCCCGCAGCTGGTCAACAACTTTGCCACCGGGCGCGACGTACTCTCCTTCGCCATGCTCGACTTCGACGCCCGACCACTCTTCTTGAGTGGTCGTGAGAGCGTCAGCTACAACGAGTCGAGCGAACTGCGCCGCGCCTTGGCCCTGGGTGAGGTGGCGCTCTACATCGACGGCAGACGCAAGACCCTGGTGGTGGTCGCCCCCATCAGCTACTACGCCACCACCCAAGGGGCATTGGTGGTCGAGTTCGACCTCCTCGCGCTGGTCCAACGCAGCAGTCTGCAGGGGCACGAACACCTCTACCGCCTCGATCAGGCGGGTCAGGCGCTGCTCAGCATCAATCAGATGGAACAGACCGATTACGCCCTGGTGCGCCACAGCCCTGACAACCATCTGCCCTATCAACAGAGCCTCAACCTCTATCTCACCCTCGGCCTCCCGGAGAGCCACTTCAGCGCCCCGGTGGGTACCGCCCTCACCCGCTTGGCGCTGCTCAGCACCCTGCTGACCCTCGCCGCCGTATTCGTCTCCGCCTGGGTCGGTAACACCATCACCGCCCCCATCCTCACCCTCTACCGGCGGGTCAAGGGCGAGGATGTGGCACACCCCAATTGCAGCCCCCTGGGTACCGACGACGAACTGGAGGAGCTGGCGCGCGCCTTCGACCAGCGCACCACCGACCTGCGCGCCATCCAAGACGACCTCGAAGTGCGCGTGCAACTACGCACGCGCGAACTCTCCGCCACCAGCCGCGCCCTCGCCGAGAGCCGCACCATCCTCGAACGGGCCCAGGAGATGACCCACCTGGGGAGCTGGGTGTGGGAGCTCGGTAGCGACAAGCAGACCTGGTCCGACGAGGTGTTTCGCATCTTCGCGCTCGACCCCGAGCGCGACACGGCCTCGCGCGAGGTCCTCTCACGCTGCATCCATCCCGACGACCGCGAACGGGTCGAAGAGCGCTTTCGCAGCCTGCTCATCGACGAGGTGCGCCGCATCAGCGTCGAGCACCGCCTGCTCCTCGCCGATGGTCGCCAACGCCATGTGCAGCAGGTGGTACAACTGCAACTCGACAGCCACGGCCACCCCGAGCGCCTGCTCGGCGCCATGCTCGACATCACCGAACGCAAACAGGTGCAACTGGAGCTGGAGTGGGCCAAGCAACAGGCCGAGTCGGCCAACCGCGCCAAGTCCGAGTTCCTGGCCAATATGAGCCATGAGATCCGCACCCCGCTCAACGTAGTCATCGGCATGTCGCACCTGGCCCTGGAGGGGGAGCTACGCCCGCGCCAGCGCAACTACATCCTCAAGGTGCACAGCTCCGCAGTGGCCCTGCTCGGCCTGCTCAACGACATCCTCGACTTCTCGCGCATCGAGGCACACAAGCTCACCATCGAGGCGATCGAGTTCGACCTGCACGAGACCCTCGGTCAGCTCTCCACCCTGGTCGGTTACCAGGCCGAGGAGAAGGGGCTGGAGCTGCTCTTCGACATCCCCCGCGACCTACCCCACCGCCTCATCGGCGACCCCCTGCGCCTCGGCCAAGTACTGGCCAACCTCGGCTACAACGCGGTCAAGTTCACCGAGAAGGGGGAGGTGGTGATCCAGGTCAGCGAGCATCAACGCAGCCACCACACGGTCCACCTACTATTCAGCGTACGCGACACCGGCATCGGCATCAGCCAAGAGCAACAGTCGCGTCTCTTCCGCGAATTCTCCCAGGCCGACACCTCCACCACCCGCCGCTATGGCGGCAGCGGCCTCGGCCTGGTCATCGCCCGCAGCCTGGTCGAGCTGATGGGCGGCCGCCTCTGGCTCGAAAGCACCCCCGGGCGCGGCAGCACTTTCTCCTTCGAGCTAAAGCTGCCCCTGGCCGGCAAGAGCTACACCCCCTCGCTCACCGCCCTACCGTTGTTACACAACATCCGTCTACTCATCGTCGACGACAACAAGGCGGCACGCCACATCCTCACGCGCATGGCCAAGGCCCTCGGCCTGCGCCCCGACGCCGTCCCAGGCTGCGACGAGGCCCTCGCCGCGCTGCAGACGGCCAACCAGACCGATGACCCCTACCGCGTAGTGCTGATGGATTGGCGCATGCCCGGGCTCGATGGGGTCCTCTGCTCGCAGGCGCTGGCGGACTGTAGCGCGGCGCCCGAAAGCCCGCTGCCACGCGTGATCCTCGTCAGTGCCCGCGACTTCTCCGACCTGCAGAGCCACGCGGCGATCCACGCCACCCTGAGCAAACCGGTCACCCCCTCCAACCTACACGAGGCGCTACTCGCCGCTATCGGCATCAGTGCCCCGGCCAAAGACGCACTCAGCACCGAGAAGGAGGCGGAGCGCCGCGCCGAGCAGCAGCTCAGCGGCGCCCACCTGCTATTGGTGGAGGACAACGCCCTCAACCAGGAGCTGGCGCGCGACCTGCTCGCCCGTGTCGGGGTCAGCCTCAGCGTCGCCAATCACGGCAAGGAGGCGCTGGCGCTCCTCGAACAGGAGACCTTCGACGGCGTACTGATGGACCTGCAGATGCCGGTGATGGATGGTTACAGTGCCACCCGCGCGATCCGCACCAACCCCGACTACGCCGGGCTACCGATCATCGCCATGACCGCCAACGTCATGGCCGGTGACCGCGAGCGGGCCCTGGAGGCGGGGATGGACGACCAGATCGGTAAACCGCTCGACCCCCACCTGATGCTCCTCACCCTGGCTCAGTGGATCACACCCAAGGCCCAGGCGCGGGTCCCACCGACGGCGGAGAAGGCCCCACGCCTCACGCTCCCCACCCGTATCGAGGGGCTCGACCTCAGTCAGGCCATCTACAACACCCACGGCCAGAGCAGCACCCTGCTCAAGCTGCTACGCCTGTTCCGCAGCGAGCAGCGGGCGTTCGTCGACCAGATGGCGGCGGCGCTGGCAGAGGGTGACCACACCACCGCCACCCGCCTGGCCCACACCCTCAAGGGGATCAGTGCCACCCTCGGCGCCCACGACATCGCCGAGTCGGCCAAACGGCTAGAGAGCGAGTGTCGCAATCAGGCCGAGGCGTCCGTAATCGAGGCGGCACTCAAGCCGCTCGCCGCGCAGCTCACCGAGCTGCTCGACCACCTCGACACGCTCGACCTGGAGCAGATCCCAGAGCCGCCCGTGGCCCCCATGGACAGCGCCACCCTGGAGTCGCGGCTCGAAAGATTAGAGCAGTTGCTAGAGAGCTACGACACCGAGGCGGTGGATCTCATCGAGGAGCTGGTCGAGCAATTGGCAGGCAGCAGATGGCGTGGTGACCTGATAGACTTACAGCGTCTGGTCGACAACTTCGACTTCAAAAGCGCCAAGAGTGGCGTCGCCCGGCTGCGACTGAACATGGCCACCACACCCAAAGACGCCAATGGACGAGAACCCGCATGAGTCAGGAACTCCCTACCATCCTCATCGTCGATGACACCCCGGAGAATCTGGAGCTGATGCGCCAGATCCTGCGCGGTGGGTACAAGCTCAAGGCAGCCCTGGATGGCGACACCGCGATCAAACTGGCCGCGACCCTGCCCACCCCCGACCTCATCCTGCTCGACGTGATGATGCCCGGGCTCGATGGTTACGAGGTCTGCACCCTGCTCAAGCAGAACCCGATCACCGCCCCCATCCCGGTGATCTTCGTCACCGCCCTCGACCGCAGCAGCGACGAGATGCGCGGCCTCGACCTCGGCGCGGTGGACTACATCACCAAACCACTCATCCCCGAACTCCTGCTCGCCCGCGTACGCACCCACATCGAGCTACGCCGCCACCAGGAGCACCTGGAGTCGCTGGTGGCGCAGCGTACCGAGGAGCTGGCCCTGACCCAACAGGTGACCATCGAGGCGCTGGCCACCCTCGCCGAGCACCGTGACCCCGACACCGGCGGCCACATCAAGCGCACACAGAACTACGTGCGCCTCCTTGCCGAGCTGGCCAGCGACCACACCGACTACAGCGAGCACCTCGACGAGGAGATGATCGAACTCTGCTACCGCACCGCCCCCCTACACGACATCGGCAAGGTAGCGGTGCCCGACCCGATCCTGCTCAAGGCCGGGCGCCTCACCGAGGCAGAGTTCAACACCATGAAGCTGCACGTGAAGTACGGCGCCGATGCCCTGCAGATCGCCTCGGATCAGGTGCACAGCAGCCGCTTTTTACAGGTCGCCCGCGAACTGATCCTGACCCACCACGAACAGTGGGACGGCAACGGCTACCCCAAGGGGCTCAAGGGCGAGGAGATCCCCCTCAGCGGTCGGCTGATGGCCCTGGCCGATGTGTACGACGCCCTCATCAGCGAGCGCGTCTACAAACCCGCCATCCCCCACGACAGTGCCGTCGCCATCATCACCCAGGGGCGCGGTACCCACTTCGACCCACGCCTGGTCGACCTCTTCACCGAACACCACCAACGTTTCTGGGAGATCGCCCAGCACTACACCCAGCACAAGGGAGAGGAGGAGGTCTAAGCGCCCCCCCACCATGACGTGCGACGATTTCCCCATCGACGGTTTCGACATTTTCCCGCTCGGACACTTGCCAAGAGGCACCGAATCGCTATGCTAGGAACCAACTTCCGGCATGTTATGTCATAAGGGAAGGTCCGCTCACCGGCGGCAACCATGAATACCTCTCAACCCGTAGAGAATCAGGAGCAAGGAATGAACCAGAACGAACAGGTCCTTCACCCATCAGCGGAGTCCGCGCTTGCCACCAACAAGCTGATCCGCAACACCTACACCCTCCTCTCCATGACGCTGTTCTTCAGCGCCGTCATGGCGGCGGTCTCCACCTTCATCCGTATGCCCCCCTTCACCTATCTGGTGTGCATGGGCATCGCCATGCTGATGATCTGGCTGGTGCTGCCACGTACCGCCAACTCCGGTGCCGGCATCGGTGTGGTCTTCGGTATCACCGGCCTGATGGGCTTCGGCCTCGGCCCCCTGCTCAACCTCTACCTGGGGCTACCCAACGGCCCGCAGCTGGTGGGCACCGCCCTCGTGGGTACCGGCGCCATCTTCCTCGGCCTCTCCGGCTACGCCCTGACCAGCCGCAAGAACTTCAGCTTCATGGGTGGCTTCCTCATGAGTGGCCTGCTGGTGGTGCTGCTCGCCGCGCTGGCGAACATCTTCTTCGCCATCCCGGCCCTCTCGCTGGCCATCAGCGCCGTGGTGATCCTGCTCATGAGCGGCTTCATCCTCTATGACACCAGCAACATGATCCACGAGCCCAACGGCAACTACCTGATCATGACCGTGAACCTCTACCTCAACATCTTCAACATCTTCGTGCACCTGCTGCACCTGCTCGGCTTCGCCTCCGACGACTGAGCCTGAACAGGTACGATGCCACAGCCGAGCCCCGCCCAGCGCGGGGCTCGGCGTCTCTAGCCCCACTTAAGAAAGGAGTACTGGGTATGGATTGGTTGAAGATCGGCTCCGCCCTGCTGCTGGGCACGATGGTCATCTTAGTCTGGCCACAGGCGATGAAGATGCTCAAAGAGAGCCCCAAGGGGAGTAGCGATGACTGGAAGGGGGCACTACTCCCCATCGCCCTGGTGGTCGGGTTCGTACTGCTGCTGATGGCCATGGTTTAACGGCCTGCCCCCAGAAACGCCAAGGGCCTAGTTTGGGCCCTTGGCGTTTCTGGGGGGTGATGTAACGAGGCTAAGCGGCTTCTACAGACGCACCCTTCGCACAGGTTCGACGACGACGCAACGCCCCGAGCAACCC
>QKED01000064.1 GCA_003252455.1 Gammaproteobacteria bacterium
GGCAGGTAGCTGCCCGGCTGGCTCATCTCGCCGAGGCTGTCGGAGGCGAAGAGCAGGCCGTCGGGCTCCACCAGGTAGCTGGCGGAGCAGCGGCTGTGGCCGGGGGGGGTGATGCAGTGCACGTGGCGCCCGCCGGCCAGGGTGACCGCTTCGCCATCCTGCAGCGCCACCAGCTCCAGCGTGCCGAGGGTGTTGCGCTCGAATAGCGCGTGCATGGCGTCATGGTCTAGGGGGAAGCGCCATAACGGGGCCATGTCGGCGTTGAGCCGCGCGGAGACGGCGCGGGCGCGCTCGCTGTGGAGCGCGCGCTGGCCGTCGGACGACAGCAGCACGCGGGTGTGCGGCAGCTTCGGGGCGAGGTAGGGTAGCAGGCCGTAGTGGTCGTAGTGGGCGTGATTGATGAACCAGTGGCTGAGGCGAGAGAGATCACCCACGATGGCCTGTAGCTGCTCCAGGATGAGCGGGCCCATGGCGGTGAGCCCCCCCTCGAAGAGCGCCCACTCGCTGCCGGTGCGCAGCAGGTAGAGCGGGATCTGCGGGTTGCCGATGAGATAGAGGTCTTGGTCAACCTGGCCGATGTCGCGAAGCCACATAGTGCTTAACGGCGATAGAGCGCCGCCCCCCAGGTTGCGCCGGCGCCGTAGGCGAGGAACAGCACGCGGTCGCCGGGGGCGATGCGCTGCTCTTCACACGCCTTGGCGTAGGCCACGGGCATGGATGCGGAGGCCATGTTGCCGAACCGCTCGAAGGTCAGGTAGGCCTTCTCGCGCGGGAGTTGCAGCCGCTCCAGCAGGGCTTCGAGCAGGCGCAGGTTGGGTTGGTGCGGGACCACCAGATTGATGTCGTCGAGGGTGAGGCCGTGGCGTGCGAGCAAGCTCTCCGCCACCTCGGCCATGCTGGCCACGGCGTGGACGAACATCGCCTTGCCGTTCATGCGAAAGCAGTGCGCGCCTGAGGCGATGTCGTCGGCGTCGATGAAATTGGGGCGGCGCGAGCCGGGGGCCTGGGTGTAGAGCAGCTCGAACTCGCGGCCGTCGGCGCGCAGTTCAACATCGAGCAGCTCACCGCCCTTGGCCGCTTCGCCACCGCTCAGTACCAGGGCCCCGGCGCCATCGCTGAGGAGGATGGCGAGGTTGCGCCCGTCGTCGGAGGTGTCCATGCGCCGTGAGAGGATCTCGGCGCAGACCACCAGCACGTGGCGACAGCGTCCGGTCTGCAGGAACTGGCGGGCGATATCCATGGCGTAGAGGCCGCCGCTGCACTGGGCGCGGATGTCGAACGCCGGGATGGTGCCGAGGCCCAGGCGGCGCTGCAGGTCGCACGCCTGGGCCGGGTCGTGGCAGTCGGGGGAGAGGGTGTTGACGATGAGCATGTCGACCTCGGCGGGGACGATGCCCGCCTCAGCCAAGGCGCCGCGCGCGGCCTGCTCGGCCAGGTCGGAGAGGCAGACGCCGGGGTCGACGTGGCGGCGCTCGATCACCCCGGTGCGCGTTTCGATGAACTCCACCGAGGTGTTCATGCGCTCGACCAGTTCGGGGTTGGTGACGATGCGCGGGGGGACGCAGTAGCCGCTACCGGCGAGAGTTACCTTGGCGAGTGAGGTCACGGGTTGCCTTATGATTATTGGGTGGCGATGGCTCCGACGCGCCACACCTGGGCGCCGAAGCTCCAGCCGGCGCCGGCACCGGCGAGGACGATGTGCTCCCCCGACTGCAGGCCGTGGTTAGCCACGGTCTCGCACAGGGTCACGGCGATGGAGGCGGAGACCAGACAGCCGCAGTCGCTGAGCTTGGTCTGATAGCGCTCCGGGGCGAGGCCGAGGCGTCGCGCCCAGGTCTCGACCAGTACCGCCGAGGGTTGGTGGAAGACGAAGGAGCGAATCTGCTCAATGGTGAGGCCCGCCTTCTCTAGCGCCTTCTCGGTCACCTTGGGCACGGTCTCCGGCATCATGCGTGCGATGCGCTCCTGGCCGTCGTTCACCAGGGTGAAGTAGACGCTGAACTGATCCGGGCGGCGCTGCTCCACCGGCAGGTTCTCCGGGTAGCGCCAGCGTCCGGTGGCGACCGGGTAGTTCTGTGCGTCGCTGTAGTAGTAAGAGGCGAGCAGGTCGGCCTCCTCTAGCGCAGCGCGGGTGAGCACGGCGGCGGCGGCACCGTCGCCGAAGGTGGTGGAGGATTTGGAGGTGAAGTCGAGCATCGCCGACATCTGTTCCGAGGAGCAGACCAGCACCTTGCGGTAGCGCCCCTGCTTGATGTAGTTGGCCGCCACCTGCAGGTTGAAAAGGAAGCTGGCGCAGGCTGCCTCCACATCCCATGACAATGCCTGGTCGAGGCCGAGGGCGCGCTTGAGGGAGCTGGAGAGGCGCGGGTAGAGGCGCCGGCGTACCTTCTGCGTCATCGGCTCGGCTTCTTGCGCGGTGAGGAAGAAGTTGGTGGTGTTGGCGAGCACCAAGTCGACCTGTTCCGGGGCCACCTGGGCGGCGGCCAGCGCCTTGGTGCAGGCCTCGACGGCGAGGCTCAGCTCAGAGCCCCCCTCCTCGACCATGGAGCGGGTCTCGATGCCCCAGAACTTCCACCAACTGTCGTTCACCTCGGGGATGCCGTCGAACATCGCGTGGTTGTTGGGGATGAGCTGCGCGGGGAGAGCGTAGGCGACCCCGGCGATGGCGACTCCGTGACGACTCATTCCACCTTCACCTTGCACAGACCGAGTTGCAGACGGAAGGGGTCGAAGGTGACAAGCCCATCCGGCTTACCCCCCTCGGCCAGGGCGAGGGGGAAGGCGTAGGGGGTGATGGGGACCATGTCGGGCATGGGGCGCAAGACCCACGGCTCGATGAAGGGCGCGCGCGGCATATCGGCGGCGGCAGTGAGGCGGTCGGTGGTCCGCATCAGGCTCTCATGCAGGGCGTCGGTCGGATCGAAGTAGATCGCGGCGCGGTAGGGGCCGCGAAAGCGCAGGCGCGGGTCAAGCAGCTCCATGCGCGCCGGCGCTTCATCACTTGCAAGCGGCGTGTAGTCGGCCTGCCAGGGCTCGTCGTCGTCGCGGCGCAGCACCAGGGCGCCGGCCCCGGCGCCCCAGGCGAGCGGCATGGCGGCACGGGTGTCGAGGCCTATGGGGCACTCGGCACGCACCAGCAGGGCATTGCGAAAGCCCATGCCGAGCATGAAGCTGTAGGTGGTCTCCAGAGCAAAGCTCCAGCAGGCGTCGTGCAGGTCGAAGACCACTGCCTGGTCGGCCCCTAGCTCCCGTTGCAGCGGGTGGCAGAGGCGCGGGCCCATGATGTTGACCTGG
>QKED01000109.1 GCA_003252455.1 Gammaproteobacteria bacterium
TCGAGGCCGAGGGTGTAGGTGTGGCGCTGGAGCAGGAGGCCGTCGGGGTCGTAGTAGGCGATGGCGGTGAGGCGGTCGCGGGCGTCATAGGTGGTTTCGGTGGTGGTGCCGTTGCTGGCTTGGACGCCGATGGGGTTGCCGACGGGGTCGTAGCGGTAGGTGGTGGTGCCGCTGTCGTCGATGACGTCGGTAAGGCGCCCAAGGCGGTCGTAGCCATAGCCGATAGTGCCGGCGGGGCTGGTGAGGGAGGTGCGGTTGCCGACGCGGTCGTAGCCGTAGTCGATGGCACCGCTGGGGCTCTGCAGTCGGGTGAGGCGCCCTTGGGGGTCGTATTGGTAGTCGAGACGACCTTGGTTGTCGCTACGCCAGGCGAGTTGACCTGCAGGGGTGTAGCCGTATTCGAGCTGGCGCCCGTCGGCGTAGTCGACGCGGGCTAGGCGGTCGAGGTCGTCGTATTCGAAGTGGTGGCTACGCTGGTTGAAGTCGAGATGGTCGGTGAGGTTACCGACGCGGTCGTAGCTGAACTGCTCTTGTTGGCCCAGGGGGAGTGTCCGAGAGGTGATGCGCCCAAGGCGGTCGTAGGCCCACTGGGTGGTATGTCGATTGGCATCGACAAGAAGGGTGAGCCGTGAGAGTTCGTCGTACGTGTAGTAGGTGGTCTGGCTCAGGGGGTCGGTGACGCTCAGGAGGTTGCCGACGCCGTCGTATTCGAAGCGGGTGGTGTGGCCGAGTTCGTCACTGACGACGGTGCGGCGACCGTTGTGGTCGTACTCGAAACGGGTCTCGCTGGCCGGGTGGTCGGCGGTGGCGGGGTGTTCGAGGGCGACGAGGCGGTTGGCGTCGTCATAGCGATAGCCGGTGCTGTGACCGTTGGCGTCGATGAGGGTGGTGAGGCGGCCTCGCGCGTCGTAGCGGTACTCGGTAGGCTGCTCTTCGGCATCGATACGCAGGACGAGTTGCCCGGCGCGGTCGTACTCGAAGGTGGTGGTGCCACCTTCGGGGTCGGTGCGGGTGATGAGTTGGCCCACTTTGTCGTAGCCCAGTACCCAAACGGGGTCGTCGCTCGGGTCGGCAGGGGTTTCGTCGGGCAGGCGAATGTGCGTCAGACGGCCCAGGCTGTCATAGACGTAGTGGGTGGTGTTGCCATCCTGATCGGTATAGGTAGTAAGGTGCCCCTCGGCGTCATAGGTACGCGTGGTGCTGGTTTTATCGGGGTAGAGGGTCGAGACGTGACGTCCTTGGTCGTCATAACCGTATTCTGTGCGGCGTGTGAGCGGGTCGACAGCGGCGGTGCGCTGGCCACTCGGATTGTATTCGAACTGCCAGAGACCATTGTCGGGATCGGTGAGTTCGACAAGGAGACCGTCCAGGTCATAGCGATAGTGGGTCACTAGGGGTTCGTCACCGCCATTGAGCGTGCGATAGGTGGTGGCGGTGCGCTTGCGTCCGTTGAGGTCGTAGGTGTACTCGATACGCTGTCCATTGGGATGGAGAACGGTGGCTAATCGACCCTGTTCGGTGTAGGTGTAATAGGTGTTAGCGCCTTCGGCATCGGTGGCGTGCGCGATGAGCCCTTGGTCGTTGTAACTGAGGGTGAGGCCGTGTCCGAGGGCATCCTCGGTGCGGGTCAAGGGACCGGGTTGGTAGGTGGTGTAGTCGTTGTCGTAGGTGTTGGTGACCATACGCACGAGGTCAGGCCCCGTGTAACCGACGTACTGCTGGAGGTCGTTGTAGTGGGCGGTGGTGGTACGCCCAAGGGGGTCGGTTTCGTCGATGACGCGCCCACGACGGTCACGCGTCCAGTAGGTGGTACGTGCTTCCGGGTCGGTCATGCTCACTTTGTAGCCGTATTCGTCATAACCGAAGGTGGTGATCTGCTCCTGAGGGTCGATGATGTGGGTGACGGCACCGCGCTCGTTGTAGATGAAGGTGGTGGTCTGATTGAGGCGGTCGGTCTCGTATTCGAGCCGACCCTCGATATCATGACGATATTGTGTCTGTTTGCCATCGGCATCTTCGATGGCGATGAGGCGACCTTCATCGTCGTAGATCTGCTTGTTGACACGAATTCCCGCCGGATCGGTGATCTCGGTGAGGTAGTGGTCGAGGTAGCTGTAGTGGTATTGCGCCTGGCTCGGGGTCTGGACGGTGACAAGGTCGCCTTGGGCATCGTAGGTATATTGGTATTCGCTCGCATCCGGTAGGGTGATGCGGGTGATGCGATTGGCGTCGTCACGAGTGAAGTTAATCCCGTGACCGCTACTGTGGTGGATGCCTTGCGCGTCGAAGGTGAGCGATTGCCCCGTCATGGGATCGACGAGGCGGCGTAGGCCATAGCCCTGTTCAAGCTCCATGACGGTGCCATCGTCCAGGGTGAGGCGGTAGAAGGTGGGGTCGTAGGGCCGACCGAACTGCTCATCTTCCAGTTTGATGTTCTGGATGACGTTGTCGGCGAAGTGCAGTTCGTTGAAGTGCATCGATTCGAGCGTGGCCACGGTACCTTCGAGCGGCTCGAAGACCATCGCGACCTCGTCATAAAGGGTACCATAGTTGCACTCTGGGTCGGCCTTGGCCTTGAATTTGAGGATGCGCTCACCAGGTAGGACGACACTAACGAGGTTTTCACCGATCGTTTTAATACAGAATTCTGGCTCGATGCCGTTGATCCGACTGACCAGATTCCATCCGTAGCCGGGGGTGCGCGACTCCTCCACTCGGATGCTCTGCGCCCCGAGGCCCCAGCCATACCCGAAGTCGAGGTTTTCGTGTCGACGGCGGGTGTCGTAGGTGCGCTCGATGGCGATAGGGAGACTGGCGACCGGCAAGAGGAAGTCGGCGTAGGTGATGGCGAAGTGTCCTATCTTCATTTCGCCTTCGACTGAGACGATGGTGGAGGTGCTGTTCTGCAGCCCCGTGGTATCGCTCGCCACCACCGTCAACTCATAGAAACCGTTGAGCAACTGCGTCGGGTCGAGCACGGCAATAAGGCCATCGACCACGGGGCCGCTCCCCTCGGCGATAAGCTGGCCCGTGCCGCCGGAGGTGGAGGTGAGCCAGACCTGGTAACCGGCGAGCCCCTCACCATCGATGGTGCCGTGAATTTCCGTCGGGGCGGTGATGATGGCGTCGACCAGGGGCTGGGAGAGGCGCACATCCAGATTTCCCGTGGCGGGCGGCGACGTGGCGTCACGTACGGTATAGGTGAGGGTCTGGGTAACGCTCTCAAGCGAGTCGCTGACGGTGACACTCAGGGTGTGCTCGCCGACGCTCTGCTCGGGGAAGACGAAGTGGCCCTCTGCATCGGTGGACAGGGGGTCACCATCGACGCTGGCCTCGATATGTAACTCACCAACGGTGTTGTTGATAACGAGCTGCAGGGCGATGGACTCACCGAGGAGGGGCTCCTCGGGGGTGATGGAGATGGTCACTTCTAACGATGGCTGGGGCGCAGAGACGGTGATGCCCCAATGCTGTTCAGTGGTGCTCCAGGGGTCGCTGACACGCAGGGTGGCCGCATAGCTCCCCGTGGCTGTCGGCAGCCACGTGATGAGGCCTTGGGCGTCGACGCCCATCCCCTCGGGCGCGTCGATCAAGGTGTAATCGATCGGGTCCCCATCTGCGTCGATGGCCTGGGCCTCGTAGTGGTACGATTCATTCACCGTCGCGCTGACAATCGGGAGACTGGTGATTTCCGGGGCGACATTAACGTCCAGTACAAACGCCTGGGCATCCCGCAGGCCATAGATGTTCATCGCCACTACACGTATAGAGTGTGGTCCGGCATCTTCTGTACCGGGCATCCAGCCCAATGCCCCATCTTGGAGTGTCATTCCACTCGGCCCTTCTTCGAGCAAGTAGGTGACATCTCCGGCGAAGCTGTTCTCCACCTCGATGCGATAGCCGTAGTCGGCACCAACAGTGATCGATAACGTAGGGACGCTGATGATGGAAAAGGCGGTCTCCAGCGTGGGGTATACGATCACCGTATAGGTTTGGGTGAGGCTGGGGTAGTGCTCGGAACTCACTTGAATACTGACGTGGTGTGTCCCGACCTGAGTTGCATCGGGTAACCACTCGATGACACCAGTCTGTTTGTCGATCGTCATACCCGAGGGTGCCATCAACAGCACATAGTCCAGGGCAACGCCATACACATTCACCACACCGACCTGGTCAGTGTAAAGCTCGCCGACGGCGGCCGACTGCCTGGGGATATATTTGAAGTAGGGTGCATGGCAAACCCCGAGCAGATCCGGGTTGGCAGGTGCGGCGAGGCACACGGTCGCAGGCGGGGTGACCGTCAGTTCAAACCCGTGTTGCTTGATCAGGCCCTCCGAATCCATGACATTGACCATCACGGAATTCGCACCAATTGAATCGGGGCGCCAGTAGATGAATCCGGTCTCAGGGTTGATCAACATACCCTGGGGAGAGAGGGAAAGCTGATACTGCAGGATGGGGTCGTGGTCGTCTTCGGCAATCACCCCATAACCATAGGTTTGACCCAGTTCGATCTGGGTAATCGGCGTCGATAGGATGATCGGCGGGGTGTTGTAGTGTTCGAGTATGGTCAAGGTGTAGCTTTGAATTACTAGCGCACGACCATCTGACACCTCGATCTGGACCGCATGCTCACCTAGATCGGTAGTCGTAGGCACCCAAACGACCGCGCCATCGGTACCGATACTCATCCCCTGCGGAGCGCTGGCCAGACGGTAGCTGAGTGGCTGACCATCTGGGTCTTGTACAGTGACGGCGTAGTGGTAGGGCGCGTCAATCTGACCAAATAGGGGTGGCTCCGAGGTGATCTCTGGAGCGATGTTGTCGTCCACCGTGAGATAGAGCTGAATGACTTGCCGTGTCTGCACCCCAGCCAGATCCGTCACCACCACGGTGAACCGGAGTGTCTCACTCCGAGTGAGATCCGTTTCCCAATGAATGAGACCTTCGCGGGGGTCGATGGTCATCCCATCCGGGGCGCCTTCTAGGGAGAAGGTGACGGTATCACCCATGTCGGGGTCCGAAACTTCAACCTGGTGAGTAAAGGTGACGAAGGGGTTGGATAGGAGCGCTATGTCACTCTGAGAGAGTGCGCGGTCATAGACCCGGAGGTCGTCCATCAAGCCCTGAAAGCCCCCTACATCGCCAACCGCATTAAATCGATTCCCGATATACAGGTCGGAATGAGTGGTTTTGATTAAATTGACGTACTCATCAATGCCTACCTGTGTGCCATTGACAAACAGGCGCAACACCTCTCCATCGTAGGTCGCTGCGATGTGGGTCCAGACACCGGAGGGAATCGGATTCAGGAATACGTAGTCGACGACACTCGCTTCGGATGTAGAGTAGCCACTGCCATTGAGTGTAACGGCTGCACCAGAACGACCCAGTGTGCCACTGGTTCCCACATCACCCACAATGACCTGCCAGTCGGGTTGTTGACTGACCAACGCACCTTTGAAATAAACTCCCGCGTTGTTTCCAATGCTCCCTGTCGGCTTTACCCAAGCCGTCGTGGTTATTGCGTCACGGATGCTCAGGCTGTCCGAGTCCTTGATAGCCAGCCAGCCCAGACCATTGCTGATGGATAAGGCTCCCCCGAACACCCCCACGTCAGAAACGGTCGTTACGCTCCCGCTTGAGCGGGGGTCGATCACTGCATGATTGGCGTACGTTGAGCTATCTTCGAAGTTACCTTCAAACGCCAAGTGCAGCACAGGGTTGTCGTTGGCGATCAGTCGACTTGCGGAGAGTCGAGGATTTTCCAGTTGATTGGTGATCACTGGGGCTTCGTTCACGTCACTCACGTTCAGCAAGTACGTTTGCTGGTCGCTTTGAGCGCTTGGGCTCGTGACACGCACCTGGACCAAGGCCGCCTTGCTGCGATTGTTGCCTTCCAGGCACTCCTCTATCGCATTGTCGGCATCGACCACCACCACGACGTCACCCACCAGCTCACCCAAACCGATAGGGGCGAGCGTAACGGTCTCGCTTTGCGAGGCCGTCAACTGAGGCATGATCACGGCCCCAATGGGTACTCCCCCCTGCTCTGGCTCACCCAGATAAAAATGGACATCAAACGGATGGAGGACATCACTGAGCCCTCGGTTGCTGATGGAGGCCGAGAGTTGCTGCTGGGATTCGTCATAATGAAGGTGGAACACCGCCAGGTCGGGCTGGTCCACGACAGCCCCAGTCTCTGCCCCCCGGGCTTGGCAGGTGAGGTTCAAGGCGCGGTTGCCCTGGACATAGGCGGGACTCCCCGTCCATTCGAGCATGCCGGTGAGCGCGTCGATGCTCATCCCCTGCGGCGCATGCACCAAGCTGAAGGTCGGCTCACGCCCGACGGGATAGTCTGCCTCTACCCTGTATCGGTAATGACGGCCCTCCTCTACTATCGTCAGAGGTAGGCTGGTGATTTTCGGGGCAGCATTTTGGGCAGAGATCGCAAGCGTAGTCACATCCTGTACGGCACCGATATTGCCGGCGGCATCGGTCACACTCATCGTTGCGGTGAGCGTACCGTCGTCCAATCCGGTCAGATCCTGCCCGGCAACATGTACACCACCATCCGCCCCGACCTGAATGGCCGGTCCCTGTAGGGTAATGACCTGCGTGCCGTCGCTGATGGTGATGCCGTTTACAACACCACCTGGCTCGATATGTCCACTCAGGGGTACGCTGTACGCTTCGACCGCATCAATGACCTCATCACCACCATCGATAAAGTCGATCTCGTTACCGGCCGCATCCGGCATACCGTCCTCACCACCGGGACCATCGCCCGGTGCCTGAGTATCCGGGGCAAACGATATCCGTATGGTGGCTACCTGCGAGTCGAGTTCGCCATCGTTAACGAGGAACTGAAATTCATCGACGCCGCTGGCACCCGGATTCGGGGTATACACCCATTGTGCGCCCTCGCCTGTCAGATCGCCCTGCAAGGGTAAGGTTACGCGGTGGAAAGTCAGCGCGCCCTGCTCCACGTCGCTACCGACCAACACAATGGCGATCGCGCTATCCGGCTCCGCTTGCAGGGTCTGGTTGTACGCGATGGGAGGGTCATTCACGGGTGTTACGGTGAGCGTAACGCGCGCCTCTGAGGAGTCTAGCGCTCCATCTGTGACGCGATAGCCGAAATTATCTTGGCCAACATAGTTCTGTGCTGGGTTGTAGGTAAGATTAGAACCTGTCCCGCTGAGAAAGCCGTGTTGCGGCGGAGTCACTATGACGTAACTCAACGCATCCCCATCGGCATCATGGCCATGCAACTGCACGGAGAGGGTGGTGTCTTCAACCACCATAAGGGCTAGGCCCTCCGCCGTCGGCATATCATTCACCGGTGTTACGTCAATGGAGATCGTCGCAACGTTGGAAAATGACTCGCCGTCACTCACTCTGAAGCTGAGTTGATCACTCCCGTTGTAGTTGTCGTCCGGCGTGTAGGTCAGATTCGGTGAGACGCCACTGAGTTGGCCATGGTCAGGAAGGGTCAGTACCTCGTAGTCAAGTGACAGAGCATCTATATCGCTCGCCTGCAGCACGAGCTTGATAGTGGTCTCTTCTTCGGTCGTTATGCTTGCATCATAAGCCACAGGTGCATCGTTGACCGTGTCGATGCGAATCGCGACGCTGGCGGGCGCCGAGGTGACGGTGCCATCGCTGACGCTGACGCTGAAGCTATCGGGGCCGTGGTAGTTCTCGTCCGGCGTGTAGGTGAAATCGGGGCCGCTGCCGCTGAGGGTGCCGTGCGTCGGCGCGGTGACGACGGTGTAGGTGAGCGGGTCGCCGTCGTTGTCGTGCGCGGCGAGGGTCAGTGTGGCACTGCCGTCTTCGTCGAGCACGAGGCTGGCGTCCTCGATGGTCGGGGCGTCGTTGACAGGATGGACTGTGATTCGAACTATGGCCTCATCAGAATCTGCCCCTCCGTCATTGGCCACAAACGTAAAGCTGTCATCGCCAGAGTAGTTCGGCTCTGGGGTATAGATGAGGTGAGGTACAGTGCCACTCAGGGTCCCATGATGGGGCTGGAGACGCAGCGCGAACGAAAGCATTGCACTGTCGGCATCCGTGGCACCGAGTGCGATGGAGACGGCCAGGTCTTCATCGGTGTCGACAAGCTGACTGATGGCCTTCGGGGCGCTGTTGACCGAGACAATGTGAAGGGTAACCCGCACCACCTCTGAGTTGACGATGCCATCTGTTACCCGATAGGTAAAACTATCCTCACCGGAATAGTTTGGTTCAGGCGTATAGAGAATATCCGGCCCAGTCCCGGTGATAAGCCCATGTGAAGGGGCGTCGAGCCACTCATAGACGAGAATATCGAGATCGGCATCATAGGCGGAGAGCGAGACTGGGAGAGGTGTATTCTTCTGGGTCGTAAATGTCTCGTCACGGACCGTCGGCGGCGTATTGAAACAACGCTTCGCCCCTAAATAAGTAGCCGAGAGCCACCCTTTGCCGTTGAGTGCATAGTCACTCAGGCTGAGTGAGACAAAGCCCGTCACGCGGTAATCGAAGCCACTCCCAGTACTTCGTGTTGTATCCCACTTCGGCAAGACGATAGGGCGTCCCAAGAGACCATCCATGGCATTACGCACCCCCGTAGCACTCTTGACACCGGGGTTACCCTCTACCCACACCCCAGGCTCAAGAGGGTGGTCGCTCGCACCATCAGGATCCACATAGCGCCCGACATCACCAGGGGCCGTCAAACTCGCAACCAGATCGTTTACGTTGTTACTTCCGGTCCAACTTAAAAAGGAGAAGTTGCCTTTGCCGACGCCGAGTGGGATCCGATCGAGGGGTGCGCCTACCTCACGACCACCAATTAATGCCTGGTCGATGCCGATGGGATAGATCTGACACGTCTGCTGCGCCAACGCATCGTAGCCAAAATTGGGGAAGGGTCGAGGGTCGCTGAAGGCCGCGTTATTCGGCAACAACACGGCAGAGAGGACCCCTTCGACCCAAAACTGATGCTGGAGTAATCGGTTACTTCGTACCAGCGTATCCGTCTGGCCCGGGAGGGTGGCTTGATAGAGCGTCTCGCCATCGATAGTCGTCAGCCGAACCGACGCGGCGCGGGCTTCACCGTTTCGGATAAGCCAAAGGCTATAGCCGTCTTTCTTACCTAGTGAAACCAGATAAAGGCCCGCGTTATCCCCCGCATAGGGGATTTGTGCAGCACCATCGCGTAACACCCAATCATCCAGCCGAATCGAACTTTCGGCTAGGAGTGTCGTAGAAAGGACGGTGAGCAAAAATGCGAAGAGCCAGACACGGCAAAAATTCATGCGAAGTTCCTACTAAGCCACTTAGAACCATCGTAACGACCATAAGAAGGCGAGCTCTCATACCAGCCTTCACGAATAGCCATTCGCGGCATTCAAAAATGAGCGTCAATTTGCAGGGGACACTCAAGGTCAGTAAAAAAAACCCAGTGAGCCCCATCGCACAATCGTTGTGACGAATCGCAGGGATACTACGCGAATTCAGTTACACACAACAAATTAGACGCATTCTTATCTCGTAGGAATTATCAGCATTGATATGTAGGACATACCATAAACAATATGGACACCAACGCAAACCATAACGAAGCGTCTCTTACATTAGGAGGCCGATAGAAATGTGCGACCATCATTTGCTTCACTCAATGGATAACTTCATCTATGTCCGTGCGCACTATGTATTGATAAATAATTTCATCTGCGTATTTTTTTCGTGGGATATCAACCTGTAAAACGCAAAATGTAACTGTAGCGGTACAGTAAATCTGTGCCAGAGGCATCAGGGTGTTAGCCTCAACCACATCCCTCTCATGTAAGCTGAATCAGCAAGAATGAACAAAAACTGCCGCCTGGAGACTCGAATAGCGCTAGCGCTGCGAGTTGCGAGTTGCGAGTTGCGACCGTTCTACCAGGCGAAGGCCGCGAGCAAATCATCTATGGAGAACTTGGTACGACCTCTCTGCCATGAACGCAAAGGCACGCTGTAGCGGTGGTAGCACTCACGTCTGGAGCAACCCCGCATCCAAGATGCAGGAACGCCAGATCCGCTGCCTTGTGATGGCGCGATGAACCAAAAAAAAGCCGCCCGAAGGCGGCTCAACACGCATACCGAAGCACTGGGCTTCACTCTCACACGGCGAGACCGGGGTTGGCCTTGCTTAGTTTGATCTTCACGTTCTCGGTGTTCTGCACCTTGATGGTCTTCTTCTCGCGCAGGTAACCGGCGACGGCATCCCAGATGGGGGTCCCCTCAATGGGGGCCGCGACGCTGGCCCAACCGGCCACCACATACTCTTTGTCGGCCTCGATGGCCTTGCCGTTCAGCTCCATGTCGTTAATGCGCTGGCCCATGGGCGCCTCGGGGGTGATGGAGTAGCGCATGCCACCGACACGCACCATATCGCCACCCTGCTGGTAGTAGGGATCGGGGTTGAAGATGTTGTCGGCGACGTCTTCGAGGATCTCCTTGATGCGCGCGCCGGTGAACTTGTTGCGCGTCACCGTGGGGTAGGTGATGGCGGTCTGGGTCATCAGGTGGTCGAAGGTAATCGCCTCACCGGGCAGCACCGAGACACCCCAGCGGAAGCCGGGGGAGAAGGCGATCTCGGCGTCTTGGGTCTCGATCAAGGCATCGACGATGAGCTGGTCGAAGGTGCCGTTGAAGTTGCCGCGACGGTAAAGTACGTCATCGGCCACCGCCAGCTCTTCGTTGAGTTTGGCGAGGAAGGGGGCGCGCACGTCGGTGATGAGCTGGGTCATTTCCGGATCGGCGGCGAGTAGTTCGGAGAAGACCGGCAGCAGCTTGAAGCGGAAGTCGCTCACCTTGCCGCCCTTGACGTCGAAGTCGAGCACGGAGAGGAACTTGCCGTTGGAGCCGGAGTTGATCACCAGGGTGGTGCCGCCGGGGTTCTTTACCGGCACGGCCTCGGGCACGCCGTCGTGGGTGTGGCCACCCATGATGGCGTCGATGCCGGTGACGCGGGAGGCCATCTTCAGGTCGACGTCCATGCCGTTGTGGGAGACGACCACCACCACTTGGGCGCCTTCGGCGCGGGCGGCGTCGACGGTCTCCTGCATCTCCTGGTCACGGATGCCGAAGGACCAGTCGGGGATCATGTAGCGCGGATTGGCGATGGGGGTGTAGGGGAAGGCCTGGCCGATCACGGCCACCGGCACGCCATTCTGTTCGCGGATCACGTAGGGCTTGAAGACGTGTTCGCCCCACTCGTTGTCGACCACGTTTTGCGCCACGAATTCGATGGAGTCGGCGAAATCGTTCTCGATGATCTCCTTGACGCGCTCGGCGCCGTAGGTCATCTCCCAGTGCGGGGTCATGATGTCGACGCCGAGCAGCTTCTGCGCATCGACCATGTCCTGGGCATTGGTCCAGAGGGCGGTGGCGGAGCCCTGCCAGGTATCGCCACCGTCGAGCAGCAGGGCACCGGGGCGACTCTCCTTGAGCTGTTTGACCAGGGTGCGCAGGTGGGCGAAGCCGCCCACCTTACCGTACTTGCGCGAGGCCTCGGCGAAGTCGAGGTAGGTGAGGGCATGGGCCTCACGGGTGCCCGGCTGGATGCCGTAATGGGCCAACAGGGCCTTACCCACCAGGTGTGGAGGGTTGCCGTACATCGAGCCGATGCCCAGATTGATGCTCGGTTCGCGGAACCAGACCGGCAGCAGCTGCGCATGGCAGTCGGTGTAGTGGAGGAAGGAGACGTTGCCGAAGCGCGGCAGGTCGTAGGGATCGCTACCGGCGGCGGCACGGGCCACGCCCGGAAGGGCGAAGCCTGCGGCCGAGGCGGCGGCCAGGATCTGCATGAATTCGCGGCGGTTCATACTCATCGCTCGGGTTCCTCTGCTGGTCGGTCGGGTAAAGGGGGCCCTGATCCCCGAATCTCGGGGACCTCAGACAAGATTTACAAGGGGAATAAAGTCGCTCCACGAGCCCTCACGCCAGGGCGAGGGGGCTGGTGCAGCGACCTGCCCCGCTGGGGTCGGCGACCCTGGCGGGGAGGTCGAGGCGCGGCCTTACTTGACCACGACCTCGGCACTGTCGCTCTCGCCCATGTTATCGGTCCAGCTCAGGGCGACCTTGTCGCCCTCTTTGGCACCGGTAAAGGCGAAGGAGAGGTAGGGGTTCTTGGAGACGGAACCACCCCAGTAGGCATCCAGAACGCTGGTGCCATTCAGTGTGCACTTCACTTCTTGAATGAAGTGTGCGGGGATCTTCTCGCCGGTCTTTTTGTCCTTGCGCAGCCCGGTCTCCATCTCGTGTTTGATGAGGGCCTTGACGGTGGTGGTGTCACCGGAAAGGGATGCACGAATCTTGATTGAACCTGCCATTGACTATCGTCCTCTTGAATCTTGAGTTTGCCAGGGCCAGGGCTTAACCGCCGCAACCACCGATGGTGACCTTGACCTCGGTAGAGGCCTTGTAGAGCTTGCCGCCGGCCTCGACCAGGGCAATCACGTTGGAGGTCTTGCCCATCTTCAGGCGGCAGCTGACGTCGGCCACGGTGTTGGAGGCGAGGTTGAACACGGCGGACAGGGGAGTGCCGTTACTCTCGACCAGCAGGCTGATGGACTTGACGCCAGCCAGAGTGGAGGTGACCTGCACCGGGACCACCGCGCCGTTCTCGGCGATGGCGGGGGCCTTGATGCTGATCTCACCGCTCTCGGCGGCGCCGGCCAGGCCAGAGGCGGCACCGGCGGTGTCCTTGGCCTCGAAGGCCTCCTTGGGCCATGCGGCCAGGACACGGGTGGGGGCGAGCAGGCCGGCGCTGGCGGCGGCCACGAGAGCGCTGCCGGCCAGGCTGCGCTTGAGGAAGCTACGACGGGAGGAAGTCATCATTGAATGTTATCTCCAGTTCGACGGATGGAACGGGTTTACTGACGGGCACCGGGGCCGTTGACCGGGATCCCGTTGCTCATGTAGGTCAGGAAGTACTCCAGGTTACGGTACTCTTCGCTTTGGGCAGGGAATGCCTTGGCACGCACCTGCTCGTTGCAACCACCGAAGCGGCGGTGCAGGGTACCCAGCTCACCCCAGTTGGAGCGGTAGACCGGCCAGTGGGTGGTATGACCCAGGGCAGGGCTCAGGCGGTCAGCGCGCAGCATCTTACCCGAGTACTGCATGTGACAGGTGGAGCAGGCGAAGTTCAGCTGACCACGGCGGGCAAAGTAGAAGTGCTTGCCGGACTCGTAGGCGGCCAGGGCGTCGGCGTCACCCTCGGGCACGATCACGTTGGTGGGATTACCGCGAGAGGTGAAGGCCATATAGGCGAGCAGCGAGGCGATGGCGCCTTTTTTGTAGCCGAGGGCCTTCTCGCCGTTGGCCTCGCGGCACTCGTTGATGGCCAGGGGCAGGGTCAGCACGCGCTTCTTCTCAGCGTCCCACTTGGGGTAGTTCTGGCTGATGCCGATACCGCCGTTCTCGAAGCAGTCGGCGTAGCCCTTGCCGTTGGCGAAGGGGGTCTCGAACATCTGCTGCCCCTCTTCGATCATCGGCTCATAGGGGGGGAACTCTTCGATCGCCTCCCAGTTGGCACGACGGTCTTCGTCGATGGCATAGACGCCGTTGGCGTACTCGTTGATGTCGGTGACCTCCTCAAAACGCTCTTTGAAGAACTTGTGGTAGGTCTCGAGGTCCTCGGCCGGGGTGGCCTGGGCGCTGAGCGGCAGCAGTGCGGCAACCGCCAGGGACAGGATCTGTTTCTTCATATTAGAACTCCTCGGAAAGCTGGCGGTGGATTAGAGCGTCCAGATGTACTCGACCACGGCGTCGATCTCGCTATCGCTCAGGACCTTGTGACGACCGAAGGGAGGCATTGCGGAGTCGGGGTTGGCCACAGTGGAGTCGTAGATCTGCTCACGCAGCTTCTCTTTACTGTCGAAGCGCGACTGGATCGCCAGCAGGGGCGGGCCGATGGTACCGGCGCTATCGCCGCCGAGGATCATGTGGCAAGCGAGGCAGTTGCCTTTCTTGCGGTCGAAGGCGAGCTCTTGGCCCTTGTCGAGGGTCGCCTGGTCTGCGGCCAGGACGGGGGCGGCGACACTACCGAGTAGCACGGCGGCGGCCAGGGTCTTGCTTACTGCACGAATCATGCTTGACTCCTCAATTCTGAAGATAAGAGGGGCTACCGGCGTCTTTCTCCGCCTCGGCCTGCTTCAGACCCAGCTCACTCTGGGCCTTGGCGGACATAGCCAGCTTCATCGCCTTCTCCATGTCGCCGGCCTTGGCGGCCTCGGCGGCCTTGGTAAGCATGTCGCCCACGTCACGCCACTCGCCACCGGCGGCTGCAGCCGCTTTTTGTGCGGTCAGCGCCTGGGCCAGCACATCGTCGTACGTCTCTTGGCCGCTGGCGGCAACCCCGTTGCCGGCGCAGCCCGCGATCAGCCCGAGGATACTCAGGCTGGCAAGGAAGTTACGCATCGTTCTCCTCCTTCTCTCTTGATTATTTGTACTGTTCGCTGAAGCTCGATTCAGTCTTTGAAGTATGGAAGCTGCCGGGCAAGGGAAAAATTGGGATCTTTACCCTATCACCTTAGGGTTTACCCTAATGGTCCACTCGGACATCACTCCCGACCCCATCCTAACCCCACGTAGGGGAATTTCGATAGGTCTTGGGTAAATTGTTTGTGATATCTACCGTGCTGGACAGATGGCATTGAAAGCCCCTAACCCGGATGAGACGAGTATCCAGGCGCCAACTCGGGGTGTGCCTGGCGCAGACTCACCACCATGCGCACCAACTGCGAGAGGGAGCTGGCTTGGAGCTTGTCCATCACCCGTGCACGGTGCGCCTCGACGGTCTTCAGACTCACCCCCAGCTCGCGACTGATGACCTTGTTCGCGGCCCCCTCCACCACCCACTGCAACACCTCCAGCTCGCGCGGGGTGAGGGTGTTGTAGCGTTCGTACCAGTGCTCCAACTGCGCTTCGTCGCAGCGGCGGCGGCGGTCCTGCTCGATAGCGCGCTGTACGGCGTCGAGCAGCACCTGGTCGTTGAACGGCTTTTCGATGAAGTCCATCGCCCCGGCCTTGAGTGCACGCACCGCCATGGGCACATCGGCGTGGCCGGAGATGAATAGGATCGGCATCCGGCAGCCGCGCTGATTGAGCATCCCCTGCAGCTCCAGGCCGCTCATGCCAGGCATACGGATATCGAGGATCAGGCAGCCAGGCTGACTGGTACCCGGGCAGTTGGCCAGAAAGCTGTCGGCGGAGGGGTAGACGAGGGCCTGCAGGCCGACGCTGCGCATGAGAAAGGAGAGGGAGTCGCGCACCGCCTCATCGTCATCGACGATGAATACGATGGGATCGGGGGTCTGCTTGGTGGCCATGATGCGTCGGGTGCACGGGTGCGAAGGCCGTGCCTCACCCCTCCTCTAGCGGTAGTTGAATGATGAAGCGGCTGCCTTGCTCCACCTCGGTGGTGGCGGTGAGCGTACCGCCGTGTGCCTCGATGATGCCGCGACTGATGGAGAGCCCGAGGCCCATGCCGTTGGGCTTGGTCGTAATGAAGGGTTCGAACAGGCGGGCAAACAGTGCCTCCTGGATACCATGCCCCCAGTCTTGCACCTCCATCCACAGGGCGCCGTTGCTGGCGTAGGCGCGAATGCGCAGGCGACGGCGTTCGGTGGGGAGTCCCTGCATCGCCTCCATGGCATTGCGTGTGAGGTTGAGTAACACCTGTTCCAGTTGGATCTCATGCGCCATGACGCTGGGGCAGGGCTCCTTGAGTTCGAGCTGGATGGCGATCCCGGCGCGCCGCAGCTCGGGTTGGAGGAACTGTACCAGGTTGCGCACCAGGCGCTCGACCGCCACCCGTTGCAGCTCGGGGCGCTCTTTACGGATGAAGCGGCGCAGCTGACGGATGATCTCCCCGGCACGCTCGGCCTGACTGGCGACCCGCTCCATGGCGTCGCGCAGCGCCTCGCGCTGCAGGTCGTCGCGCGCGAGCATGCGGATACTGCCGTGGGCGTAGTTACTGATGGCGGCGAGGGGCTGGTTGAGCTCGTGGGCGATGCCCGAGGCCATCTCTCCCATGGTGCTCAGACGCGCCACATGGGCCAGCTCGATCTGGTGCTGACGCGCCTCCTCGGCGGCGCGTTTGCGTTCGGTGATATCGCGAAACACCACCACCGCACCATGCACGCCGCCGTGTTCGTCGCGGATCGGGTTGGTGGAGTACTCCACCGGGAAGCTGGTGCCGTCGCGACGCCAGAAGATGTCGTCCTCCACGAAGCGCGGCACGTTGTCGCGAAAGGTGTGGTAGACCGGGCACTCGGCCCCGGGGTGTGCGGTGCCGTCGGCGCGGGTGTGGTGTAGCAGCTCGTGCTGGTTGTGGCCGATCAGCTCCTCGGTGCCCCAGCCGGTCATGCGCTGCATGGCGGCGTTGACGAAGGTGGAGTTGCCCTTCAGGTCGACACCGTAGATGCCATCGCCCACCGAGTTGAGGATCAGCTCGTGCTGCTGCTCCAGGCGCGCCTTGGCCTGGGCCAGGGCGCGGTTGAGGCGCCACACCCAGGTGGTCATCCCGCCCATGGCGAGGAGGATCCCCAGGCCACTGACCAACCAGGCCCAGTAGCGGTGGGCCACATCGATTAGGGTGAAGCGTCCACTGTACTGGTAGGGCGGCAGTTGCAGCTCCTGCAGTAGGTCGTGCACCGGCTGGTAGTCGAGGGGGATGGTCCAGCCGGCGTAGCCACCGTGTTGCGCAGCGGGGTCGTCACTGGGCATCTCCGCCAGCGCCACCGCCACCCGGCTGGCGAGCAGGTTACTGGTGTGGCGCACCTTGCTGAAGGGCCACTCGGGGTAGAGGCGGGTACTGCATTTGTAGGGGTAATTTTCGTCGTGGTGCGGGTTGAGGATGCGGAACTCGTCGAGGCTGATGGTCCCCTCACTGGCCATCCGCTCTAGGATGTCGGTGCGCACGGTACCGGCGTCCACCAGGCCGTCGCGCACGGCAATCACCACCTTGTCGTGGGTGCCGGCGAAGGAGAGGTCGAAGAAGTCCCGATAGGGGTTGATCTGCTCCGCCTTGAACTCACGCAGGGCCATGAGGAAGCCGCCCAAGGAGGTCTCATCCACCGCCATGAAGGTGGCGTTGACCAGGTCGCGCAGCTCGTTCAGGTCATAGCGCTCGGCACGGGCGAAGATCACCCCGCCGAAGGTGTTGTAATTGCGGTTGCCGGTGGCCTTCTGCAGGGTGGCGATGCGCGAGACCCGATGGCGCACCTCTAGATTCACATAGATGGCCGGATTGACCAGGATGAAGTCCACCTGCCCCTCGGCCACCGCCTCGTCCACCCGCTGGAAGTCGAGCGGGACGATGCTGAAGTGGTTGTCCGGCAGGCGCCGCGAGAGGTAGTCGGCGGTGGCATCCCACAGGGTGTGGGCCGTCTCGTCGCCGCGATGGGAGAGCACACCGATGCTCACCTCGTCACCACAGGCCGCTCCAGCCACGGCGCACAGCAGGACCAAGAGCCCAGCGCGCATCGAGGCCCATCGCTTGTTCGAGTCTGCCTTGGCCAGCCGCACACACCCTCCCATCGCGTGATCGTAACATCTGGATACTACTCCAGGCACAGGCCCGCACCCAAGTTGGTCTTGGTGCGATCGACCTCTCGCGACGTACGCCACCACGCCAAGCCTCCAGGGTAGTCGAGCCGCACGCTGAGCAGGTACGGAAGATCGATGCATCCGGCAGGCCGATCGTCGGACAGCCGGCGTAGACGCGTTAAGCGTCGCGGATACCACCATCAATTCAATCTGTTAGCCTAGGCCATAACATTCTGCTATGCGTGGCCATCGGCCCTGGGCGATAGACCTTTGTCGGCACCAATGGTAGATTTCTGCGGTTTTGCGCGAAAAACTCGCGCGCAAGGGCCTGTCCACCTTGGGGGTTTAGCATGAAATTCGACGTCAGTGAGCACGAGCGCAAGGCCGCACGCATCCCGCACGAGATCTTCCTCGTCAACCTGATCACCAACCATATCCTCATCTTTGTCGCCATGCTCGGTCTGGCCCGCGACAACCCCATGCTGCTGCTCATCACCCCGGTCGTCTCGCTGGTGGTCCTCACCTACCTGCTACTGCGTGGGCGCAAGGCCAAGCTGGTCGACCCCTGGTTCGTCAATGTCCACTGGCAGCTCTGCGTACGCCGCAGCCTCACCTTCATCGGCATGCTCGGGTTGATGGCGCTGGTGATCCTGGCCGTGGTGATCATCTCTGGTGGCCACCCCCGTCCGCACCACTACGCCATCGGTGGGGTCGGCATCCTGCCCACCATGATTACCGTCCTGGTGCTCATCGTCATGGAGTCCGACGCCATGCATCAGGCACGCAACGGCATCCTGCCCAAGCGCATGTACGAGCGCTTCCCCAACCCCAACGCCAAACAGCTCGAAGAGTAATGGAACGCTATACCGCACTCGGCGTACTGCTGTTCGCCCTCGTCGCCATCGCCCTCTCCATCCTCTTCGCCCCCGCCCCCGAGGAGGTCCCCCCCGAGTACCTGCCGTGGAACGTGCAGCCCACAGCGGACGGCTCGCTGCGCCTGTTCGGCATCACCCTCGGTGAGACCACCCTGCAGCAGGCCGTGGAGCGCTTCGAGGAGGATGTGGAGATCAGCCAGTTCGTCAGTGCCGACGAGCAGACCTTGGCGGTGGAGGCCTACTTCGACAGCGTCCACCTCGGCGGCCTGCGCGCCAAGGTGGTGGTCACCCTCGACCTGCCCGATGCGGTGCTGCGTGGCATCTATCAGCGTGGTGCACGCATCGCGACCATGGGCAGCGGCACGCGCAAGGTGACCCTCTCCAGCGCCGACCTCAAGCTCGCCCGCGCCACCCCCATCGCCAGCCTTACCTATCTGCCCCGTGCGCGCCTGGAGGCCCCCCTGCTGGAGAAGCACTTCGGTCAACCGAGCGAGCGCGTGGTCGATGGCGACAGCACCCACTGGCTCTACCCAGGCAAGGGCATCGACATCATCACCAATGAGAAGAACAAGGTGGTGTTCCAGTACCTACGCCCACGCGACTTCCCTGCCATGCGCGCCCGTCTGGGGCAGAAGCCCGGGGTCTGACGGCCTGCCCTCCAATATCAAAAGGCCTCGTCACCGGCAGGTGACGAGGCCTTTTTCATATTGCCCCACCCCAAATTAGTCGTCGGCGTCGGGCATACGCTGATCCGCTGCCTTGGCGCGCGCCTTGCGCCGCTCTTCGCGCATCGCCTCGGGCAGGTTGGGGTCGTCGTCGTCGAGTAGGATGCGGTGGGCGTCCCCCTCCATATCCTCGTATTGACCGCGGCGCACGGCGTAGATGAGCACCGCGACCATGGCGATGCCAAGAAAGATCATGCCTGGGATGAGCCCTTTGATAACTTCCATCGAGAATACCCTCGGTTAGCCGCGCCGCGTATCGCGGAATAGGCGGCGGATGCGCGCGGCATTGCCGATCACCAGCAGTGAGCTGATGGGCATAGAGATGGCCGCCACCAGCGGTGTGATGAAGGCGGCCATGGCCAGCGGCACCATGATGACGTTGTAGGTGATGGAGATGGCGATGTTCTGGCGGATGGTACGCAGGGTACGGCGTGAGAGCCGCACGGCCTGCTCGACCCGCGCGAGTTCGTCGCTGATGAGCACGATATCGGCGCTGTCGGCGGAGACATCCGCCCCGGAGCCGAGCGCAATGCCCACATCGGCGCGGATCAGCGCAGGGGCATCGTTGATGCCATCACCGACCATCGCCACCCGCTCACCGCCCTCCTGCAGACGGCGGATCTCCGCGTCCTTCTGCTCCGGCAGCACCTCCGCGATCACCTGCATGCCACCGAGCTGGGCGGCCACCGCCTCTGCCACCGGGCGACGATCGCCGGAGAGCAGGGTCAGCCTGACTCCGGCACTCCGCAGGTGGTCGACCAGCGCCAGGGCGTCGGCACGCAGGCGGTCGGCCAGCGCGATGAGGCCAAAGGGGGTGCCATCTCGCGCTACATAGACCACCCCGGTCCCTTCGAGTTCCACGCGCCGCCCCGCCTCGACCAGCGCCTCCGGCAGAACCATCCCCTCTTCGGCAAACCAGGCTGCGGTACCGATATGCAGGCGGACCCCTTCCACTAGGGCACTGACCCCTTGGCCGGGGCGCCCGACAAAGCCACTCACCGTCAGCCCACGGAAGGCGAGCCCGCGCTCCTCGGCCGCGGCGGTGATGGCACGGGCGATGGTATGCTCGGAGAGGCGCTCCACTGCTGCGGCCAGGGTCAGCAGCCGAGCCTCGTCACCCTCAAGAGCGACCAACTGAGTGATGCGCATGCGCCCCTCGGTGAGGGTACCGGTCTTGTCGAACACCACGTGATTGATGCCGGAGAGGCGCTCCAACACCTCGCCATTCTTCACCAGGATACCATTACGCGCCCCCGCCCCCGCCGCCACGGCAATGGCCATAGGGGTGGCCAGACCGAAGGCGCAGGGGCAGGTGATGATCAGCACCGAGGTCGCGGCCATCAGTGCCAGCTCGAAGTCGTTGCCGAGCCAGAAAAGGAAGGTGAGCGTGGCCAAGGTGAGGGTGGCGACCACGAACCAGGGGACGATGCGGTCCGCGGTGCACTGGATCGGCGCCTTGCTCGCCTGCGCCTCCTCCACCAGGCGGATGATGCGCCCCAATGCGGTGTTACGCAGTGTGCCGACCACGCGCACGGTGAGCGCGCTGTCCACATTGACCGTACCGGCACTCACGCTGTCACCCGGGGCCTTGGCCACCGGCAACGACTCCCCGCTGAGCATCGCCTCGTCGACGGAACTCCGTCCCTCGACCACCTCGCCATCGACCGGCACCCGATCGCCGGCGCGGATCAGCACCCACTGCCCCGGCTTCACCGCGCGGATCGGCACGACCCGCTCCCCCCCCTCTTCGAGGAGCACCGCGCCGCGTGGCTGCATGTCGAGCAGGCGCTGGGTGGCGGAGACGGCGCTGCGTTTGGAGAGGGTCTCTAGGAAGCGTCCCACCAGGATGACAAAGATGAAGTTGACCACGGTGTCGAAGTAGACGTGGCCGACACCACTCACAGTGACGAAGAGCGAGTAGGCCCAGGTGGTCGTGGCACCGATGGCGATGGGCAGGTCCATGCTCAGGTGGCGCGAGCGCAGACCGCTCCAGGCGCCGCGCAGGAAGGGCCAGCCGGAGTAGAAGAGGGTCGGCGTGGCGAGGACAAAACCGATCCAGTGGAACATGTCGCGGAACTCGCCCTCGTCCGCACCAGTGTAGAGGGCGATGGAGATCCACATCAGGTTCATCATCGCAAACCCGGCGAAGGCGAGGCGAAAGAGCTGCGCACGGTTCTGGCGCTTGAGCGTCCCCTCGGCCACCTCGGGGTCGTAGGGCACAGCGGCGTAGCCCACCTGGGCGAGACGCTCGATGATCTTGGAGAGTTGGGTAGTGCGGTTGTCCCAGCGTACCTTGAGGCGCTTGGCGGCCAGGTTGACCCGCGCGTCCAGCACCCCGGGCAGCGCCCCGAGGCTGCGCTCAATGAGCCAGATACAGGCGGCGCAGTGGATACCCTCCACCAGCAGGTAGATCTCCCGCTCCTCGCCGAGGGAGTCGACAAACTCCTCCTGCACCTCGTCGAGGTCGAACAGGGCCAGTTCTTTGGGTGGCTCGGGGGGAGGAGAGAGGAGCAGGCCGTCGGGGGTCCGCTCGTAGAAACCCTGCAGACCCGCCTCGTGGATCATCTTGCAGACGGATTGGCAGCCGAGGCAGCAGAAGCGTCGTTCGGTACCCTCGATCGCGGTACTGAACAGCTCCTGCTCCGGAAGGGGTAGCCCGCAGTGGTAACACTGCGAGTGGGGATCGGGGGAGGTGTGGCTCACCGCTTATTCGTGGACGATGATGCGCTGTTCGATGTCGTAACTATCTTCCTTGTGCGCGATCCGTACTTTGAGGTCCCAGATCCCCTTGAGCGGGAAGCGGATCTCCGCCTGGTACTGACCGGCCATGGTCTCACTCATGCTCAGATCGAAGTCCGCCGCGGCATCGGCCGGGCGGTAGGCCTGCAGGGTCACCACAGCCCCCTTCAGCGGCTGACCCACACGGTCGACCACCGTGAGGCGATAGGGTGCGACGACACCCAGTTGCGCCTTCTCGGGTACATCGAGGTGCATCTCCCATCCCAGTGCGGAGCGGGCGGCGAGTTTCTTACGCACATTCTCCTCGTGGTCACGACCCTTTTCGTAGTAGTCGCGCTCCACCAGGCCAGGGCTGGTGTAAAAAGCGGTGACGATAAAGATGACGTTCACCGTCAGCACCAGCACCAGCAGCAGCAGCCAGCCCAGCACCCAAGGGTTACGCAGGGCCTGCTTGTTATCCTGGGAGATCTTCATGGAAGTACCACTCATAGCGATGGACTCGGCCTCGTGGGCCCCGCAGGGCGATGGCGCAGTTTAGCAGCAATCGCCCGGCGGGTCAGGCCGTTACTTCGTGGGGCCGAAGAACATGCTGGCGTACTCGGCGACCACCTTACCCTCGCTGTCGAGGACCTGGAAGATGACGTCGGTGCGCTCCTGCGTCAGCACGTCGCGGTCGGCGTGCACGAAGGCACTGAGGGAGGAGACATCACCCTTCACGGCGTTGAAGCTGGCACTGATGCCACGCAGCTCTAGGCCATCGATACCCACGGCACGGATACTCAGGGTCTGGTCGCTGTTGGTCTTGTTCAGCACCTTGAAGTAGTACTTGTTCATGATGCTACCGTCGGTCTGCTGGATGTAGAGCGGCTGACGCTCGTGCAGGACCTTCAGCTCAATACCGGCCATGTTGGCCAGGCCGTAGATGATGCCGCTGGCGGCGAGGATCATGATGGTGATGTAGACCAGCGGACGGGCGCGCTTGTAGAACGGCTTGGTGGGCTTGCCCTCCAGCTCGTCGAGACAGGCGTAACGGATGAGCCCCTTGGGCTTACCGATCTTCTCCATCACCGAGTCACAGGCGTCGATGCACAGGGCACAGGTGATGCACCCCTCGTGCTGACCGGTACGGATGTCCACGCCGGTGGGGCAGACTGCGACGCACTGGTTGCAGTCCACGCAGTCACCGTGGCCCTCCTGCTGTTTGCCCTTGATCAGGCGCCCACGCTTCTCGCCGCGCTTGAAGTCATAGGCCGGCAGAATAGTCTCACGGTCGTACATCACACCCTGGATGCGGGCATAGGGGCAGAGCCAGAAGCAGACCTGCTCACGCATGAAGCCAGCCAGCACATAGGTGCCGACGGTAAATGCGCCGAGCACGGCCCAGGCCAGGGTCGAGGCGGAGAGGGTCAGGTAGTCGTGCCAGAGCTTGAAGGCATCGGTAAACCAGGCGGCGAAGCTGATGCCGGTGAGCATGGAGATGACCAGCCAGGCAACATGCTTGGGCAGCTTGACCTTGAGCTTGGCCAGACCGAAGGGCTCCTTATCGAGCTTACGACGCTTGGCCGGGTTACCTTCCAGCTTGTCTTCGATCCAGGTGAAGATGTCGGTCCAGATGGTCTGGAAGCAGAAGTAGCCACAGAAGACGCGGCCCGCGATGGAGGTGACCACCGCCAGCAGGATGGCGAAGAAGAGCAGCACCAGGGAGAGCATCCACACATCCTGCGGCAGGATAGTCAGCTCGAAGATGTGGAATTGGCGATTGGGGATATCGAACAGGACCGCTTGGCGGTCACCCCAGCGCAGGTAGGGGCCGAAGAAGAAGACCAGCCAGACGGACATGGTCAACCACTTGAGGGAGCGGAACTTACCCGGCATGCGCTTGGCATGGATCGTCTCGTCGCCGGTGTTGAGGGTCCACTGCCCCGACTCTTCGTAGAGTTCATCGGCATTGCTCTGATGATCAACCTTCTGATCGCTCACGTCAGCCTCCTGTCCGCTTATGCTCGGATAGATAAGATCGAATACAACTCTCTTGATGCGCGAACGCCCATAAGAGGGTCGCGCCCGTCACCTCGACTGATGTGGTTTCGGCCATCCCTCTATCGGGGACATGCCGCTCGCTGTGCGTAGAGGGCTATATTAGCACAGCCTAATAAAAAAGGGGGGTACCGAAGTACCCCCCTTTGTCAGTAGGCTGCACGGCGGTAACCGCCGCTCGCTTACTTCTTGTTGTCGTCCTTCCACACCAGGTTGTACACCTTGTAGGAAAGGTAGCCGAGGACGACCACTGAGATGATTACAGTAAGGTAAGAACCGATTGCGACCCAATCACCCATCTCTCTTCTCCCTTATTTACATGTTTCCCCGTGGCACGGCCACGGGGTCACTGATGTGTGGGGCGTAAGCGCGAGGCTTACTGACCACCACCCAGGTTGTAGACATACACGGCGAGCTTCTTGATGTCGGACTCGCTGAGGTTGCCGCCGAACTTGGGCATCACTGCGTTGCGGGACTCGGCATTGCCGGGCACGTTCACACCGAACTTGATGGTGTGGTACGCGCTCTCCTCGCCACCCGGGGCGAAGCGCCAGATGCCGTCGGTCAGGTTGGCAGAGCCCAGGGCGTGCATACCCTTGGCGTCCATACCGTGGCAAGCGAAGCAGGCGCCCTTGCCGGTAAAGATAGCCTTACCAGGCGCATACTCGGTGCCGCTGTTCAGGCCGGTGACATACTTGGCCACGTCACGCAGCTCCTGATCGCTCAGGGTACCGGCGTGGGCGGGCATCATGCCCATACGACCGTTGGTGATGGTCTCGACGATCTTGTCGATGGTGCCACCGTAGAGCCAGTCGTCGTCGGCCAGGACCGGGAAGCCGGGGTTACCGGCGCCACCGGAGCCGTGGCATGCGGCGCACTTGTCACCGAACAGCACCTTGGCGGAACGCTGCACGTACTCGTTGAGCTGCTGGTCCTTGAGGATGTCGGCCGCGCTCATGGAGGCGATCTTCTCCTCGAAGGGGGCGCGGACGCCCTCGACCTCTTTCAGGTCGGCCTTGTACTCACCGATGGCGGTCCAGCCGGAGACGCCCTCGAAGTGAGAGCTGACCAGCGGCCAAGAGGGGTACCAAATGGTGTAGCCGATCACCAGGATCCAGCTGGCGTGGAAGCCCATGCGCCACCAGGTCGGCGGGTCATTGGTCAGCTCACGCAGATCCTCGTCCCAGAAATGCCCGGTGTTGTTTTCACCCGGAAACGGATTGTGTTCACTCATCTCTATTTATCCTCCGCGTCGTAGTCGTCCACGTCAGGGTGGCGACGCGACTCCAGTTTCGCTTTGTTCTTCGGGTGGAATACGTACACATACATGACGATCATCAGCACCAGGATGGCAACATTCATGATGATGCCAACCCAGTCGTTGAGCGTGAGGGCCGCCCAGTCTGTGCTGAAGTATTCCTTCAGACTACTCACTTACGGTAGTCCTTCTCTTCGTCGAACTTGACCATGGTGCCGAGCACCTGCAGGAAGGCCACGACGGCATCCATCTCGGTCTTGCCAGCGACGGCGCTGGAGGCAGAGTTGATGTCGGCATCGGTGTAGGGCACACCGAGGGCCTTCATGGCAGACATACGCTTGGCGATGCCGGTACCGTCGATGCCGTTATGCTCCAACCAGGGATAGTTGGGCATTACGGACTCGGGCACCACGGAGCGCGGCGCACGGAGGTGACGGACGTGCCAGTCGTTGGAGTACTTGCCGCCGACGCGTGCAAGGTCAGGACCGGTACGCTTGGAGCCCCACTGGAAGGGGTGGTCGTACATGGACTCGGAGGCGAGGCTGTAGTGGCCATAGCGCTCCTTCTCGTCACGGAAGGGACGGATCATCTGTGAGTGGCAGGTATAGCAGCCTTCACGGGTGTAGACGTCGCGACCGGCGAGTTCGAGGGGGGTGTAGGGACGGACGCCGTCACCGGCCTTCCAATCGGCCAGGGTCTGGCCTTCCTTACGGTCCCAGATCACCTCGGGGGCGGTGCTCTTATGCTCCATGGTGCCGTCGAGGTAGAACAGCGGAACGATTTCGACGATACCACCCACAGAGAGGAGGATCATCAGCATGATGACCATGCCGAAGACATTGCGCTCGAGCTTGTCTTGGAACTGGGTCGAGTAGATTTTATCGGCCATTGTTGTAGATCTCCTCTCGATTAGGCGCTGGCAGGAGCAGCACTACCGCTCTTCACGGGTGCGGCCTGACGGACGGTCATGATGACGTTGTAGAGCATCACGACACCACCGGCCCAGTAGATGAGACCACCGACTGCACGCATGGTGTAGTAGGGGTGCATGGCAGCGACGGACTCGGCGAAGGTGTAGGTCAGGGTGCCGAACTCGTCGTAGTCACGCCACATCAGGCCCTGCATGATGCCGGAGACCCACATGGCGGTGATGTAGACCACGGCGCCGATGGTAGCCATCCAGAAGTGCAGGTTCACCAGCTTGGCGCTATACATCTCGGTGTTCCACAGCTTCATGATCATGTGGTACAGGGCACCGCAAGCGACCATGGCAACCCAGCCCAGGGCACCGGAGTGCACGTGACCGACGGTCCAGTCGGTGTAGTGGGAGAGGGCGTTCACGGTCTTGGAGGACATGACCGGGCCTTCGAAGGTGGACATGGCGTAGAAGGCCAGAGACATGATGAGGAAGCGCAGGACATAGTCGTCACGCAGCTTATCCCAGGCACCGGAGAGGGTCATCATGCCGTTGATGGCACCACCCCAAGACGGGATGATCATGGCCAGAGAGACGGCGGCGCCCAGGGAGCCGGTCCAGTCGGGCAGCGCGGTGTACTGGAGGTGGTGGGCACCCAGCCAGACGTAACCGAACATCAGCGCCCAGAAGTGGATCACAGACAGACGGTAGGAGAAGACCGGGCGACCGGCCTGCTTGGGCACGAAGTAGTACATGATGCCGAGGAAGCCAGCGGTCAGGTAGAAGCCCACTGCGTTGTGACCCCACCACCACTGGATCATGGCGTCCTGCACACCGGAGAAGACGGAGTAGGACTTGAACAGCTCGACCGGGATGGCCAGGGAGTTCACGACATGCAGGTAGGTGATCATCACCATCATGCCCATGAAGAACCAGTTGGACACGTAGATGTGGCTGGTCTTGCGGATGGCGACGGTCATGATGAAGTTGATGCTGTAGGAGAGCCACACCACGGCGATGAGCACGTCGATCGGCCACTCAAGCTCGGCATACTCCTTACCGGAGGTCAGACCCAGCGGGAGGGTGATGACGGCCAGCACGATGATGACGTTCCAGCCCCAGAAGGCGAACCAAGCGAGCTTGTTGCTCCACAGGGCGGTACCGCAGGTACGCTGAACACTGTAGAAGCCGGTAGCCATCAGCACGCAGCCGCCGAAGGCGAAGATCACTGCATTGGTGTGCAGCGGACGCAGACGACCGAAGCTCAGCTCGGCCATATCGAGATTCAGAGCCGGAAATGCCAGCTCCCATGCCACGTAGTCACCCACCAGGGTGCCCACCACCAAGTACACCACAGCCGCGATGGTGAACCATCGAACGACTTCGAAGTGGTACTTCTGCTCAGCTTGAGTCGCTTCCACGAGTACTCTCCTCTGTTTACTAAAAACTTAAAACCTGACGATGCGGGGCCCAGAGGTACCCCAGCCCGAAATGTTTTGCCGACCACCGCCCGAAAAACGAGCTCGTATGTTCACTACTGCGGTTCGAAAGTCCGGGAGGGTCAAAACCAGCCTCCGCACCGGCAGTGCCGCCCTCTGACGGGGACAATCAATGCCGCAGACTCCAGGGATTCGCGATCCGGGATGGTAGCGGAAACCCCCCCGACAGAACATTGACATTTGTCATATTTCTTCCCGAGAGCGGCAAAATTCTGTGTTATATGCCACAGAATCCCTGGTGTTTCACTTGGTTTTTCGGGCGCAAGGCCCAATATCGGTCGGGTTTATTCGGCGGGTCGCTCGACCTTCGCCCCGGTGGCGATACGGGTCAGCGCGGGGGCATCGAGGATCTGCACGTGCTTGCGCTGGGCATTGATGATGCTGCGCTCCTGAAACTTGGTAAAGAGGCGACTCACCGTCTCCACGGCCAACCCCAGGTAGTTGCCGATGTCGTTGCGCGACATGCTCAGATTGAACTCGTAGGCGGAGAAGCCACGTCGGCAGTAGCGCCCGGAGAGGCTCAAGAGCAGCGCTGCGAGGCGCTCCTCGGCACTCTTCTTGCCGAGCAGCAGGAGCAGGGACTGATCGTCGAAGATCTCCTTACTCATGATCTTCAGCAACTGGGCCTGCAGGCTCGGGATCTGCTGGCTCAGGTCACCGAGCAGGTCGAAGGGGATCTCACACAGGCTGGTGGTCTCCAGGGCCCGTGCCGCACAGGGGTGCTGCTGGTTGTGGATGGCATCGAGGCCGAGCAGCTCACCGGGGAGATGAAAGCCGGTCACCTGCTCCTGGCCATCCTCGGCGGGGATGAAGGTCTTGATCGAGCCTGAACGCACCGCATAGATGGCGCTGAAGCCATCCCCGACACCGAACAGTTGCTCACCCCGCTTGAGCGGGCGACGACGACGGATGATGCGGTCGAGACGGTCGAGGTCGGCGGTGTCGATCCCCACGGGCAGGCAGAGCTGGAACAGGTTGCAATCCTTGCAGGCGACACGAAAACCCTGCGTCGTTACCACGTCATTGCCCGGTTTCTCGTTCGTGGTCATGGCCCAACCTCAATGAGCGGGCATCCCACCCGCGACCTAAACCCTCATCCTCTTATATCTAGCCCCAAAGACGCAAGCCCGGCCTTATGGGCCAATGGTTTTCTCGCGCTTGCGTAGCGAGTATCCTACGCCCTTACTTTATCTACAGTGGGAGTAGCGAGCATGGCTGAGCGCCGGGTCAAGGTCACCCGAGAGACCCTGGAGACGAAGATCGTCGTCAGTGTCGACCTCGACGGCAGCGGTCGGGCCCAACTGGCCAGCGGCGTCCCCTTCCTCGACCACATGCTCGACCAGATCGCCCGCCACGGCCTCCTCGACCTGGAGGTCGAGTGCGACGGCGACCTGGCGATCGACGCCCACCACAGCGTCGAGGATATCGGTATCACCCTCGGTCAGGCGGTGCGTCAGGCCCTCGGCGACAAGCGCGGCATCCGCCGCTACGGCCACGCCTACGTGCCCCTCGACGAGGCCCTCTCGCGCGTGGTGCTCGACCTCTCCGGGCGCCCCGGCCTCGAACACCACGTCGACTACAAGCGCGAGACCATCGGCAACTTCGATACCGAGCTGTTCCACGAATTCTTCCAGGGCTTCGTCAACCACGCCGGGGTCACCCTGCACATCGACAACCTGCGCGGGCGCAACGCACACCACATCGCCGAGACCGTGTTCAAGGCGTTTGGTCGTGCCCTGCGCATGGCCGTCGAGCCCGACCCGCGCATGGCCGACCAGATGCCCTCCACTAAAGGAAGCCTGTAAATGACCACAGTGGCCCTCATCGACTACGGCATGGGCAACCTCCACTCCGTGGCCAAGGCGCTCGAATACGCCGGTGCGACCCAGGTCAACGTCACCGCCGACCCCGCCACCATCCTCGCCGCCGACCGCGTGGTGCTCCCCGGCGTCGGCGCCATGCGCGACTGCATGGGCGAGATGCGCCGCCTAGAGCTGGTCGAGGTGATCACCGAGGCGGCCCAGAGCAAGCCCTTCCTCGGCGTCTGCGTCGGCATGCAGGCACTGATGGAGCGCAGCGCCGAGAACGACGGCGTCGACTGCCTCGGCCTGCTCCCCGGCACGGTGGAGTTCTTCGGTAACGACCTGTGCGACGCCGAGGGTCACGCCCTCAAGGTGCCGCACATGGGTTGGAACCAGGTGCATCAAGAGCAGGCCCACCCGCTGTGGCGCGACATCCCCCAGGAGAGCCGCTTCTACTTCGTGCACAGCTACTATGTGCAGACCGACGAGCCGGGTCTCACGGCCGCCAGCTGCACCCACGGCAAGCGCTTCACCGCCGCCGTGGCGCGTGGCAACCTCTTTGCCGCCCAGTTCCACCCGGAGAAGAGTCAGCACGTCGGCCTGCAGCTCTACGCCAACTTCATCGCCTGGGACGGCTCGCTTTAACACCCAAATACGCCACGGAGACACGGAGGACACGGAGTTATAAGAAGGAGAGAATCCCTCCTTAATTCTTCTCCGCGTCCTCTGCGCCTCCATGGCAAAGTATTCCCAACCAGCACAAGACCAATCGAGGACCGCTGAGATGCTGATCATTCCCGCCATCGACCTGAAGGATGGCAAGTGTGTACGCCTGCGCCAGGGGCGCATGGAGGACTCCACCACCTTCTCCGACGACCCGGTGGCGATGGCCGCCAAGTGGGTCGAGGCGGGCGCACGCCGTCTGCATCTGGTCGACCTCAACGGCGCCTTTGCCGGCAAGCCGGTCAACGGCGACGTAGTCAAGGCGATCGCCGCCGCCTTCCCCGAGGTGCCGATCCAGATCGGTGGCGGCATCCGCGACGAGGCGACCATCGAGGCCTACCTCGACGCCGGTGTGCAGTACGTGATCATCGGCACCAAGGCGGTCAACACCCCCGGCTTCATCAACGAGATCTGCGTCGAGTACCCCGGCCACATCATCGTCGGCCTGGATGCCAAAGACGGCAAGGTGGCCATCGACGGCTGGTCCAAGCTCTCCAAGCACGACGTCATCGACCTGGCCAAGCGCTTCGAAGAGGACGGCGTCGAGGCGATCGTCTACACCGACATCGGTCGCGACGGCATGATGACCGGCGTGAACGTCGAGGCCACCGTGCGCCTCGCCCAGTCCGTGCGCATCCCCATCATCGCCTCCGGCGGCGTCACCAACCTCGATGATGTACGCGCCCTCTGTGGCGTGGCCAACGAGGGCATCATGGGCGCCATCACCGGACGCGCCATCTACGAAGGCACCCTCGACTTCGCCGAAGGACAGCGGCTCGCCGACGAGCTCACCTCCGCCTAGCCTCTTCGCACCGTAAGCCATACAGGACACCGCCCATGGCACTGGCCAAACGCATCATCCCCTGCCTCGACGTCGACAACGGCCGCGTGGTCAAGGGCGTGCAGTTCGTCGACATCCGCGACGCCGGTGACCCGGTGGAGATCGCCAAGCGCTACGACGAACAGGGCGCCGACGAGATCACCTTCCTCGACATCACCGCCACCCACCACGAGCGCGACACCATGGTGCACGTGGTCGAACAGGTGGCCGGGCAGGTGTTCATCCCGCTCACCGTCGGCGGCGGCATCCGCAAGGTCGAGGATATCCGCACCATGCTCAACGCCGGGGCCGACAAGGTGGCGATCAACTCCGCCGCCGTGAACCGCCCCGAGTTCGTGCGCGAGGCCGCCGAGAAGTTCGGCGCCCAGTGCATCGTCGTGGCCATCGACGCCAAGCGCGTCAGTGCCGACGACGAGCCGCGCCGCTGGGAGATCTTCACCCACGGCGGGCGCAAGCCCACCGGCATCGACGCAGTGGAGTGGGCCAAGCGCATGGTCAGCTACGGCGCGGGCGAGATCCTCCTCACCAGCATGGACCGTGACGGCACCAAGGTCGGCTTCGACCTGGAGCTGACCGCCGCCATCGCCGACGCCGTGCCGGTGCCGGTGATCGCCTCCGGCGGCGTCGGTAACCTCGACCACCTAGTCGATGGTGTCACCCGGGGCCACGCCGAGGCGGTGCTCGCTGCGAGCATCTTCCACTTCGGCGAGTACACCATCCAAGAGGCCAAGGAGCGCATGGCCGCGGCGGGCATCGAGGTGCGGCTGTGAGCGAGGATATGCAACAACTCCTGCAGCAACTGGGTGTTTCCCAGGCCGAGATCCTGCAGATAGAGAACATGTTCGTCGCAGCACTGATCCTCACCCTCGTCTCCATCCTCCTCACCCTGTGGCTGGCCCACCGTCGAGGGCTCAACATGCCCTTCTGGACGGTGATGGTGTTGGTCTTCGGCCCCCTCGCCCTCCCCTTCGTCTTCTTCGGCAAGCCGAAAAAGGGGGCGTCCAAACCCGCGAGCGAGATCGATCGTCATGAGTGAACAGTGGCTCGATGAGCTCAAGTGGGACGAACAGGGCCTTATCCCCGCCATCGCCCAGGAGCACGACAGCGGCAAGGTGGTGATGTTCGCCTGGATGAACCGCGAATCCCTCGCCCTCACCCTCAAAGAGGGCTTCGCCATCTACTGGTCGCGCTCACGCGTCAAGCTGTGGCGCAAGGGCGAAGAGTCCGGCAACGTGCAGAAGATCCACAGCATTCGCGCCGACTGCGACCGCGACGTGCTGCTGCTCAGCATCGAACAGGTGGGCGGCGTCGCCTGCCACACCGGGCGCCACAGCTGCTTCTACTTCGAGCTGAAGGACGACCAGTGGCAGGCGGTCGAGCCCGTGCTCAAAGACCCGGCGCAGATGTACGGGAAGAAGTGAATTTGCCACGGAGGCACGGAGGACACAGAGTTTTGGTTTGGGGCTAACGGTCCATGTGGAAGTAACTATCGATGTCTCGTTTGGGTTGGAGGCGTCCTTTATTCTCGCTGTAGCTTTTGTAAAGGAGGTGCTGTCATGAACAATTCGAACATTTTCACTGCCATTAAGTGGGTTTGCGTCGGGTGCGGAGTAGCATTATCGCGGGATAACGTCAGGGTGACGGCTCCAATCCAGCTAGAGACAGGTAGGTATCCGAAGCGTGGGCTTCCCAAAGGTAGTGCTATAGGGTTCGACTCCCTAGTCCCGCATCATTTTCATAGTTCAGCGTCTCTGGCAGTTGCATAGGGTGTGCTGAGGTACGGAGCGCACCGAATCCATCGGTGGTGTGCCTCCGTGGCTCATTCCCCTCCGGGTTCACCCCAACTCGACGTCATCCAACACATAGGCGATACTTGGCGCCCTGATCGACACCTCTCCGTGTCCTCCGTGCCTCCGTGGCGTATTCATCCGACAGAGAATCGACGACCCACCGATGAGTGACATCCTGCAACAGCTGGCCACGGTGCTCGAAGAGCGCAAGGCCGCCGACCCCGACTCCTCCTACGTCGCCAAGCTCTACAGCAAGGGGCTCGACGCCATCTTGAAGAAGGTGGGCGAAGAGGCCACCGAGACGGTGATGGCGGCGAAGGACGGCGAGGCCGACAAGATCGTCTACGAGGTGGCCGACCTCTGGTTCCACACCATGGTGCTGATGAGCCAGCAGGGCATCGACCACAACCGCGTGCTCGCCGAGTTGGAGCGCCGCTTCGGCCTCTCCGGGCTCGAAGAGAAGGCCAACCGAGGGAAATAAGATGAGCGACTGCCTCTTCTGTAAGATCGCCGCCGGCGAGATCCCCGCCAAGGTCGCCTATCAGGACGCGCAGATGGTGGTGTTCCACGACATCGCCCCTGCCGCCGAGGTGCATCTACTGGCCATCCCCCGCGCGCACCTCGCCAGCCTCGATGAGGCCACCCCGGAGCACGACGCCCTGCTCGCGCACATGCTGCGCCAGCTGCCGAGACTGGCCCGGGAGCACGGCCTCGACAGCGGCTTTCGCACCATCATCAACACCGGCAAGGGGGGCGGCCAAGAGGTCTTCCACCTGCACATGCACCTGCTCGGCGGCACCAAGCTGCCCGGCTTCAAGTGCACCGACTAAGAGAAACGGGAGAACACCACCATGGGTATCAGTATCTGGCAATTGGTCATCATCCTCGCCATCGTCGTACTGCTGTTCGGCACCAAGAAGCTGCGCAACATGGGCGGCGACCTCGGCGGCGCGATCAAGAACTTCAAAAAGGCGGTCGGCGAGGGTGAGGCCGAGGCGGCCGCAGGCAAGAAGGACGGCAACGTCATCGAAGGCAAGGTCGAAGAGAAAGACCGCACCTAACCCCCTGCCCGCGAGTACCCGCCATGTTTGATATCGGCTTCTGGGAGCTGGCGATGATCGGCGTGGTCGCCCTCGTGGTGATCGGCCCCGAGCGGCTACCCGCCGTGGCCCGGGGGGTCGGGCGCTGGTTCGGCAAGATCCGCTACTTCATGGCCAGCGTGAAGGCCGATATCGACAAGGAGATCCGCGCCGACGAGCTGCGCCGCATCCTCGACGAGCAGGCCAAGAAGAGCGGCCTGCACGAGATCATCGAGCAGACCTCCGACATCGCCAACGAGGCCGAGCGCGCTGTGCGCGAGAGTCAGGTGGCGCTGACACGACAGGCGCAGCAGGATGCCCTCGGCGGTCACGGCGCGCCGAGCCCCGCCGCGCCCACCCCGGCCGAGGATACCCCCCAGACCCCTGAACAGAAGCCGTCATGAACCAGTTCCAGCCGGGCGGCGAAGAGGCCCCCTTCTTAAGCCACTTGGTCGAGCTGCGCGACCGCCTGCTGCGTTGCGTGCTGGTCGTGCTGGTGATCTTCCTCGGCCTCTTCTACTGGGCCAACGACCTCTACACCCTGCTCGCCGAACCGCTGCTCAGCCATCTGCCCGAGGGCGGGCAGATGATCGCCACCGAGGTCGCCTCGCCCTTCTTGACCCCCTTCAAGCTGGTGCTGGTGTTGTCGATCTTCGTCGCCATGCCGTTCCTGCTCTACCAGCTCTGGAGCTTCGTCGCCCCCGGTCTCTACGAGCACGAGAAGCGCCTCGCCATGCCCCTGCTGGCGTCGAGCACGGTGCTCTTCTACTGCGGTATGGCCTTCGCCTACTTCGTGGTCTTCCCATTGGTGTTCGGCTTCTTCACCAGCGTCGCCCCCGAGGGGGTGGCGGTGATGACCGACATCGGCAAGTACCTCGACTTCGTGCTCAAGCTCTTCTTCGCCTTCGGCATCGCCTTCGAGGTGCCCATCGCCATCATCATCCTGGTGGCCACCGGCATGACCACCCCGGACGCCCTGGCCGAGAAGCGCCCCTACATCATCGTCGGCGCCTTCGTCGTCGGCATGCTGCTCACCCCGCCAGACATCTTCTCGCAGACCTTCCTCGCCGTGCCCATGTGGGCCCTGTTCGAGCTGGGGTTGGTCTTCGCCCGGCGCCTGCCCAAGCGCGAGGAGGAGGAGTATCCCTACGACGAGGTAGAGTTGGAGGACGACGCCGCCATGGAGCAGGCCCTCGACCGCTACGAACAAGACGCGGCGCGCCTCAACGAGGAGATCGACCTCTACGGCGACGACGACGACAAACCCCGCCCCCCCACCCCGGGTACGCCTAAATAGCCCCGCGCGCGACCCGGATCGTGGCGCTCCGGGTCAGAGCGTAATTTTGCGTAAACTCTCACACCTGCGGCCATCGGCGCACTTTTCACCGGGCATGCGGCTCTTTACCATTGGGCACTCAGCACCCCAGTCCCCCGTGGAGAGGAAACAGCGATGGCCTTTATGCCCTGGAGCGACCGGTTTATCACCGGACTTGCGCAGATCGACGAACAGCACCACTGGCTGGTGGACCAGACCAACCGTCTGTACGACGAGATCACCCACGAGAGCCCCGACCCGGCGGCGATCCACCAGATCCTCGAAGGGCTGGTGGAGTACACCTTCAACCACTTCATCGTCGAAGAGGAGCTGTTCGCCCGCCACGCCTACCCCGAGAACGAGGCACACAAGGCCGAGCACGACCGCTTCACCAAGCTCGCCGCCGAGGTGCTGCTCAAGCACGAGGGGGGCGACAACGTGAGCCGTGAGATCCTGGAGTTCCTCAAGGAGTGGCTCAAGCACCACATCCTAGAGGTGGACATGGCCTACGTGCCCTTCCTCAAGGCGCACGACGAGGCCTCCTGAGCCCCTGGGAGCCCCTATGCCAACCTATGACTACGGCTGCGAGGCCAACGGCACCATCGTCGAGGTGCGCCACGCTATGAGCGAGACACTCACCACCTGGGGCGAACTGTGTGCAGCGGCCCAACTCGCCCCTGGCGACACCCCACTCGACGCCCCGGTCAGGCGTCTGCCGACCGGCGGCAATCTGGTCAACCGCAGCAACCTCGGTAGCGGCCCCGCCTGCGGCAACGGCGGTTGCCCGAGCGCCACACGCTGCGCCAAGGGCTGAACCGCCCTCCCCTCAGCGTATCCACCGCATCCTTTACGCCCCGTTCAGGGGCAGCGCACAGCCACGACGCCAGACGACTATTTCGTCTGCTGGTCGATGGCGCGCTCGATCCCCTGTGCCGCCTGTTTGGCCAGGCAAGCGGTCTGGTCGGCGATACACTCCGCCTTGCAGCCGGCCCGGCCCAAGTCGGAGTTGAAGTTGGCCACACTGCACCAGGTCGAGCAGACGGTCTGCTGCTGCTCGCAACTGCCCCAGATGGGCAGGGTACCGATGGCCACGGCGGCCACCACAATAATGATAAGGATCATCTTCACGCGCACTCTCCTGTGTTATGAATGTCAGTCTGTGGCCTCGGCCGGGCCCATTAGTCCACACCACGCCGCGAATGGCTAGACGAAATCGCCCTCAGAGCTGTGCCAGGGCACCGCTCAAGCCCTCCCAATCCACCGTCTCTTGTGCCCCACGCAGGTGTGCGCGCCACTCCTCGGCCCATACCCTGGCCGAATCGCGCCCGAGTTGGGCATAAAGCGGCACGAGCTGGTCGAGCAGCTCGATGCACGGGCCGCGCTGCTGCAGGGCGGTACGGATGATGAGCGCACGACGCAGGCGCTCCTCCGCCGCCTCTACGGCCTGCCGCTGGCGCGCATACACACCCCACTCGGTCAGCGTGGCGGCGAGACCCGGGCGGTCGGCCAAGGCGCGATAGCCGTCGAGGGCCGCACGGAAGTGGGCGTCGGCGGCCTCGGGCTCACCCTGCAGCGCGGCCCGTTGCGCCTCGAAGCGTTCGAGTCGGGCGCGTGCCGCCACATCCCCCGGCGGGAGCAAGGGACGCAGCCCATCGAGACAGGCGGACAGCCCCTCGGGGGCCGCGAGACGGCAGCGCTGCACCTGGGCGGACCAGGCGATCTCGCCGGAGGCCCCGGCCAACACCACCGTGAGCAGACGCTCGGCCCGTTCACGCTCGCCGTGCAGCGCCGCCGTCTCGGCGCGCAACAGGTCGAGGCGCGGCAGCAGCTCGATCAGGCCCTCCTGGACGATGTCGCGCGCGGCAAGGTCGAGCTGGCTATCGAGCGGTTCGACCTGCCCCTGGGCGAGGGCGACGTTGGCTAGACCGAGGCGGGCGAGCGCCCCCCCCTGGGCATGGTCGATGCCAAGATAGGCCTGCAGCGCCTGATGGTAGCGCTGTGCGGCGGCGGTGTACTCGGCCAGGGCGTAGGCGCTGTGCCCCTGGGCCAGGAAGGTATCGGCCTGTTGCAGCAGCTCGGGGCGGGTGTCACGCACCCCGCCGCTACAGGCGACGAGCAGCAGGGTGGTGGCGATGAGGGCGAGACGCGCCATGGCCTACTCCCCCCTCGGCAGCGGCAACCCCTGACGGGGCGAAGGCTTGGCCTTGGGGGTGAGTGGCCACACCCCCTGGGCCTGTTCGAGCAGGGCATCGCTACGCTCCAGCAGGCGCTGAACGCGGCTCACCAGCTCGGGCAGGCGATGCAGCTCCAGATTGACCGCCCCCATGGCCTGACGCAGGTCACCCACTAGGGCACGGCTATCGCCCACCAACGGACTCACCTCGCCAGCGAGGCGGTCGCCCTTGGCGCTCAGGCGCGCCAGGTTGGCCAGGGTCGGCTGCAGCTCCACCAGGCGCGCCTCGCCCTGGGTGATGGCCGCCTCGACCTGGTCGAGCAGGGTGCGCAGCTGTGCCTCCAGCGCGGTGTCGTAGAGCAGGGCACCGGCCACGCCGTGGCCGCTGGCCAGCTGCTGGCTCAGGGCGTTGAGGTTGTCCGCCGCGCTGGCCAGGTCGTCGAGGGTGGCATCGAGGCGTTTGGGCTGCATGGCGGCGGCCACCTCGGAGAGGCTGGTGATGATCTGTTTGACCCCGAGCAACACCGGGGTCAGCTCGGCCATCAACTCGTCGAGAGAGAGCGGCTCCTCGACCTGGATCAACGCCCCATCGGGCATCAGTGGGCGCTCGTGCGAGCCCGCGGTGAGTTCGATGCTGGCGTTACCGAGCATGGAGAGCTTGCCGATGGAGGCGCGCGAGTCGACGCGCACCAGGCCATGGTAACGCTCGTAGATGGCCAGGGTGATGTGAATGCGGTTGTCGGCGCTGATGTCGATGGCGGTGATGCGCCCCACCTCGATGCCAGAGACCTTCACCGGGGTCTTGGTGGAGATGCCGCCGGCGTTGCCGAGGTAGGCCTGCAGGTAGAACTTGTCGTCGAACAGGTGGGCGGTCTGACTGTTGACGAAGAACAGGGCGAAGACCACGCCCAGGGCGAGGAGCACGAAGAGCCCCACCAGGCGCTCCTGGATGCTGTAGTCGAGGCGGTGGATATAGTGGATCGCGGGCCGTTTCGGGTTCGGCATCGGTCACTCCTCGGGTCGGTCGGGGTCGAGCAGCGTGAGCAACTGACGCACCTCGGGCGTGGGGCTGGCGCAGAGCGCGTCCCAGCCATGAAAGGTGTGGCAGGCGCCGCTGCCGAGCACCACCAGGGTGTCGGCACGGCGCGCCAGTTGCAGGTCATTATCGGCCACCACCAAGGCCCGTTGGCCCGTGTGGCACCACTCGTGCAGCAGCTCACGGGTGTGGCGCGCGCGCAGCAGGTCGATGCCCGCGAGGGGTGATTCGAGCAGCAACAGCCGCTGACCGGCGAGCAGGCAGCGCACCAGCGCCACCACACGGCGCTGGTCGGGTGCCAGAAAGGCGGGCAGCAGGCGCAGGTGGTCACTATCCACCCCCAGCCGTTCGAGCAGACGATGGGCCTCGGCTCGCAGTGCCAGGGGTTCCACCTCGCCGTGATAGAGGGCCGGGAGGAGCAGGTTGTCCTCCACGCTGAGCACCGAGAGCAGCGGCCCCTCGTCGAGCAGGTAGCCCACCTGGCGGCGCAGGGCGAGCCACGCCTCGCGGTCGAGCTGACCGTTCTGCTCACCGAGCAGGGCGACGTGGCCCTGGCCCACCGGGTCGACACCGCCGAGCAGGCGCAGGTAGCGGTGGGCGCGGTGGCGATCGCTGGCGAGCAGCAGGGTCATGCCGGCGTCGACGCAGAGGTCGAGCGGCGGCCACTCCGGGTGACGCTCCGGGGTGACGGCGTGGGCGGCGAGCAGGTCACAGGCGTACATACTCAGTGCCCCAGTAGGACGAAGGCACCGTCGACCAGGAACACCAGCAGCAACCCGCGCACGATGGCCTGCTGGGTCTGCTGCGGCAGCTCGGTGGGCGAACGTCCGACACGCAGGCCGTGGAAACAGGCGGTGGCGCCGATGGCCAGCCCGAAGAGCAGGTTCTTGAGCAGGAACACCAGCAGGTCCCAAGGGTTGAACGCGAGCGGGATCTGGTAAAGGTAGCGCAGCTCGTCGAGGCCATAGAGCAGTGCGCTGAAGCCGACCCCGGCGACGATGGCGATGAGGGTGAAGTAGACCGCCAAGGCGAGCTGGGCGAGCACCGCCCCGAGCAGACGCGGCCCCACCAGCAGGGCGATGATATCCACCCCGAGCAGCTCCAGGGCGAGCAGTTCACGGCGCAGGCGCATGCCACCGAGGTCGACGGCGATGGCCGAGCCGGAGCGGCTCACCAGCACGAAGGCGGTGAGCAGCGAGCCGAGCTGCAGCGCCACCAGATTGACCAGCAGGGTGACCACCTCGCCTTGGTCGCTGAACAGGTGCGCCATCTCCATCAGCGGCAGGGTGATGACCAATCCAGTGGCGATGCCGAAGACACCGATCAGCGGCAGCGCATCGATGCCGGTGAAGAGCAGTTGGCTCACCAGGGTCGAGTAGGGGGCGCGGCGCGAGAGGCGCCGGTCGGGGCGGATACCATGGGCCAACGCCTGCAGGGTGAAGAGGGTCAAATCGATGAGATAGATCAGTGGGCGCAGGGTGGCGCGCCCGAGCCAGCCGAGCGGAGAGAAGCCCCCCTGCGCCAGCGACTCACTCATGGCAGAAGCGTCGCCTCGCGGTGGTGGTGGCGGCGATACCAAGCGGCGGCCCCAGCGGAGGTGATGATGCACCAGACGGCAAACAGCGCCCCGGGCAGTGCGGTGATGGGCTCGAAGTGCTTGAGCGCCAGGGCCACGCCGAGGCCGGCATTCTGCATGCCGATCTCGATGGCCAGGGTGAGACGCAGACGCCGTTCGAAGCCGAACAGCCGCGCCGCCTGCCAGCCGAGCAGATAGCCGAGCGCGTTGACCACCACCACCAGCAGGAAAACCAGCGCCCCCACCTCGGCCAGGCGCGCCTGATTGGCCGCCACCGCATAGCTGCAGATGATGACGATGGCCAGGCTGGCCACCGCCGGTGCCACCGCCTCTGCCGTCGCCAATCGACGCCCGAGATAGCGACGCAGCAGCATGCCCGCGAGCAGTGGCAGGAGCACCGTCTGGATGATGGTCCAGAGCATCGGCCAGAAGGGGATGGGCAAGAAGGCATTGCCGAGTAGCTCGACCAACCCCGGGGTGAACAGGGGCGAGAGCAGCGTGGCCAGGGTGGTGAGGGCGATGGAGTAGGCCACCGCGCCACCGGCCAGGTAGACGATGACATTGCTCGCCATTGCCCCCGGGGCGCAGCCGACGATGATGAAACCGAGCGCCAACGCCGGGGGTAGCCCAGAGAGCCAGGCGGCGAGAAAACCGAGCAGCGGCATCACGCTGTACTGCACCGCCACCCCCTGGACGATCGCCCGGGGCCGACCCAGGGTCGCCTGCAACTCCTCGGGCTTGAGCACCACACCGAGGGCGAACATGGTAGCGGCGAACATCCACAGAAAGCTCGACTGAAAGACGAGGAAGGCGGGGGGATGCAGGTAGGCGATCAGCGCACCGAGCAGGGTCAGCGGGGCGAGGCCGTTCGCGATGAGGTGGAAGATCGGCATGTATCTCTCTTTCTGGTTAGCCTGTCAGTGTAGCACCGCGCCGCCGCTCTATAGGGTGGTGAGGGGCATCTCCAGACGCATCTCCAGGGTCAGCTGATGCAGGTCCGCCGGGTCGACGGCGTCGCCACCCACGGCGATGCCAAAACGCCGCCCCTCCCAGGCGAGGGTGAAGGCGTCGAACCTGGGGGTGTAGGTCAAACGCGCACGCTGACCGGGGCTGACGCGAAAATCCACCCCCACCGAGGTGGCCTCGAAGGAGTCGCAGCGGCGCTGGCGCAGCTGCACGCCCCAGGGCCCGCTGAGACGCCAATCGAGCACCATCAAGGCGCGCCAGGGCAACGTCTGCACGTAGTCGCGGTAGTACTCGCGCCCGCTCAGGGTCGGTTCGAAGACCAGATAGCCATCGGCATCGTAGGACTTGTTCTGGCTGTTGGCGTCGGCGAGGGTCGCCGGTGCGTCGCGCCAGTCGATACGCGAGATCAGGTTATTCACCTCCATGCGAAAGCCGATACTGTCGTTGTAGTCGTACTCCAGGCTCGCATCGACGCTGTAACCACGCCCCTTGGGGGCGAGGTTGTCGCGCCCGAACAGCGGGTCGTCGCGGTAGAGGTAGTCGGCGTGCAGGTCGAGGTCGTAGTCGTTGGCGGCGTTGGCCGTGGCACTGCCGCGCACGCTACCGACGGTGAAGCGCTCCCCCTCCAGCCAGGCGGGCATGAAGATGAGGCGCAGGCGGCGATTGAGCGTCACCGGCAGGCCGATCTCCACCCCGCTCAGGTCGTATTGCACCAGGTCGAGGCGCAGGTCGAAGCGCTCCCCCACCGGCAGCGACTGATGATTCTTGGTCAGGTGGATGAAGCGCGCGGTCTGCGGGTCCAGCTGCGCCTGCCAGATGGCACGGCGGGTCAGCCCCAGGTGCATGCCGTCCTTGGCGATGCCAAGACTCATGCGGTTCCAACTGAGGATGGTACCGCCACCGCTCAGCGGCGCGGCCCATGCGTCGGCCACCTCGGTGATGGGCACCGGGGCGCTGTAACTGTAGCTCTCGAACAGGTTGCGCCCCTGCCACCCCCCGGCGTAGGCAAGGCCCGGCAAAAGCGCTAGGAACAAAACGCAGCGGGGCGGCCAGTGGCCGCCCCGCTGCGACTGCCGCTCGGCTCTAGAGCGACTCAAACGAGCCATCCAGATAACGGATGATTACGCCTGCCGCGGTATCGTCGAGCACCCCGTAGACCTGCCCGTCGTAGACCAGGCTGCCGCCCTCCTCGTCCGCCAGATTGAAGGTGAGGCTGGCCCCGGAGGAGTTGGTGGCGGTGAGGCTGGCGCCATTGCTGGTGCTGCTCATGCTCAGGTTGAGGTTGTGCGCGTTGTAGGTGATGGTCGCGCTGGCGCTGCTCTTCTCATAGCCGGTGACACGCCCGCTGAGACTCAGGGTCAGTGCGGGCAGGGTGTCGAGGTCGACGCTGATAGTCACGGTCAGGTCCGAGAGCATGTAGTTGCTGGGGGTGTTGAAGTAGTAGTCGTGGTCGTACCCCATCCACCAGTCGGGCTCATAGAGGATGCCGTTGAGCACTCCGCTGACACTGGCCAGGGAGGTTGGCAGAGAGACCATGCCGCTCGCACTATCGTAGTTGATGGCCCCAGTGGGAGTGGTCATGTAGAAGCCCTCGTTCTCGACCCAGAAGTTGATGTGGTGCAGCACCCAACCGTAGTACCCGTTGAAGAAGTCGAGCAGCGAGTCGAAGGTGCCCTCATAGGCACTGCCGCCATTGAATACCCAGCGGCTGGTGGCATAGTCGTAGGATTCGTTGGCCATACGCACCATGCCACTGGCCGGGTCGAAGATGTAGCTCACGCGCTGCCAACCCCAGGTAAAGGTGAGGGTGTTGCCATCGCTGCTGCCCTTGTAGCTACCACCGTTCGGATGGCTGTACTGCACCGGCAGGATGTCGGTGAGCTGGAAGGTGGCGGTGTTGGTGATATGCGCGGTGAGGCCCACGTCGTAGCGGTTGCTGCCGTCGGAGACCTCACCCTGCAGGGAGAGGGTACGCGGCAGGGGCATAGTATCCTCGTTGGGGGTGTTGACCACACTCTCCTCTTGGGTGAGCGGGTCGTAGACCCACTCCACGTCGTACCACTCGGTGACCGGGCGCAACAGGGTATCCATGCCCACGGTACCGACGAAGCTCACCGGCATCTCGCTGTGGGCGGCGTCTTCGGCCAGGGTAGCCCCCAGATTGGCGACCAACGCCTTGGGCTCGATGCTCTCGAAGTTGGCAAGGGTCACTGAGGCGGGGAAGGTGGCCTTGAAGGTGCCGCTGTGCAGGGTCAGGGTGAAGACCTCAGGCTGCACGATGGCACCGCTGCCGACGGCGAAGGTGAGCACCGTCTTGGTGTCGTTGAAGTCCAGCGAGCCGACGAAATCGAACTGCGTGCCGTTACCCAGGGTGGCGGTGAGGGTAATCCCTACCGGGTTGCCGGCGAGCAGGTCCACCTTCGGGCCGAGATAGCTGCTGGTGAGGGTCACGCAACCGGAGATATCGGGGTCGATGGCGGTCACGGCGGGTATCCCGCTCAGACTCACGCCAGGGCACGCGGCCACGGCGGTCGGTGTCGCGCGGTTGATGGCATAGTCCACCGCCTCGGCGAGGATGGTCTGATAGCTGTCCAAGTTGCCGTTGATCAGGGCTCCAGCCTGCTGGGCCAGTGCGATACGGGTATTGAAGGCCTCGGCCAGGGGCTGCATCGCCTCGTTGGGGTCGGAGAGGGCGCCCCAGAAGGTACGGACTTCGCCCACCAGTGCCTTGGCGGTGGCGAGGCCGTCACTGTTGTAGGTGTAGTCCTCGTCGGTATCGGTAAGGTCGGCCAGACTGTCGGCATAGCTCGACAGGCCGCTCAGGGTGCTGCTCACCGCGCTGTCGAGGCCACTGATGCCCGCGGCCACGTCGTCGGCCCCATCCACCAGCTCACGTAGGGCGACCACGTCGTCGTCGTCTGCCGCATCCCGGGTCGGCAGTTGGCCTAGATTGGAGGCATAGGTGCTGGAGAGGGCACGGATGGTGGCGTTCATGTTGGCCGGGTTGCCGCCGGCGAGCTGGGCCACTGCGGCGGCCATGATACCGGCACGCAGGGAGTCCGCACTGGCGGCGCCGGTCTTGCTACTGTCGGTGACGTCCACCGGGGTGGTGCCGGTCAGGTCGGTGATGCCGAACAGGGTGCCCACCTTGGTGTTGGCTGCCTGGATCGAATCGGAGGAGAGGCCCCGGCTCTCGGCGTAACTCGCGGCCATGTCGGAGAGCGGCGAGACGTTCACCGGCACGCTGGCCCCGGCGGATTTGCTCGGGATCAGGGCCTTCATGCTGAGGTCGCTCGGCAGCTGATTGGCGGGGATCAGGGCACCATAGGCGACGCCACTACAGCCGAGCGGTGCATCGCAGACCATCTGGCTGTTGGGGCCAATGCCCACCACGACCTTGAACGGACCGGTGTGGCCACTCGGCACGCTGAGCTGGTACTGCCCAGCCCCATCGGTCTCACCGATGATGAGCGGCACCGCGCCGACCACCCCGTTGACCACCTCGTAGACCTTGACCACGCCATAGCGGATCTGCCCCTTGACCACCGAGCCACTCAGGCTCACCCCGGCGGTCTGTGTGGTGGAACCACCACCGCCACCGCCGCAGCCAGCGAGGCCGAGACCCAGCAGCAGGGCGGTAGCGAAGGGGAGCAGGACGGTACGCGGTTGCGGCATGGATAGCCTCCTCATCTATATGGGCTTTTAGCGTACCGAATACCTTAGCCGATCTTCACGGTGAAAAAGAGGGGCAAGCGTGAAAATTTGCCAACTCAGACCGGATCTCGACGCCGCAGGCGCGTGCGCACAACCGCACCGAGCAGCAACACCACGCACCCCGCCGCCAACCAGGGGGGCATCCACTCACCGGCCACACCGAGCTGGGCACGGATATCCACCCCCAGCAGGCCCACCAGGGCATCGGTGGCGAGCCCCAGGGCGAGACTGGTAAAGGCGATACCGGCGAGATAGGCCCATAGGGTTCGCTCACCCATCTCGCGACGGATGATGCCGAGGGTGGCGAGATTGGTGGCGGGGCCAGCGAGCAGAAAGACCAGTACGGTACCGGGCGAGACACCGGCCAGCAGCAGGCTGGCGGCCAACGGGGTGGAGGCCGTGGCACAGATATAGAGTGGGATCCCCACCAGCAACATCAGCAGCATGGCGGGCAGGCCGGAGCCGAAGGCTGCCAGCTGGCCAGGGTCGATCAGGGTGTCGAGCAGTGCGGCGAGGAGCAGGCCGAGGAGCAGCCAGGGGGCGATGTCGTCGAGGATATCGCCGAAGGCGTAACCCAAGGCACGCTGCCAACCGGGCGTGGCGGGGACTGCAGGGGCACCACAGCCACAATCCCCACCGCCGCAGCTGGTCTGCTTGGGGGCGGCGCTGGCGATCTGGATCGGGAAGCGACCGATCCCCACCACCTTGGGTGGCGGTGGCGGTGGCGGCGGGGCGAACCAGGCGAGCCCCGCCAACAGCCCGGTGACCACGGCGCTGAGCACCGCCGCCAGCGGACGCATAATGGTCATGAAGGGGCCGAGCAGGGCGTAGCTGATGGCCACCGAGTCGGCCCCGGTCTCGGGGGTAGAGATGAGAAACGAGAGGGTCGCCCCACGCGAGGCCCCGGCGCGACGCAGGCCAAGCGCAGCGGGCACCACGCCACAGGAGCAGAGCGGTAGCGGCGCGCCGATGAGCGCCGCCTTGACCACCGGCCAAAACCCCTCGCCACCGAGCCAACGCGCCACCACCCCCTCGGGTAGCCAGGCCTTGATCGCCCCGGCCAACAGCAACCCCAGCACCAGCCAGGGGGCCGCCTCCAGGCAGAGGCGCCAGAGGCTATCGAGGTAGGCGGTGAGCAAGGGCTCAGCCCTTCTTCGGCTCGCCTTCGGCGATCATCTGCTGATTGCGCTCACGCATCTGCTTGAGCAGGGCGTCGAGACCGTCGCTGGCCAGGGTACTGGCGAAGGAGGTGCGATAGTTGACCACCAGACTGATGCCGTCGACGGTGACGTCGTAGAGCATCCAGTGACCACTATTGTCGTAGATGCTGAAGGTGACCGGGATGACCGTGCCGCTGGAGAGGGTGATCTCCGCGTTCGCCTGCGCCTTACGCCCATCCAGCTTGACCGGCTTGAAGGCGATCATCTTCTCGGCGTTGGCCAGCAGCTCATCGAGCTGCTCGGGGTCGTCGATCAGCGCACTGACGTAAAAGCGGGTGAGCAGGATGCGGAACTCTTCGGTGAAGCCCTGCTGTTGCTCCGGGGTGGCGCCGCGCCAGTAGTTGCCCAGCACCCAGCGAGCCATCACCTGCATATCCACGTGCGGGATGAGCAGCTCGTCGACCAACTCGTAGAGGCGCTCCGGGCGCTCCTTGATGGTCGGGCTCTCCTGCTTGAGGGTGTCGATGATGGTGTGGGTGAGGGTCTGCACCAGGGTCTCGGCCTGGGTGTCATCCACCGCAGCGCGCAGTGGGGCGGCAAACAGCAGGGCACTGAGCAGCAGGGCAAGTAGTGCGGACCAGCGTGACTGGACAAGGGCGAGGGGCTGGGACATGGGTGTCTCCTTGGGTCGTTATCGGTTATTTGCGGTGCCCTTATGGTGCAACCGCACAGGGGGGCAGATGCTACAATGGTTCACATTTTCGGCCACCTATACCCCCTTTGACCATGCCCCGCCCCGAATTACTCACTCCGGCAGGTACGCTAAACAATCTGCGCTACGCCATGGCCTATGGGGCCGACGCGGTCTACGCCGGTCTCCCACGCTACTCGCTGCGGGTGCGCAACAACGATTTCAACCTCGACAACCTCGCCACCGGCATCGCCGAGGTGCACGCCCTCGGGCGCAAGCTCTACCTCACCGCCAACCTGATGCCGCACAACGCCAAGGTGAAGACCTTTCTGGCGGACATGCAGCCGGTGATCGACCTCGGCCCCGATGCGCTGATCATGGCCGACCCCGGCCTCATCATGCTGGTGCGCGAGCGCTGGCCCGAGATGCCGGTGCACCTCTCGGTGCAGGCCAACACGGTCAACTGGGCCAGCGTGCGCTTCTGGCAGCAACTGGGGCTCAAGCGCATCATCCTCTCGCGCGAGCTGTCGCTCGACGAGATCGCCGAGATCCGCCAGCAGTGCCCCGAGATGGAGCTGGAGGTGTTCGTCCACGGCGCCCTGTGCATCGCCTACTCTGGGCGCTGCCTGCTCTCCGGCTACTTCAACCACCGCGACCCCAACCAGGGGACCTGCACCAACTCCTGCCGCTGGGACTACAAGGTGCACGAGGCCGCCACCGACGTCAGCGGTGACGTGCAGTTGGCCGATGGCAGCTGCGCCAGCGCCGACTGCGGTGGCAGTGCGCGCAACCCCGAGGCGCAGGGGGTGTGGCTCATCGAGGAGTCCGAGCGCCCCGGCGAGCTGATGCCGGTGGAGGAGGACGAGCACGGCACCTACATCATGAACTCCCGCGACCTGCGCGCCGTGGAGCACGTGCACAAGCTGGCACAACTGGGGGTCGACTCGCTGAAGATCGAGGGGCGCACCAAGTCCCACTACTACGTGGCGCGCACCACCCAGGTCTACCGCCAGGCGATCGACGACGCGGTGGCGGGCAGGCCGTTCGACGAACACCTGCTCGGCGTGCTGGAAAACCTCGCCAACCGTGGCTACACCGACGGCTTCTACGTGCGCCACCACAGCCACGAATACCAGAACTATATGCAGAGCCGCACCGAGGAGTGGCGCCAGCGCTACGTGGCCGAGGTGAGCGCCTACGACGCCACCACGGGTCTCGCCACCTGCGAGGTGAAAAACAAGTTCGCCATCGGCGACACCCTGGAGCTGATCACCCCCGCCGGCAACACCCTCTTTACCCTGGGAGAGATGCAGACCCTGGGCGGTCAGCCGTTGCAAGAGGCCCCCGGCGGCGGCCACCGCGTGCGCATCCCCCTGCCCGAGGCCGACTACCGCTACGCCCTGCTGGCCAGACAACAATACTGAGATTGCATCGAAGGAGAGGGGAGATGCGCCGCGCCAATATCGTCCTGACCGCCCTCGCGGTCCTCTACCTCTCGCTCATCTACGGCAAACTACGCCCCGAGTTCGGCCTGCTCAAGCCCCCCATCGAGACCTACCACATTGCCGTGGTCACCGCCCCGAGCAACCCCGACGTGGGCTATGCCGTACAACTCCAACTGGAGGAGTTCAACCGACATGCCGCCGAGCTAGGGCGACGCCTGGTGGTCGACGCCTACCAAGACAACGGCCAACCCACCGAGGCGCGACGCATCGCCAAGGCGATTGCCGCCAGCGAGGCGGTGGCGGTGATCGGTCACCCCGACTCCACCAGCTCGCTGGTGGCCGGCGAGATCTACCAGGAGGAACACATCCCGGCGATCAGCGTCCAGGCCACCAACTACGCGGTAACGCGCAGCAACCCCTGGTACTTCCGCACCGTGTTCAACGACCGGGATCAGGGGCTCTATCTGGCCAACTACATCCGCCACATCCTCAAGGCGGACACCCTCTACATCATCCACAGCGGCGATCCCTACGGCGAATACCTGGCGACCACCGTCAGCGAGGTGCTGAAGGGCGACGGTGTGGAGATCATCGGTAGTGAACGCCTGGTGCGCGGTGAGTACCTCAGCCCCGAAGAGCTGGTCGAGCCGCTGGTGGAGCACCAAAAGGACGAGGCCCAGGCCCTGGCCGAGGCACAACGCCGCTACGAGCACGCCTACGAGCGTCACCCTGACGACCCCGAGCTGGAGGAACCGGTGGCCAAACGCCCGGTGATCTTCCTCGCCGTCGCCTCCGACGAGGGCATCCCGGTGATCACCGCACTGCGCGATGCGGGCCTCGACTACCCCATCGTCGGCACCGAATCGCTCTCCGATCAACAGTTAGTCAACGAGCTGTGCCACCACCCACTGGAGCTGGCCCAACCCGGCTACTACACGCAGAACCTCTATCTCTCCACCCCTTTCTCCTTCGAGCTGGCCAATCGCGAGGCACAGCAGTTCAAGCACCGCTTCGCCGCCGAGTACAACCACCAGCCCAACTGGCAGGCGATGTACGCCTACGACGCCAGCAAGCTCATCGCCCAGGCGGTGGACAGATTCCACGCCAAGCGCGGCACCCTCCCCTCCAGCGTCGCCGAACAGCGCCAACAGGTACGCCAATACCTACTCGGCCTCAACAGCCCACAGAAGGCGATCTCCGGCGTCACCGGCGACAACTGGTTCGATGGCGGGGGCGACGTCAACCACCCCATCACCCTGCTGCACTTCCAGCGTGGGCAGATCAACGTCGCCCCACTGCAGATCTACCCCGAGGTCGACCCGTTCGGACGCGAGGACCGCGACAGCCGCTGGCTGACCAACTCGCTGCTGGTCGACCACCAGGTGGTACGCATCCGCAAGGTGGTCTACACCAGCATCAGTATCGACAAGATCGACCAGATCGACATGAAGGCACTCACCTTCGAGATGAGCTTCGACCTCTGGTTCCGCGGTACCGACGCCATCACCCAAGACGACATCGAGCTACTCAACGCCGCCAGCGAGGTCAAGCTCGGCTACCCTGTCAGTGATCGCATCATCGGCGACATCCACTACACCCTGTTCCACACCAAGGGGCGCTTCAAGGCCGACTTCCACCCCCTCGACTACCGCTACGGCAGCCACATCGTCGGCCTGCAGTTCCAGCACACCAAGAGCGATGCCCGCCAGCTCGACTTCGTCATCGACTACCGCGGCATGGGCCTGCAGGGCGAACAGAAGGGGCGTCCTGTGCTCGAACGCATGGTGCAGGAGCGCGTCGTCGCCTCCGAGAGCGGCTGGCTGCAATCCGACCTCTACATCTACCGCGACCTGGCCGGCCGCCCCTCCCTCGGTGAACCCGAGCGCATCAACCCCGAGGGGGGCTACCTCGACCACTCGCGCTTCAATATTGAGGTGGTGGTGATCTCCGACGGGCTGGTGATCTACAACCTGCTCGACGAACAGCAGGCGACACAGCTGGTGATCATCCTCCTCGGCTGCGTACTGCTGGTGCTATGGCTGCTGATCAACATCCGCCAGGGTCCACTCAATCAACTACTCTGGGTCTGGCAGACACTGCAGATTGTCTGTCTCATTCTGGCCCTGCAGGTGGTGGTCATCAACGAGGCCAACGGCCTCCTCTTGCCCTATCAGGTGCGCGTCCTCTCAGTCGCCTTCGAGGTGCTCTGGTGGCTCTTCGCCGCCCTCACCCTCGACCTGCTGGTCCGCCGCTTCGTCTGGTCGACCCTGGAGGAGAGCACCGACCAGACCGTGCCGGTGCTGGTAAAGAACTTCATCACCTTCGTCATCTTCAGCGTCGCCCTGCTCGGTATCGTCGCCTTCGTCTACGAACAAAAGGTGACCAGCCTGCTGGCCACCTCCGGCGTGTTGGCGATGATCATCGGCCTGGCGATCCAGATGAACATCGCCAACATCTTCTCCGGCATCGCCCTCAACCTGGAAGCCCCCTTCCGTCCCGGCGACTGGGTACGCATCGGCGACTACCCAGAGGCGCGCGTCTACGACATCACTTGGCGTGCCACGCGCCTCATCACCCGCGATGAACACCTGCTCTGCGTGCCCAACCACCTGGCCGCCGAGTCCACTGTGCACAACTATACCCAACCCGATCAGGGCGCCTCGCAACAGCTTGAGGTGCAGATCCCAGCCAATGCAGACCCATTGCGGGTACGTAAGGTGCTTCTCGACGCCCTGCTCTCGACCCGCGAGGTGACCCTCACCCCACCGCCCAAGGTGCTCATCGTCGGCATCACCGGTCACCTCGGTATCGAGCAGGACAACACCTGCTACCGCCTGCGCTTCCACCTGCACGACTACCACGCACGTAGCGCCGCCCTCGACAGCGTCTGGGAACGGGTCTGGATCCATCTGCGCCGCTCGGAGATCATGTCACCGGTCAACGCTGGCAACCCACTGCTGGAGGATGGCATCCGCACCCAGGAGGAGGCACTACTCGACGCCTTCAACCAGATGGACCTGTTCGCCACCCTCCCGCCCGAAGAGCGCGAGCGCATGGCCCGTGAGCTGCAGCCTACCTGTTACCACCGCAACGAGGTGATCGTCGAGGTAGGGCAACCGAGCGACAGCATGTACCTCATCGTAGAGGGTGCCGTGCAGGTGCAAGTGCCCGATGCCGACGGCCGCGTACACGACGTGCGCCGCCTCGGTGTAGGCGACTACTTCGGCGAGATCGGACTGCGCAACCACTCCCCGCGCACCGCCACCATCACCGCCCTGAGCGACAGCCTGCTAGTGGAGCTACCGCGCGCCCTGGTGCTGCCGATGCTCGACAAGATCCCCGAGATGCCCGACCTGTTCGAGGCGATCGTCAAACAACGCGCCCAAGAGGCCCAAGAGGTGGCCAAGAGTCGCGAAGAGCAAGAGACACCCCGTCCACTGCTCGTGCGCCTACTGATCACCCTGTTCGGCCTCGGCAAGATCAAAATCAAGCGAAAGAGAGGACCCGCATGACCCCCACTCAACCCGTCGACCGGGTGCTCTACCACGCCAGTTGCCCCGACGGCTTCGGCGCCGCCTGTGCCGTGCGTGCACACCTGTTACCCCTGGGCATCGAGGCCGACTATCAGCCGGTGCATCACAGCAACCCACCGCCCGATTGCAGTGGACAACACGTAGTGCTGGTCGATTTCGCCTACCCACGCGAGGAGATGCGTGCCCTGTGCGCCCAGGCCAAGAGCGTCACCGTCATCGACCACCACGTCACCGCCGCGCGTGAACTGACCGGCCTCGACCAGGAGTGCGACAACCTCAGCCTGCACATCGAGCAGGCCCACTCGGGGGCCGTGCTCGCCTGGATGCACTACCACGACAGCGAGGTACCGCGTCTACTCCGATATGTCGAAGACCGCGACCTGTGGCGCTTCGAGCTCGATGGTAGCCGCGACATTACCACCGCCATGGCCGCCTACGATTTCGACTTCGAACTCTGGAGCGGATGGTGCCACAACCCCGAGGCGCTCGACCGTCTACGCGACGAGGGGGCCGCCATCAACCGTTATCGCACACGCATGATCGAGCGCTACGCAAAACGTGCCGAAATTGGCAACCTCGCTGGTCACATGGTCCCAATCGTCAACGCACCCTCGGAGATCATCAGCGAACTGCTCGGCGAACTGGCCAAAGAGATGCCCTTCGCCGCCGGTTACCAAGACCGTGGCAGCAAGCGCCTCTGGTCCCTGCGCTCGACCCCCGAGGGGCTCGACGTGTCAGCAGTGGCAGAACAGCTAGGAGGCGGTGGCCATCCTCGTGCAGCAGGCTTCTCAACGTTACTCACAACACCGCCCTTCCCGGGCTGAGCATAGCCACTCGCGCCGTAGAGGAATGAATACAGTAACCGCCGGAGCATCCGTGTCATTGGAGAAGGATGCATCAATGCTCCGCTGGATTACACCTCAGCCGCGTGGCGTACAGCCCGTTCGACCACTCTATTCTTTCTCCATATGTAGCTCACGCATTAACAGGAACAACGGCAAGCCGAATGAGACACCCACCAAGAGCGTCCCAGCAATCGGGGCCCATGTACACCCCATCCGCGAGCGACGTCCTTCAGCAACGATAAAACCGATCAACACCAGTGCAGACACAATGACATCCATCCAGGCAAAACCGCTCGCGTGTGAGGAAAATGCCTGACGGGCCAACTCAATCGGTGCAATACCGTACTCCATGGCCCACGGTACAAATTGTGAGTAGGGCGCAACTAGCCCGAGAACACAAAACAGACTGTAAAACCCTTTCATAAACACATCCAAGCATCATTAGAACTGTGATTTGGTCTACCGCACCTGATGAGCACGCCCCGCGCCGATGCGCACGCCTCACCCCTCGACGGATTCTCTGAGCAGGTGTAGGGCGCGCTGTGCGGAGGCAAGTGCACCCTCCTGCCAACCTGACATATACGTGGTGTAGTCACCGGCAAAAATGAACGGACCATCGGGCCTGTTCCAAACCTCTGAAGGAGGGGTTTCTGACCACCCACCAAGAGAGTGAGGCGTATTGAGCCAGGAACGTGATATGCCACTGCGAACGTTACTGCGCAACTGTGGGTGGATACGTTCCCCCTGAGAGAGCGCCAACTCCTGGCGATCCCACTCGCTCAATCCAGCAAACTCATCACCCGGTTCACCACCAAACACGTAAGCCCCGACCAATACACCATCACCAGCACCGAAACCTGAGGAGGGATACCACATCTGGGTGATGGTCTGTTCAGTCCAGGTAATACCGCCGTAGATCTGCTCCTCTTCCTCCCAAAAGCGTCTCGCCTGAAAGGCAACCTTTCCAGCAGAGGTATAGTGTGTATCGTTGAGTGCAGACCGAACCGGCGCGGTGAAATCGTTGGGGATGGTGCGCAGCACCGAAGCTGGCAAAGTGATGATTGCATGGTTTGCGGTAACTGAGCCTCGCCTTCCCTGATTGTCGAATGTTATGTGCACCCCGCTCTGAGTCCTGCGTATCTCTTCTACCACGTGCTGATAACGGAGAAGATGACCTAAACGGTCAGCAAATGCCCTTGGGATTGCGTCCATGCCATAGCGTGGATGAAGCATTGTCGCTTGCTGATCGTAGTACTCAGCAATCTGGAAAAAATACTGTAATAGTGCATCGGTCGCTAAGTAGTTAGAGAAGGACAGGGGCGATGCAGCGACTTTTGGTGCCAGCAGACCGGTCCCGGGCTTAATACCACCACGAGTCGAACCCACAAAGCGAAAATCATCGGTTAAATCACCATATTGATACAACATGGCGAGCAGTGCCTGACGCTCCCCATCTGAAAAACTCCCATCCAAAGTCCCTGCGAGGGCACTACTGGCAAGTAATTGTGCCAAATTGCCACGAATAGAGGCGTGCACAGCGCGATTACGCACAGGGGTGTTACCAAATGCGGATGGAGCATGGACGTAAGCACCACGGTTTTCATTGACCAGAACGTCTAGCGGTATGCCGAACTCACGGCAGTAACTCAATATACCGACGTGATGTTGAGGAATTCGCGCAGCACCGGCATCGAAATAGAGCATCTCATCTCGATCAAAGTCACAATAGGTACTCTTGCCGAGCTCCTCGATGAGGTCGCCACCACGGATGGTTTCGACACGTCCACCTGGACGGTTACGAGCTTCCAGTACTAAGCAATTGATCCCCCTCTGGCGAAGTTCGTACGCAGCCACAAGTCCTGTGATTCCCGCACCGAGAATGACGACATCGACGTCAGAACCATTAGCGTTGTTTCCACTGTGCATCCCCCAGCCACGTCTAAACGTCCCAGAATCCTCTGCAGAGGCCATACTCGGCATAACACCACCAAGTACCGACGCCGCGACGGCTCCGCCTAGATTACGCGCGGTGCGAAGAAACTCTCGTCTGGATACACCGTGATACTCTGATTTCATAAAATCACCTTGATTACTGTTAAAATTGAGAGACTTGTCAGTTTGCCTCAAACCACGAAAAATCCATCTTCCGCCATCTCGCCGATACTAGTATCAAAAGCATCTGCCACAGCATTCAACTGTTCCCAGGTATGCGCGGCACTGAGGAGAAAGCTGTGCAGCTCTGGCATATAAATGCCGTGCTTTCGCATGTAGTAAGCTAAAGCGATCGTGGCCTTGAAATTACTCCCCGCCTGTTTATCACGAAATAGCGAGGATGAGCGGTGGCTAAAGACAAGCGAAAAGATCGATGAGTTACCTGCAATTCTGATTGCAACGCCGTGCTGCGCAGCCACCTCAGAAAGCCTGGAAGACAACCAACGAGACTTCTCAGCAAGATCATCGTACAGTTCCATATGACCTTTCAAATAGCGAAGAACCGCCGTTCCAGCGGCACACGAGATGGAATTACCACTCATCGTACCACCGACAAAAGCCTTGTTTTCGTAGTCGAAAAATGGGTCATCAGAACTACGTGCCACATTAATCAACTCACTCTTCCCTGCAACACAACCACACGGAAGTCCACCACCGATAATCTTGCCAAGACAGGTTATATCGGGATTAATTTTTGCTAGTGTCTGTGCCCCACCATAAGCGACTCTGAAACCACTCACGACCTCATCAAACACGAGAGGGATGCCCAGTTCCGTGCAAAGGTCCCGCAACGCTTGTAGAAAGTCGACATCCATCTTTGCTACAGAGGCAGGCATTGGCTCAACGAGCACACAAGCCAATTCATCTGCATGATGGCGCAGCACCTCCAACCCATTTAAATGGCCGTACTGCAGGATTAGAGTGCTGTCAACTGCCTGAGTATCACAACCTAAGGTTCCCGCGATGGGTTTTGGAGAGTGCTTTTCACCTGAAAAGCGGAACCAAGAGCTGACCATGCCGAGGTCTGACCAACCGTGATAGTGTCCCTCGAATTTGGCGACTCTAGAGCGACGTCGAGACGCACGGCAAATTCTCACCGCCATCAGCACTGCCTCCGTGCCCGAATTACACAAGACCGCCTTATCCACGGATGGAAATGCATCAACGATCATCTTGGCCAACTCAACTTCGGGAAGGTTGCCGATCGCATTTACCCCGCCCTTAGCAGCCTCATCCTGTATTGCACTGGCTACAACAGGGTGTCCATAACCAAGAATATGCGGACCATAACCACCAGACAGGTCAATATATAGATTGCCATCCAAATCCTCGATCTCTCCACCCGTTGCGCGACGTACAAATACGGGATACCGACTTGGAAAAAAGTATCGATGGATGTGTGTAGGCGCTACCAGAAATCGGCTCGCCTCATCTCGCTGAGCGATTGAAGAGGGAATTTTTTGGCCGAAGAATTTGTCAAAGCGAAGTTTGATCTCATCACTCATGTAAGGTGAATATCGATCAGTAAAGGCACGCGCATTCGCCCAGATATCAATATTTGGATCGATCTGCCGAGCAAAACCCTCACAAGACAAAAATACAAGTTCAACTTTGGTAAAGTTGTATGAATAGCGAGCGTTATATCTTCTCAATACAGCATTGAGATCTTTAAAATAGGTGATGGTAGACCATTGATTGGTACTTTCATCAAAATGAAAGCGCAAGACCTTGCCGATCAATTCTCTATATTCATCGTAGTTCTGGTCAATTTTGTGGCGATTTTCAACGAAGTGATCAGTAAACCGGTCAATAGCAAGGTCCCAGTCACGACGGGTGCATGCATAGTAGAAAGATGAAAGCCCCCACTTCTCCTCCTCACTCAGACGAACAGTGATACCAAAGTCGACAAGGTACACCTCGCCATGATCAGAAAAAAACAGATTGCCTGGATGCGGGTCGCCATGACAAACGCCGTGCATATACAGCATGGTATAGATAGTGTCTTGCAGACGCTGAGCCAGCTTAGCTCTATTGAACGAGATGGTGTCGATGCGTACGCCAGAATGCCCGTCGACACGCTCCATCACCAACATTTTTCGATTAGACAGATCGCGGTGGACCTTAGGGATACGAACATAGGCATGACCGTCAAAGTTTCTCCGGACCTCTTCCTGACTCAGCCCCTCTACCTCCAAGTCGACTTGCATCAGCAGCAACTGACTCAGTTCATTGAACCTACCACTGAGTGCCAATTGCCGTGCACTTGGTGAAATTAGTTCGACTGCCATTACCAAGAATCGCAGTAGAGAGAGATTGACCGTAATACGACGTTCAACACCATCTCTGACTAGCTTGACCGCCACCGCCTCACCCGAATGAAGGGTGGCAAAGTGCACCTGCGCGATTGAGGCACTGGCCACTGGCTTTAAGTCGAAATGAGCAAACGCCTGTTCAATTGGTTGACCAAGTTGGCGCTCTATGGCTGCCTTAGTCGCCCGCTCACTCATATAGGGCATCGCGTCCTGGAGTATCTTTAACTCAGAGATCCAAACCTCAGGGATCAAATCCGACCGCGTCGCAAGGATTTGTCCTATCTTGACGTAAACCGGACCCATTCGTGTAAGAAACCGGCGCCCCCACACAGCATAGGTGCGCTGCCTGATTGCAGTGGGACACTGTACAGCGGCACTCAATGCACCAAACAAGTGATACATGAACAACACAGTAAAGCGAATAAAATCAACAGCAAGCATGGCATCCATGACCTTAAATATACGTGGAGGAGCAATTCTTAATAGATAAAGCTATATGCACAGAACGACATCCCAGCACTTCCAACCCATCCCATCAAACGATCACCTCGCTTGACTTTTCCTGCTTGGATAGAGGATGCCATCGCAGCAGGAACTGAAGCAGAAACCACATTTCCAGTCTTCGAATAGATATGCCACACACGGTCACCGATACCCACCTCATCGGCCATTTTCGACCATTCTCGCTGTGATGACGCATGTGTATAGACCGCTGCGATATCAGCCTTAGGCACGTCGAGCCTATGATAAACATTGATGATCTCCGGATTTCCCTCTTCATGGAGATTAAAACCAAATGAGGTAAAGCGGCCAACACCATTGCGTGCGATACGATCCGAGCCGATGCTATAGCCCTCATGCCCGTGGATTGGAATGTTGCAGAGATCGGCTAAGTCTGGTCGTGACGTATACTCGAACTTCCAGTTGTGCGTATGGTCAACTTCGACGATTGTAGCGGTAGCGGCTTCACCTAATGTGAAGGATGGAAAAGTCCACTGCACCGCCTCGATAGATGGAAGCTTGAAAACAGCAGGAAAGATCGCACCACCTTTGTACATATTGAATTCAGCATTTACGATCAATGCACGGCGATAGTCTGCTCCACATAGTAGGGATTGGACCAACTGCATCGCCCTTGTCCAGCTCATACAAGCATCAATAACATCGAAGCAGTGAGCGTGGCTTAAGCCTAGTGCACCTGCCACATGATACGCGCCACCTGGCTCTAAGAATCCACGACCAATACCAACGTATATGACTACATCGATCTGGCTTGGTTTTACATTGGCATCTACGAGTGCTCTTTCCACAGCATCGATGACAAAGTCGATCGGGCGCTCGCCATGTGCTAGCCAATTGCGTGTATTTGAGCCAGAATATCGTAAGTAAAAACGAATTTGCTTCAACGCTTCTTCCAATTCTGAACCGAGGCTACTCTCGCTATGCTCGGCGACCATCTCAAGAATGTCATCATTTGTAACGATACGAGATGGAAATGAGGCTTGAATCGATCCAATTCTCATGCGGTGAACTCCTTATAGACATCCATTAATTCAACCAATGACCTGCTGACCATAGGTGTTTGTGATTCTATCCACCAACTCACCGATCGACTTTGACTCCCAGATCCAATCATCTGGAATCTCATAACCCAACCAACCACCAATATCAGTATGTAGCTCCAGCATATCCATGGAATTAACACCATAGTGAGTAAGCGGCTTTATCAGCTGAACAGATGAAAATTCAATCTGCTTTATCTTCGCTACCGAGGCGGCAACACGCTCGCCGACCGAGACACGAATCACATCACTCATGCTTAGTCCAAGAACCGCTTCAGCACGCCTCTCATCTAATTTTTCAGATTGGACATCCGCCTGCCACGATGAGAGCACATGAAGTTCTCCGGAGAGGTACAACGCTTTACAAGCAGCACGCTGGATCTTACCGCTCGTGGTTTTTGGGATTGTCCCTGTTTTGATGATTACCACGGCAAAGACATCTATCCCATGTTGTTCAGCAATCATCTCTCTCATGACGGACATAACATCGTTATAATTGAACGACTCGTCGAAGTAGCGTTTTCTTTCCACAACAACAACTAATTGTTCAGACTCGCCATTGTCGATTGAAAAGGCTGCACTAAATCCAGGGCGAAGGAGAGTATGACTCTCTTCTACTGTCTCTTCGATATCTTGAGGGTAATGATTGGCTCCACGAATAACGATCAGGTCCTTTATCCTAGATGCAACAAATAACTCACCAGCATATAAAAAGCCTAAATCACCCGTACGCAACCATGTTCGTTCCGCTTTATGCACCTCAGTGTTCGACTCATTGCATATCCGTGCGCGAAATATCTCTTCACTGAGCGCAACCTTTCCCCAATATCCGGTCGCAATACAGGAACTACTGACCCAAATCTCCCCAATCTCATTATCACATGTGCGCTCCCGCGTTTCAGGGTTAACTATTGCAACGACGGTATCTCCGACTGGAACACCACAACTCGCAAGAACATGACTCGTTGGCATCTCATCTCCGACCGGTACAACGTGCATCTTCGCAAGTTCCGTTGAATCGAAGGTGTAAGATCGCGGTGTATCTTCCCAACCAATCGCAGTGACTCTCAGCGTAGCCTCTGCTAGCCCATAGGCTGGGCTAAAGCTGGTCATTCGCACACCTACACTCTTAAATTTCTCGAAAAAGCGTGTCAGCGTACTCATGCGGACGGGTTCAGCTCCATTTGCAGCTGTTACCCATGATCGAAGATCCAGTGTCGTCAACTGCTCGTCGCTAATATTGTCGACACAGTGGTCAAACGCGAAGTTTGGTGCCGCGGAGTGCGTGGCATGATATTTCGTGATAGCAGAGAGCCAACGCAACGGCTGTTGCACGAATGCGGCTGGCGTCAATAGGATCGCATGAAAGCCCTGATAAATTGGCTGGAGAATGCCAAACACAAGACCGAAGTCATGATAGTGTGGAAGCCACGAGACCATAACACTCTGAGTTGTCGTACCCCAGGCATCAATAATCTCTTCTGCCTGCGCGAGTACTGCGCTATGGTTGAGAACAACACCTTTTGGGGACGACGTCGAACCAGAGGTATACTGTAAGTATGCAATTGACTCGCCAGTAATTTCTGGCTCTACCCATTCGTCAGCCAATTTCATATCGATAACATCAGTTGCCATCCATGTCATAGCTGGCATATCGACACTATGTGACAAGCTGTTCTGATATTTATCAATAACCTCTGCCGTTGATAACGCCCACGTGGCCGTACAGTCCTGTGCCACGCGACTTATCATGGCACTCTTGCGTCGATTCTGTGGTGCATAGAGCGGGACAGCAATCAAACCTGAATACAAGCATGCGAAAAGAGCAATGACAAAATCGATCCCTTGCGGATAGAGCAATAGCACACGGTCACCCGGCTTTGCAATTTTGCTCAAAACGACTGCAAGTGATCTGGAAAGTGAATCAAGCTCGCCGTACGTAACACATCGTTGCTCATCTTCACCGTTCACAAGGAAGGTAAACGCTTTAGCATGCGGCACATGCACAGCATTTGTACGCATGATATCGATCCATGTCTGATGTTGTGTTTTCATCGGTTTGTCGACCACCATTTCATTCATCGAACTCACTCCCTTTATACCCAGTCTATGGAATCACCAAGGGCTCACCCAACATGAATGTATCCAGTGCAGGGGTGATGCTCACCCGTGAAGGCGGATGAAATGCCAACGCACGGCACGCTGCCAATAAGGTGGATACTTCGTTTGACTCCAGATAACTCACCCCACCCAGCAATTCCGCAGCATGCTGAGTGATCTCTTCAATCGCTCGCTGTGTCCCGTAGCGGACGTATAGCGCCCGAGCGACATCAACCTCTTCACCATGCCCATGCATAATCGATGTTGCGACGCCTTCGATAGCCATCATTGTCGACTCGGTCAGTGTGAGCAGTCGCATACGTTCTGTTTCGTTTCCTCTCCTCGCACACAAAACACGCTCCACTAATGCACTTGCAGCGCCTAAATACGACGCCGACACAAAGCACTCAAACCACAGGAAGGCCGTCGAGAGGGCTTCATTCAACTGATCTGGGCCACCGAAATATGAGATATATTCGTCACCGACGAAGACCTTATTCAGTACCACATCGTTATTTTCCGCACCGCACAGAATCTGGTCGTTTCCGTAGGGTGTTACAGTAATCCCTTCGGCTTCTGCTGGGATCGTGACTAAAGCCAGCTCATCCCCTCTCTCATCATCACCAGGCAACAAGACGCTCGCGGTTAGATAGTCCATGGATTCAGAGAGACTAACAGGCTTTTTGCGTCCACTCAGAATCCATCCACCCTCACTCCGTTCCACCTCCATAGACGGTCGTAAAATGCTTTTTCTTGGTTGGCCATCGGCAAATCCAGACGCAAGATAAAGGCCTTCTGATGCAATTCTCTTGAGCAAATCTGCCGTTGCATCACACGGGGGCACGGCAGCTACGGTGCAACTGTGCATATTTGTAGCCAATGCAAGAGACGGTGAACGACTCGCCATCGCCCGCTGCACTCTCACCATCTGAAGTTGATTCGCCTCCTTACCACCGTATTCCCTTGAAACTAATAGACCTGGTCCACCAAACTCTCTAAACAGTGCGATACCAGGATTGCCTTTCGATTCCATCTGCGCTAGCGGGATCTCTTGTAACCGCGCATCAAATCCAGGCATCAATTCTTCAAGCGTATCTCGCTCTTTTTTCAGGAAGCTCATGCTCTATTTCCTTAAGCAATTTCCGGCAATATCATCGCTGCTTCAAATGTGTAAACGAATGATATGTCGTCGTGTGTAAGTCGCTCACTCATTTCACTGTTGCGCACAATGCGCCTATTTATAGACGAGGGAACGTGGTATCTCGCAAGAAAGTTTCGATAACACATCAGAGCGTTGTCTTTACTGACCCTTGTCACATCGCCCAATAACCTATCGAACTCATCCCGCGTAATACAGCTGGTTATATCTGACAGAGAGAATTTATCAATCGAACCGTCTGGCAAACTGGCTATATAATCCAGCATATTCGCTGTCACCACCTCTACCTCTGTCGATGAACGAGCGATGGCATGATAGTTTTCTTCAAGTAAAAAGTGTGGCAATGACTTACGGTCAAGGTAACGTGCATTGACCATCAGGCTCAACCAGTGATTGTCTTTAGCCAAGTGAGCATTAAAGGTGTGATCGAGACGCTCCAATACGTACTCACCAGCACTCCCGACATCATTGGTTATTTTGTACTTATCGTCGTTCAATATTAGCTTTATCGTAAAATCAGAGAACCCATATCGCACTATTGCCCGCCATAGGGATTTATTAATATCGCTTGCATATATCTTCCGCTGCTCCTCCAAAGTCTGTGCAGCAAATATTCGCTTAAATCCTTTACCAAACAGCAACCTTAGCATCGGAGCAGCGAATCGAACGTAGAATTGTTCGTGACGACCTGAAAATAGTATCCCCGATTCAATGGCTTTACGGTTGTTTTCAAAGTATTCCGCTGCTCGCGGTGTCAGGCTATTTTTCAGCGCCTGAAAAATTTCCCAGCGGTTTGAGCAGTTGTCGACACCCAAAAAGGCCAATCCCTTGTCGTAATCAAGTTGTCTGATGACCGCAAGCTTTAATTCGAGTAGATAATTTTGCCCTGGTGAAAAATCGACAGATGTTAATTTCTTTGGGTTATGCACTAACAAACTCAGTGATCGACATCCACTCCCTGTCACACCTAGAACTACATCCCCTTCTTGCAGGGCCAGGGCCTCTATTTCAGAGTTCGAGTCCTCGTCACAGGTGCTATAGAGGATCCACTTCTCTTTGCTATTCTCCGTCGACATCCTTTTTCCCCTTGTCACACCGTTTCAATCAAACATGCCACGACAGGGTGACCCCCTGCGATGATTGGTGCACCGGCTCTGTGTGCATCAAATCCAGCACGCCGCAAAAGTCGTTCGACCCCCAGAGGAGATACGGTGATCAGGCGCTTAGCCCCAAATGAGGCAGCACATCGAATCGCCTCTCTGAGGAGTTCTACGGCGATAGGAGATGAGAATTGACCTAGAGGAGATGTCGGTGCGACATGTAGATCTACGGCAGCAAACCGGGACAGTTCCCATACATCGGGCGTACAGGGCGGTATTGCACCGTTTAGAAGTTCGGGGAAGACCTCACCTAGCAGGTAAGGCTTTGTCGTCGGAAGTAGACGTGCGCAACCATTCACACGCATCTGTTCGTCACGCGCTACGACATATACCGTATCCGGGCGGTCGAACTGGTCTTGCTCTTCACCTTCGGCAACACACAATTCCCAACCGAGACGCTCGACAAATATTTGCGTCCGATAGCGTGAGATATCTGAATAGAGCCCCTTGGGGAGGACTGCTTGACTACCTGAAACCATCTCCATGGTTCACCTCGCTGAATGAGTTTATAAACACACTCATTGAAGGCCATGCGAGTAAACGATGTAACTGTCAACCCTAACAGGATTGCTACCCGTAGCGAGAATTGATATTTCTTTGAGTAACGTCTTGCCACTCCATGACATCAATTATTGAACTGATCAAACGTTCACTCTCTCTGGTTGAAAAATCGTGTCCTTCCTCGTCGGTCAGACGTAGATTTCCACGAAGGTCACCGTGTCGGATGTAGCTCACCCGGCTACCATGCACCTCTATTCGCCAATCCCATCCAATTGAAATGATCGGACTTGTGAGACTTACCCATTCTGTATACCCGCTAATATCACAGGGTTTTACGTAACTCACACATAGGTCATGCAAATCTTCATCCAGCCCGGAAAGCAAGTGTACTAACGTTGTGCTCTTCGCCATGCCAAGCGGTAGTCTTACATATCCGTCTGCTGATAATTTCTGCATGAGCCATGGCCATAATCGTCCTAGATTTGTTAACCATAACTAAGTAATTCAACGTCTGCTAGTGTTACATTTCGCAGGTTCTTACCAATTGTGCCCGTGTAACAAGGAGTAACACATGCAAGAGTGGCAATCCGATCACTTGGAGTTATTGTTAAACATCCATGATGAAAAAATCCTGTTCCAAGAGCTGATCTTGGCGGCTCGGTGTTTGGGTTTTGACTACTGTGCCTATGGCCTTCGTACCCCTCTCCCCATCTCTCATCCGCGGGTCGTCATGCTCAACAATTACCCTGCTGGTTGGCAAAACCGCTATGACGAGATGGGTTATCTCACTATCGACCCGACGGTCCAGCACGGTGAGCACTCCTCTCTGCCCCTGCTCTGGAGCAGCGATCTTTTTCACCATGCGCGTGAATTCTGGGAAGAGGCTCGCTCATTCGGTCTCCACTATGGCTGGGCACAATCCAGCCGCGACACCCAAGGACTCAGGGGCTTACTCACCCTGGCGCGCTCCTGTGAGCCGATTTCAGAGGTTGAACTCCGTGAGAATGTTCCGAAAATGGTCTGGCTTACCCAGATCGCTCATATCGGGATGGCACGCTGTCTCTCGACGAAACTACAACCCACAGTAGAGGTTCAGCTCACCGAGCGTGAGCGTAGTGTGTTGCGCTGGACCGCTGACGGAAAGACCTCATGGGAGGTATCGGAGATTCTCGGCATCACTGAACGCACCGTTAATTTTCATATCAACAATGCTGTAAAAAAGCTGGGGACGTCTAACAAGCTGGCCGCATCAGTACACGCGGCAATGATGGGCATCCTGTAGCTAAACGCCTGGTAAGCCACCACACGGATAGTCGCCTTATACCAGCCCCATTCGTGCCGCTTTGAGCGATGCCTCGGCGCGCGACGAGACCCCGAGCTTGCGGTAGATCTCCTTCACATAACCAGCCACCGTGTTGGCGCTGATGCCGAGCTGGGTGGCCACCTGAGGCACTTTCAGCCCCTTGGCGATGAGGGTCAGCACCTCGATCTCGCGACTAGTGAGGGGGTGGGCGACAGGGGCGCCATCGGCGTGGAAGTAGTCGATAAGGCGCGAGGCGATGGCGGGGGAGAGGGCGGGCTCGCCAGAGAGTAGGCCACGCAGCTTCTCTACGAAGCGCCGCCTAGGCATGTCTTTGAGCAGATAGCCGTTGGCACCTGCCTGGAGGGCGGCGAAGAGATGGGCATCGTCGTCATGGATGGTCACCACCAGGATGGCGGTCTGAGCGTCGCGTTTGCGCAGCAGACGCACCACCTCATCGCCACAGCCATCGGGGAGGCTGAGGTCGACCAGGGCGATACGATATCGCTGGTTGGCGGCAAATTCGGCGGCACGTGCCACGGTGGGGGCATGATCGAGGCTCAGCTCAGGCTCTACCTCGGCCATGGCCAGGCGCAACCACTCGGCGGTGTCGCTACTGTCTTCGACGATGAGGCCGCGTTGCATGGGCTTCAGCGGCGGATCAATCCGCGCACGGCGAAGATGATCAGCAGCGCGATACCGCCAAAGAAGAGTGCGACGGGTCCCGGGGGGCGTTTGGGCGCCGTGCCGGGGTCAGAGGGGGGCGTCGGCAGGGCCATGCACATGGCGGGTCACCTTGGCTTACAGGACGGGGAATGGCCCTACTTTACCCTACCCTTTCCCCCTCGACCATGGCGCCCCTCAGCGCACCCACACCTCGACTCGGCGGTTCTTACTACGCCCCTGCGCAATCTCGTTGGAGGCGACCGGCAGTGCGCTGCCATAACCACGCACGCGAATGTTGAGTAGCCCCTCGGCGATCAGCTGGTCGGCCACCTGATCGGCACGCTGAATGGAGAGGTCGAGGCTGTAGAGCGGTAGGGCCTCGTGTCGGTCGGCGAAACCGGCGAGGATCAGCTCGTGGCTGCGCAGGTTGTTGCTACGCACATACTCTACCAACCGCTGGATATCATCCTGCGCCTTATTGTCCAGCGCCACCTTGCCCTCGTTGAAGCGGAAGTTGATGGAGTAGCGCGCGGCGCCGTCCACCAACTGGCGATATTCGCTGGGGGCCTCGTCGGCCAACGCCGGGCGGGCATGCAGGACCTGTTGCCCCACCAATCCCTCGCTCATCACCACCACCTGTCCGGCGGCGGAGGTGGCAAAGCGAGCCAGGGCATGGGCCTGGGGCAACCCCTCGCGCGGGACATAGAAGAAGAGACGCCGCGCCAGCGCATAATCTTCCGTGGCGACACTGAAGGCGGAGGGACTGAGGGTTGCCCCCTCGGCGTCGCGGATCGCCAGGGCGCGATTGCCCCCCACCTCGGCGAGGCTGACGAAGCCGATGCCCTGCGGGTCGGCGGCCACCGCCTCGGCCAGGGCGTGGTTGCTGTCGAAGCGCTGGGCACCGGCGGTCAACTCCGCCTTGCCGAGTACCAGCGAACTGAAGGTGTCGTAGGTACCGGAGTGATCGTCACGGGCGTAGATGTGTACCGCGCCGCTTCCGCCGAGCCCCTTCCAATCGCGTAGCTTGCCGGTGAAGAGGTCGCTGAGGGTCGCCTTGTCGAGACTGGTGAGCGGGTTTTGTGGGTGCACGATGACAGCGATGCCGTCCAAGGCGATTACATACTCGCTGCCCACGGCGGTCATATCGCCGTAGACTGCCAGTTCATCACGCTCCTTACCCTTGATTGGGCGCGAGGCCATGCCCAGGTCTGCCTCGCCCTTGAGCAGGCCACTAAACGCGGTGCTGGAGCCGTGGGCGACGATACTCACGACGATCGCCTCGGCCGTCCCGCCCTGCCCCCGGATCACCAGCGCATCCCCCTGTTGGCGACGCTCCACCTCGGGGAAACCCTGCTCCTTGAGCCACGCCTCCACCAGCGCCGGGGCCAGGGCGGCACCGACGGTGTTGGAACCCTGTAGGCGCAGGCGCACCTCGCCCCACACAGGGGGGCAGGCGAGCAACAGAACGAATGACAACACAACGGCGAGGCGCGACATGCGGCGCTCCTTGAATCAATTTCGCTGGTGGGGGGATTTTAAGAAGAGAGTAAAGGGACGCTGAGGGTAGATTCAGCATATTACGATATGGTGACAACCCCGTCTCAGGCGCCCAATCGCGCCGCGCGTCGACCGGCATTGCGCCATGCGCGGAGCCCTGACCCGAGGGGGTGCGGGGTGGTAGCATCGCCCCCTGACTCAGCCAAACAGGAATCTCGCCGTGCCCTACCGCGTCATCCCGGTCACCTCGTTCATGCAGAACTGCACCCTGGTGTGGTGCCCAGAAACCCGCCAGGCCGCACTCATCGACCCGGGCGGCGATGCGGATCGCCTGCTCGATGCCGTGGCGGCCCAGGGGCTGACGCTGGAGCGCATCCTCCTCACCCACGGACACCTCGACCATGTGGGTGCCAGCGCCGAGCTGGTCGCACGCACCGGGGTGCCCATCGAGGGACCGCAGCGCGAGGATGCCTTCTGGCTGGAGGGGCTACAGGGGCAGGTGCAGATGTTCGGCTTCCCCCCCTGTGCCTCGTTCACCCCGGACCGCTGGCTGGAGCAGGGCGACACGGTGCAGGTGGGCGCACAGACGCTGCAGGTGCTCCACTGCCCGGGGCATACACCGGGGCATGTGGTATTTCACCATGTGCAGGAGCAGTGGGTGCAGGTGGGCGACGTGCTGTTCCAAGACAGCGTCGGGCGCAGTGACTTCCCGCGTGGCAACCACGCCGAGCTGCTGCGCTCGATCCACGACAAGCTCCTACCCCTGGGCGACGCGGTGGAGGTGATCCCAGGTCACGGCCCCACCACCACCCTGGGGCGCGAGCGGCGCCACAACCCGTTTTTACGCTAGGCGGCACGCGCCAACAGGTAGCGTTGCAAGCGCAGCGCCATCCTGCGCTTGAACTCCACACAACAGAAGTGGCGAAGGTACAGGTCAGCAGGCCGTGGTAGAACCCGTAGCGCTGTGCACGAACTGTAGCGCCATCTTGCAGACTGTCGGCATCTCGCATCTGTGCGTAACGTCCGCAAAACACCACCCTGCTCACCCATGCTTACGCAGGCGCCCTCGCGACGGCAATTGAGGTTAGAAGATGCGCGCCTGATCGATGCCGGATTGGGGGTTCTCCGTCACCCACTCGCGCACCAGGGTGCGCGAGGCGTCGATCTGTTGCTGGCTCATGTTGCGCGAGAGAAAGGCCACCGTCTCGCGCCGCTCGCGCACCAACTCCGCCTCGGCGTAGGTGGTCAATTTCCGTTCGATGAGCAGGGCCGAGAGCTGGATATAGGCGCGCGCCTTGACGTAGTCGAGCTGCGCCCCACGCCCGCGAAAATGCATCGCCCCGAGCATGAACAGTGACTCCTGGTCGCCCTGAGTGGCAGCCCGTTGCAGCCAGGCATAGCCCGCATCGCCACTGCGTGTGCGCCCATCCTCCTGCTGTACTAGACCCACCCCGAGCAGCTGCTGGGCGCGGGTGTCACCCTGCTCGGCGGCGCGTTTGAGCCAGAGATTGCTGCGCGCCACATCGCGCGGCACCCCCCCCAGACCCAGGCGGTAGTGGCGCGCCAGACTCATCTGCGCGCGCAGGTGGCCCTGCTCGGCGGCCTTGCGCAGCCACTCTAGGCCACGCTCGCTATCGGCGCGCGCCCCCGCATAGCCCCCCAGCCACGCCTGGCCCAGGTCGTACTGCGCCACCGCCAACCCCTGCGCCGCCGCCTTCTCCAGCCACTGGATCGACTTGTAGTGGTCCACCGCCACACCGCGCCCCTGGCTGTAGAGCCAACTCACCTTGTACTGCGCCTGAGCGTCACCGCCCAGGGCCGCCGCGAGGCTCTGTTGAAAACCACCGTGCGCGTGCTCCCCCCCCTTGGCCTGCACCCCGGCGCTGTAGAGGCCAAGGGCCCAGCAGAGGGCACAGAAGATGAGGTAGAGGGAGTGTCGCACGCGTAGGGAGACCCGCAAGAGAAGCCACTGATCGTATCAGTATACAAAGCCCTCGGCGCCCCTCAAACCGCTATACTAGGGCCCTGATCGCCTGCCCATGTCCCGACGCTCAACGGCCCAAGGAGTAGAATGCCATGCCCGCCCGTCGCCTCACCCTACTACTGCTCGCCACCCTCCTCGTCAGCTGCGCCACCTCGCCCATGGGGCGCCGGCAACTCACCCTGATGCCCGCCGACCAGATGGACACCATGGGGCTGGAGGCCTTCAGCAGCCTCAAGAGCTCCACCCCGGTGGAGAGCGACCCCGCCACCAATCGCTATGTGCGCTGCGTGGCCGAGCGCATCACCGCCCAGATCGGTGGCGAGTGGGAGGTGGTGGTATTCCAGGACGACAGCGCCAACGCCTTCGCCCTGCCCGGCGGCAAGATCGGCGTCCACACCGGACTGCTCAAGGTGGCGAAGAATCAGGACCAACTGGCCACCGTGCTGGCCCACGAGGTGGCCCACGTGCTGGCCAACCACGCCAACGAGCGCGTCTCCCAGGAGTATGCGGTCAATCAGGGTCTGGCCCTGGCCCAGCAGATCGGCAACCCGCAGAGCAGCGAGGGTCAGGCCCTCATGGGCCTGCTCGGGGTCGGCGCCAAGGTGGGCATCCTGCTCCCCTTCAGCCGCACCCAGGAGAGCGAGTCCGACCTCTATGGTCTCGACCTGATGGCCAAGGCTGGCTTCGACCCGGCCGAGAGCGTACAGCTCTGGTACAACATGGCGGCCAACAGTGATGGCGAGCCGCCCGCCTTCCTCTCGACCCACCCGAGCCACAGCACACGCATCGCCGACCTGCAAAAGCGCATCCCCAGCGCGCGCAAGCTCTACCAGCAGGCCCAGGCCGCCGGACGCCGCCCCAGCTGTCAGTGAGCCCCGTGGGGCGCCGCGTGCGCCCCACCCGAAAGCATTAGCGTCAAACCGCCCCGTGCTTGCCAAGATGACCCCTCGCCCACCCGAGGGAGCAACGGGATGTCCGCCACCCCAGAGTCGAGCCCGCAGCGCTCACGCCGCGCCATCGCCCTCCCCTGGCTGCTGCTCGCCTTCATCCTACTCAGCATCGCCGCCTACGGCCTCAAACACCCGACCGAGCACTGGGTACGCGAGCTGCGCCACGCCCTGCACGCACTGAGCCACGACGATGCGGCGCTCTCCGCACGCCAGGCGCAGTGGCAGGCCGAACAGAGGGCCCGCGAGGCCGTACACCGGGCCGAGGCCGAGGCCTTCGTCGCGGCGCTGCAGCCTCACCTCCCGACGCGCAAGGACGACGAGACACTCTTCAACGCCCTGCGCCTCATCGACCACACCCTCGACTTCGAGCTCATCTACACCCCGACCACCCACACGGTCCCAGAGCATATCCGCGCCACGCTGGTCGATCGGTATGTCGAATCGGTCTGCACCCATCCGCCGCTGCGCGCACTCATCGACGCGCAGTACCTTGTTCGCTACCGCTACCTGTTCGACGATGGTCGCGAGGCAGGCCACTACACCTTCAACCGCGACCTCTGCGTGCGCCTCGAACGCGCGCCCGGACGCGCCCAGCGCATCGCCGCACAGGCCAACACCGCCGTACCGCACCAGATCGACACGGCCACCACCCTCACCCAGGTGGAGGCCAAGGGGCGCGAGCTGATCTTCCACTATATCGTCCACACCCTCGACGCCGACGCGGCGGGGTTGGCCCTCTTCAAGGCACGGATACCCCAGCTGATCCCCACACAGACCTGCTTCGACCCGGCGGTCCAGGCCCATCTGCGCAGCCTAATCACCCCGGTGTTCGCCTACCTCGACACCCAGGGACGGCCGTTCGGACAGTTGCGGATCGACAGCCACACATGCGTCGCCCTGGGCGCCAGCCAGGTCCTACCCTAATCCCATCGCCACCCCAACCACGCCAGGAGACCGCCATGCAATCGACCCTCGCCGCACTCACCCTCCTACTCCTAGTCAGCCCTGCCCTGGCGGCGGGGGACCCGGAGCAGGGCACCGCCTTCGACCCTGCGCCGAGCTACGATGCGCGCTTCATCACCACCGCCCTCTCCGCCAACTGGCACATGCGCACCGTCTCGCTGGAGGGGGAGGCACAGGTACGCCAGGCGCTGAGCGCCGCTGGCTGGCATTTACAAGGTGAGATCATCCAGCCCAAGGGGGTCAAGGATGGGCGTGCCTACGTGGCGCTACAGGGCGACGACCTGGTGATCGCCTTTCGCGGCAGCGGTGGTGAACGTTGGTGGGAGACCGGCTCCAACGCCCTGACCGATGCCAACGCACGCAAGGAGCGGCCCGACTGGCTCAAGGCGCACGCCGCCGATGTGCGCGTGCATAAGGGCTTCAGCAACGAGTACCAGCGCTTTCGCGAGCAGATCCTGCCGCTGGTGCGACGCCACACCGGCAAGCGCATCTTCGTCGTCGGCTTCAGCCTCGGCGGTGCCCTGGCCCAACTCTGCGCCCTCGACCTGAGTCTCAACACCGACGCCAAGCGGGTCTACGCCTACCCGCACGCCTCGCCGCGGGTGGGCGAGAAGGACTTCCGCGAACTGATCGAGGCACGCCTCGGACGCCTCGACCGCGTGGCGCTCGACGGCGACCCGGTGCCGCGTCTGCCGCCCAAAGCGCTCGCCTTCAAGCACGCAGGGCGCCTGCTGCTGCTCGACCCCGAGGGTAACCGCAAGGCGGGATGGGAGGAGAAGGTGAAGCTCGGCTACCACGACTACGACAAGTACCACACCGCGCTGCAGCGCCACCTCGCCCTCTGCCCAGAGCAGTGCCAGGCGGGCAGCCTGTGGGCAGCGGCGGAGGCGACGCGCTAAAGGGCCGGGGGGCACCGTCCGCAGCCACCGCCCCCATACGCCCCCGGTGAGGGCCTACTCGACCGTCACCGACTTGGCCAGATTGCGCGGCTGGTCCACATCGGTGCCTTTGAGCACGGCGACATAGTAGGCGAGCAGTTGGAGCGGCACGGTGAAGAGGATGGGGGCGATGGCCTGCTCCACCGGGTCGAGGTGTAGGGTGGTGGTGCCTTGTGCCACATCGCGCTCACTCGGCTGCCCATCGCTGAAGACGTAGAGGCGCCCGCCACGGGCGCGCACCTCTTGCAGGTTGGACTTGAGCTTCTCGACCAGTGGGTCGTTGGGGGCCACGGTGACCACCGGCATCTGCTCGTCGACCAGCGCCAACGGGCCGTGTTTGAGCTCGCCCGCCGGGTAGGCCTCGGCGTGGATGTAGCTGATCTCCTTGAGCTTGAGCGCCCCCTCCATGGCGATGGGGTAGAGGGCGCCACGGCCGAGGAAGAGGGCGTGGTGCTTGTCGACGAAGTGCTCAGCGAGCAGTTGGATAGGCCCCTCCAGCCCCTCCAATGCCTGCTCGACACGGCGCGGCAGCGACTCCAGTTGGCGCACGATGGCCTGTTCGCGTGCGGCCCCAAGACCCCGCCGGCGCCCCAGGGCGAGGGTAAGCAGCATCAGCGCCACCAGCTGGGTGGTGAAGGCCTTGGTCGAGGCGACACCGATCTCGGGACCGGCCCGGGTCAGCAGGCTGATCGAGGCGGCGCGCATCAGCGACGACTCGGGGACATTGCAGATGGCCAGGGTGTCGAGCCCCTCGCGACCCTTCATCGCCTCCAGTGCGGCCAGGGTGTCGGCGGTCTCACCGGACTGAGAGACCATTACCAGCAGGGTACCGGGCTCCACCACCGGGTTGCGGTAGCGGAACTCACTGGCCACCTCCACGTGGCAGGGGATGCCCACCAGCCCTTCGAGCCAGTAGCGCGCCACCATACCGGCGTGGAAGCTGGTGCCGCAGGCGATGATACTGACCCGCTGCACGCGGTCGAACACCGCATGGGCGCGGTGACCGAAGCACTCTTCGAGCAGCTGGTCGCCGCTGATGCGCCCCTCCAGGGTATCGGCAATGGCGCGTGGCTGCTCGTGGATCTCCTTGAGCATGTAGTGGCGGTAATCGCCGCGCTCGACCGCGTCGGCCGCCAACTCCGACTCGCGGATCGGGCGCTCGACCCGCTGCCCACCCTGGTCGTAGATGGTCAGCCGCTCCCGGCTCAGGTCGACCAAGTCGCCCTCTTCCAAGAAGATGAAGCGGCGCGTTACCGGCAGCAGGGCGGCCACGTCGGAGGCGATGAAGTGCTCGCCGATGCCGATCCCGACCACCAGTGGGCTGCCACGCCGGGCGGCGATGAGGCGACCCGGCTCGGCGGTGCAGATGACGCCGAGGGCGTAGGCCCCCTCCAGGTCGGCCAGGGTGTGGCGCACGGCACCGAGCAGGTCTTGCCCCTGCTCCAGGTAGGCGTGCACCTGGTGGGCGATCACCTCGGTGTCGGTCTCCGAGCTGAACTCGTAGCCCTGCTCGCGCTGGATACGGCGTAGCGCCTCGTGATTCTCGATGATGCCGTTGTGCACCAGGGCGACGCTGTCGCGGGAGATGTGCGGGTGGGCATTCTGCAGGGTCGGCGCGCCGTGGGTGGCCCAACGCGTATGGGCGATACCGATGCGCCCGCCCAGATGGCCCTCGGCGATGGCGTCGGCCAATTGCTGCACCTTGCCCGGGACGCGTTCGCGCTGGATCTGTCCCGCGCTGTTCAGTGCCGCGACCCCGGCGGAGTCGTAGCCACGGTATTCGAGGCGGCGCAGCCCCTCGACCAGGATAGGCACCACATCGCGCTCGGCGATGGCTCCGACGATTCCACACATAGAAACGGCTACCTCGGGGTGGGTGTCAGCCCTTGTTCTTGCTCGGTCGCGACCAGCCGGGGAAGGTGGTCTGCTTGCTGCGGCTCAGGGTGAGCTGCTCCGGCGGTGCGTTGCGCGTGATGGTGCTGCCCGCGCCGATGGTCGCCCCGGCCCCCACCTCGACCGGCGCCACCAGCTGGGTGTCGGAGCCGATGAAGGCGTTGTCGCCGATCACCGTGCGGTGCTTGTTGGCACCGTCGTAGTTGCAGGTGATGGTGCCCGCGCCGATGTTCACCCCACCGCCCATCTCGGTGTCGCCGATGTAGGAGAGGTGGTTGACCTTGGAGCCTCGGCCGATGCGACTCTTCTTGATCTCGACGAAGTTCCCGAGGTGCACACCGTCGGCCAGCTCGCTCTCCGGGCGCACGCGGGCGAAGGGGCCGATGATGCAGCCGTTGCCGAGGGTGGCCTGCTCCAGCACGCTCATGGGCTTGACCAGGCAGCCGTCGCCGAGGGTCACGTCGCTGAGCACGCAGTTGGCGCCGATCTGCACACCGCTGCCCAGCACCACCTCGCCCTCGAACACCACACCGACGTCGATGAAGCAGTCGACCCCGGCCTTGAGCGTGCCACGGATGTCGATGCGCACCGGGTCGGCGAGGGTCACGCCGCTGCGCATCAGCGCCTCGGCCTGGCGCCACTGATGGATGCGTTCGAGCTGCGCGAGCTGCACGCGGTCGTTGGCGCCGAGTGTCTCCTCCACCGTGCTCGGGTGGGCGCTACCCACGGGGGCGCCGTCGGCCACCGCCATGCCGATGATGTCGGTGAGGTAGTACTCGCCCTGGCTGTTACGGTTGTCGAGCCGACGCAGCCAGCTACGCAGCATGCGCCCCGGCGCGACCAGCATGCCGGTGTTGATCTCGACGATGGCGTGCTCCTCGGGGGAGGCGTCCTTCTGCTCGACGATGCGCAGGATGCGCCCGCTGTCGTCGCGCAGGATGCGCCCGTAGCCACTCGGGTCTTCGAGGGTCGCGGTGAGCAGCGCCAGGGTGTAGCGGTCGGCCACCGCGAGCAGGCGCTCCAGGGTCTCGACCTGCACCAGCGGCACGTCACCGTAGAGCACCAGCACCACGGAGGCGTCGTCGACCCCCGGCATCGCCTGGTCCACGGCATGACCGGTGCCGAGCTGCTCGGCCTGGAGTACCCAGTCGACCGCGTTGTGGCCGAGTGCCTCGCGCACCCGCTCACCACCGTGGCCATAGACCACGTGGGTGCGCACGGCGCCGAGCGCGGCGGCGGTGTCGATGGCGTGTTGCAGCATGGGGCGGCCACCCACGGGGTGGAGCACCTTGGGCAGGCTGGAGCGCATGCGCGTGCCCTGCCCGGCGGCGAGGATGATCACCTCAAGCGGACGTAGTTCACTCATGGCAGCGTCTCTCTCCTTCGCCCGCTCAATGGACCTTGAGGCCCTGCTCCATGGCGGCGGCCCCGAGCCCCACCTCACCGGCGCGCAGCTCCTCGGGGCTGGCAGGGCGGATCGCCCGCACCTCGACGCGGAAGGTCATGGTCTTTCCGGCGAAGGGGTGGTTGCCATCGAGGGTGACGGTGCCGCTATCCACATGCACCACGCGCATCTTGATGGTCTCGCCCGCCTCGTTGTAGAACTCCGCCTCGGCACCGACCTGGCGAAACTCCGGCGGCACGTTCTCGATACGATCGGTAAAGCCGAGATTGGGGTCGCGCTCACCAAAGCCCTCTTTGGGCTCCAGGGCGACGCTGACTACATCGCCCACCGCCTTACCCTCCAGCGCCGCCTCGATCTTCGGGAAGGGCCCAGTATTCCCGCCGTGCAGATAATCCACCGGCACCTCCACCGCCTCCTTGATGTCATCCTGCTCATCGCGGATGGTGTAGGTGATGGAGACTACCTTGCCCTTGCTGATGGTTTCTGTCATGCCTGTGGTCAACCTATCGTTACTTGCGGCTATTTTTCGCACGCATAAAAAAAGGGCAGTTTAGCACTGCCCTTTTCCATCGCCTAATCCCCACCGGGGTGGGGACGGCGCAACGTCAGCCGCGACGACCGGTGATCTTACGCATCCGATCCAGCGCCTTGAGCTGGGCCATGGCCATGGCCAGCTCGGCCTGGGCGGAGGCGTAATCGACCTCGCTCTCCTGGTCGGCCAGCGCCTTCTCGGCGCGGGCCTTGGCTTCCAGGGCGGCGGCCTCGTCCACATCCTTGGCACGCAGCGCGGTGTCTGCGAGCACGGTGACGGAGCGGGGCTGCACTTCGAGCATGCCACCGGAGACGTAGAAGTACTCTACCTCGCCGCCGGGCATCTTCAGCTCCACCTCACCCGGCTTGAGCTGGGTGAGCAGCTGGGTGTGGCCCGGCATGATGCCGACCTCACCCATCACGGCGGGGGCGATGATCATCTCGGCAGAACCGGAGTAGATCGACGCCTCGGCACTGACGATATCCACATGGACTGTCATAGCCATTGGTTTTCACTCCTCCCCTCGCGGGGTGTGATTACATGCTCTTGGCTTTCTCGACGGCCTCGTCGATGGTACCGACCATGTAGAAGGCCTGCTCGGGCAGGTGGTCGTACTCGCCCTCGACGATGCCCTTGAAGCCGGCGATGGTCTCCTTGAGGGAGACGTACTTACCGGGGGCACCGGTGAACACCTCGGCAACGAAGAACGGCTGGGAGAGGAAGCGCTGAATCTTACGGGCACGGGCCACGGTCAGCTTGTCGTCCTCGGAGAGCTCGTCCATGCCCAGGATGGCGATGATATCGCGCAGCTCCTTGTAGCGCTGCAGGGTGGCCTGCACGCGACGGGCGGTGTTGTAGTGCTCGGAGCCGATCACCAGCGGGTCGAGGATGCGCGAGGTGGAGTCCAGCGGGTCCACAGCGGGGTAGATACCCAGCTCGGCGACCTGACGGGAGAGCACCAGGGTGGCGTCCAGGTGGGCGAAGGTGGTGGCCGGAGACGGGTCGGTCAAGTCGTCCGCAGGCACGTAGACGGCCTGGAAGGAGGTGATGGAACCGGTCTTGGTGGAGGTGATGCGCTCCTGCAGGGCGCCCATCTCCTCGGCCAGGGTCGGCTGGTAACCCACAGCGGAGGGCATACGCCCGAGCAGTGCGGAGACCTCGGTACCGGCCAGGGTGTAACGGTAGATGTTGTCGACGAACAGCAGTACGTCACGACCCTCGTCACGGAAGTACTCGGCCATGGTCAGGCCGGTCAGGGCGACGCGCAGACGGTTGCCGGGCGGCTCGTTCATCTGACCGTAGACCAGGGCCACCTTGTCGAGAACGCCACCTTCGGACATCTCGTGGTAGAAGTCGTTACCCTCACGAGTACGCTCACCCACACCGGCGAACACGGAGAAGCCCGAGTGCTCGACGGCGATGTTACGGATGAGCTCCATCAGGGTCACGGTCTTACCCACACCGGCGCCACCGAACAGACCCACCTTACCGCCCTTGGCGATCGGCATGATCAGGTCGATAACCTTGATACCGGTTTCGAGGATCTCCACGCTCGCGGCCTGTTCGGCGTAGAGCGGGGCCTTACGGTGGATCGGCATCTTCAGCTCGCACTTGACCTCACCGGCGTCGTCCACCGGGTTGCCCAGCACGTCCATGATGCGGCCCAGGGTACCCTGGCCGACCGGCACGGAGATGGGGGCGCCGCTATTGGTCGCTACCATGCCGCGCTTGAGGCCGTCGGAGGACCCCATGGCGATGGTACGCACCACACCGTCACCGAGCTGCTGCTGCACTTCGAGAGTGAGGCCGGTCTCGCTGAGGGTCAGGGCGTCATACACTTTCGGCATCGCGTCGCGCGGGAAGGCCACGTCGACCACGGCGCCGATGATTTGAACCACATTACCAGAACTCATTTTCAGTTCCCCTTAAATACCATTAAATCTGTACGGACGCCTGACGGTCAGACCGCTGCGGCACCGGCGACGATCTCCGAGAGCTCCTGGGTGATGGCTGCCTGACGGGCCTTGTTGTAGGCCAGTTGCAGCTCACCGATCAGGTTGCCAGCGTTGTCGGAGGCGGCCTTCATGGCCACCATACGCGCGGCCATCTCACAGGCGATGTTCTCGACAACGCCCTGATAGACCACGGACTCGACGTAACGCATGAGGAGCTGGTCCAGCACCTCTTTGGCATCGGGCTCGTAGATGTAGTCCCAGTGATGCTTGATCTCGTCGTCGACGGTCTCGGCCTGGATGGGCAGGATCTGCTCCACCGTGGGGGCCTGGGTCATGGTGTTGACGAACTCGTTGTAGACCACGTACAGACGGTCGATTTCACCGTTGTCGTAGGCATCGAGCATCGTCCGCACACTGCCGATGAGCGCGGTCACCGAGGGCGCATCGCCCAGGTGACTGGTCTCGGCGACCACCCTGCCGCCCACACGCTTGAAGAAGCCGAGCGCCTTGGTACCGATGGTGCACACCTGCAGATCGACACCCTTGCCCTTCATCTCCTGCATGGAGCCGAGCAGCCGTTTGAACAGGTTGACGTTGAGGCCACCGCACAGACCACGGTCGGTCGATACGACGATGTATCCAACCCGCTTGACCTCACGCTCCTTCATATAGGAGTGGTGATACTCCGGATGGGCGTGGGCCAGATTGCTCACCACGCGACGGATGTTGTCGGCGTAGGGCCGCGAGGCGGCCATACGGTCCTGGGCACGCCGCATCTTGGATGCGGCGACCATCTCCATCGCGCGGGTGATCTTCTGGGTATTCTGGATACTCTTGACCTTGCCGCGAATCTCTTTTCCGCTTGCCATTGATCAGGCTCCCGCTTACCAGGTGCTAGTGGCCTTGAACTTCTCCAGAGCCTCACGCATCCCGTTTTCGATCTCGTCGTTGTAGTCGCCCTTCTCGTTGATCTTAGCGATCAGGTCGGCCTGCTCGGACTTCATGTAGGACTGCATGGCAGCCTCGAAGTCGACCACCTTGCTCACCTCGACGTCATCCAGGAAGCCCTGGTTGGCGGCGAACAGGGAGAGGGCGATCTGCGCCACGTTCATCGGCGCGTACTGCATCTGCTTCATCAGCTCGGTCACACGCTGACCGCGCTCGATCTGCTTGCGGGTGGCCTCGTCGAGGTCAGAGGCGAACTGGGCGAAGGCCGCCAGCTCACGGTACTGGGCCAGGTCGAGACGGATACCGCCGCCGAGCTTCTTGACGATCTTGGTCTGCGCAGCGCCACCCACACGGGAGACGGAGAGACCGGCGTTGATGGCAGGACGGATACCGGAGTTGAACAGATCGGACTCAAGGAAGATCTGACCGTCGGTAATGGAGATGACGTTGGTGGGCACGAAGGCCGACACGTCACCGGCCTGGGTCTCGATGATCGGCAGGGCGGTCAGGGAGCCGGTCTGGCCCTTGACCTTGCCACCGGTCAGCTTCTCCACCTCGTCGGCGTTGATGCGCGCAGCGCGCTCCAGCAGACGGGAGTGCAGATAGAAGACGTCACCGGGGTAGGCCTCACGACCGGGGGGACGACGCAGCAGCAGGGAGACCTGGCGGTAGGCCCACGCCTGCTTGGTGAGGTCGTCATAGACGATCAGCGCGTCTTCACCCTTGTCGCGGAAGTACTCACCCATGGCACAGCCGGAGTAGGGGGCGATGTACTGCAGGGCGGCGGAGTCGGAAGCGGAGGCGGCGACCACGATGGTGTGGTCGAGGGCGCCGTGCTCTTCCAGCTTGCGCACCACGGCGGCGATGGAGGAGGCCTTCTGGCCCACCGCCACGTAGATGCACTTAACGCCAGTGCCCTTCTGGTTGATGATGGCGTCGATGGCGACAGCGGTCTTACCGGTCTGACGGTCACCGATGATCAGCTCGCGCTGGCCGCGGCCGATCGGCACCATGGCGTCGATGGACTTGAGGCCGGTCTGCATCGGCTGGTCCACGGACTTACGCGCGATAACGCCGGGGGCGATCTTCTCGATGGGCGAGCTGCTCTCTGCGGAGATGGGGCCCTTACCGTCGATCGGGTTACCGAGGGAGTCGACCACGCGACCGAGCAGGGCCTCGCCGGTGGGGACCTCCATGATGCGACCGGTGCATGTGACCTTGTCGCCCTCGGAGATGTGCTCATAGGCACCCAGGATCACCGCACCCACGGAGTCACGCTCCAGGTTGAGTGCCATGCCAAAGGTATTGTCGGGGAACTCGAGCATTTCGCCAGACATGACGTCTGACAGGCCGTGAATACGCACGATACCGTCGGTCACGCTGACCACCGTACCCTCGTTGCGGGCCTCGGAGACTGATTCGAAGCTCTCGATGCGCTTCTTGATCAGCTCACTGATTTCTGAAGGATTCAGTTGCATTGCATATATCCTCTAAACAGGGTCCGGGTCAGCCCAGCAGGCGGTGGCTCAATTTGGCCAGCTTGCCCTTGGCGGAGTTGTCGATCACCAGGTCGCCAGCGCGAATGATGACACCACCGAGCAGAGACGCGTCGATGGTCACCTCCAGCGTCACCTCACGGCCCAGGCGCTTCTTCAGCGCCTCGGCGATGGTCTGCTGCTGCGCGCTTGAGAGCTCGGCGGCCGAGATCACCTCGGCCTCCAGGGTGCCCTCGGCACGTGCACGCTCGACCTCGTAGAGGGCGGCGATCTCCGGCAGGACGTTGAGTCGACCGTTATCGGCCAGCACCCGTACCATGTTTTTACCGGTATCGTTCAGGTTATCGCCACAGACGCCGAAGAGCAGATCGACGATCTGCTCACGCGTGACGTTCGGGTTACCGATCAGCGGCACGACCTGGGGGTCGCTGACCACGGTAGCGGTCAGCCCGAGCATCGCGGACCACTTCGCCAGCGCGCCCTGTTCTTGGGCGATGGCGAAGATGGCCTGGGCGTAGGGGCGAGCGATGGTTGTCTTTTCAGCCATGTGCTGCCGACCTTATAGTTGGGCCGCGAGTTCTTTCAGCAGATCGTCGTGGGCCTTGGCGTCGATTTCGCGGGCCAGGACCTTGGAGGCACCGGCGATAGACAGGCTCACGACCTGACTACGCAGCTGCTCCTTGGCACGATTCATCTCCTGCTCGATCTCGGCGTTGGCGGCGGTGACGATGCGGTCACCCTCGATGCGGGCGGCCTCTTTAGACTCGTCGATGATCTCGCTGGAGCGCTTCTGCGCCTGCGCGATGATCTCGGCGGCCTGCTGCTTGGCCTCCTTCAGCACCTCGGCGGCACGCTTCTCCGCCAGCTCCTGCTCGTGCTTGCCACGCTCAGCGGCGGCAAGCCCATCGGCAATCTTCGTCTTACGCTCTTCGAGAGCGCTCATGATCGGTGGCCACACATATTTCATGCAGAACCACACGAACACGAAGAACGAAATAGCCTGGCCGATCAGGGTTGCATTGATATTCATGTCATTACCTCGTTCGGTTGGCCGGGAAATCCAGGGGGATTAGGTTCCGTACTGGATTAGGCCACCGCGAAGAGGACGTACATGGCCAGACCGACAGCGATCATGGGCACGGCGTCGACCAGACCCATAACGATGAAGAACTGGGTACGCAGCATGGGGATCAGCTCGGGCTGACGGGCGGCGCCTTCGAGGAAACGGCCACCCAGGATACCGATACCGACAGCGGCGCCAAGGGCACCCAGACCCATCATCAGTGCGCCAGCGATGTAGAGAAAGGCTTGTGCTTCAGACATTTGGAGATACTCCTATTACTTAAGTTTCGAAGGTTTGGTTAGAAATCAGACGGGAAATCAGTGGTGTTCCTGATGCGCCATATCCATGTACACGATGGTCAGGGTCATGAAGATGAACGCCTGCAGGGTGATGATCAGGATGTGGAAGATGGCCCAGCCGAGCTGCAGGATACCGGCGAAGCTGCCAAGCAGCAGACCGGCGCCGTACATGATGGCAATCAGGATAAAGATCATCTCACCGGCGTACATGTTGCCGAACAGTCGCAGGGCCAGAGAGATGGGCTTGGAGATCAGGGTCACACCTTCGAGCAGCAGGTTCACGGGCAGACCCCACTTGCCGAAGGGCTGGAAGGCCAGCTCGCCGAGGAAGCCACCGAGGCCCTTGTTCTTGACGCTGTAGTAGAGCATCAGCCAGAACACGCCGAGGGCCATGCCGAAGGTGATGTTGGGGTCGGTACTGGGGACGATCTTCATGTAGACGTGGTGCGGGTCGGCACCGAACAGGGCGCCGATCTGACCGGCCAGGGCGGGCAGGAAGTCGACGGCGATGAGGTCCATGAAGTTCATCAGGAAGACCCAGCCGAAGATGGTCAGGGCCATGGGCGCGACCAGCGGGTTGTTGGCTGTAAAGGAGCCGCGCACGCTGGAGTCGATGAACTCGATGATCCACTCGGCGAAGTTCTGCGCGCCGCTCGGGATGCCAGCCTCGGCCTTCTTGGCCACGCTACGCAGGAAAAAGAACATGACGAAGGCCAGACCCAGAGACCACCCCAGGGAGTCGAGGTGGAAGGCCCAGAAGCCCATCTCCGCGGCCTCTTGGGCGCTGTGGGCGAGACCCCAGTGACCATCGGCGTGCTGGCCGAAGGTCATGTTGGTCAGGTGGTGCCGAATGTAATCGGCAGAGGAGTACGCTGCTTCACTAGACATAACTATCTGCTCTTAAACATAAAATTGGCGATCAGCGAGACCAGTTGTCCCGCGAAGAATCCGCTCAGCAGGGGAAGGGGGAGGAGGTGCAGTACACCGAGGAGGAGCGCCAGCGAAAGGATGGTCTGCGCCAGTCGCGCCATCTCGCAGCGAAACATCGCCCTCAGATTCTGCCCCGGCTCCAGGCTTCCCATCCGCTCTGTCCGCTGCGCGCACCTGAGGGTGATCAGGGTGTTGACGGCGGCGACCAGAGTGCCGATAAAAGTGGCCAGTGCGGCCTGTGGCCCGGTCATCAGACCAAACCCGATTGCCGATAGCAGCGCGACACCGACCTGCAGGGCCAACTGGTGCAGCAGGAACCGCCGCAGTTGCCTCTGATAGGCGCTCATTGCGGCTGGCCCGCGCCCAAGAATAAGCCTTCCCCGATGATCATAAGGGACGCAATTGGGCTATCAGCGCGGCGCATTATAGTGAGTCCCCAATGGGATGGCAATGATGGGCGGATAAAAAAGATTAATAACAGCAATCTCAAATATTAATATCCGCTAATCCCCATAAATACCATCAACAATTCTATGGTTGTTATCGCCCTCATGGGGCGACGGGTGATCGACGCCGATGGCGTCAGATTGGGGTAATTCGCCGAGCGCTGGCTACTTGATCCGCTCCAGAATGCCGTCGAGTTCATCCAGGGAGTGGTACTGGATCACCAACTTGCCGTTGCCGCGCTTGCCGTGTTTGAGCTCTACCTTGGCACCAAGGCGCTCAGAGACCTGCTGCTCCAGCTTGGCCACATCGGGATCACTGCGCTTGGGGGCGACGGGCGGTGCACTCGCCTCCTGCTGCAACTTTTTCACCAGCGCCTCGGTGTCGCGCACCGAAAGACCACGCGCCACCACGGTGCGCGCCGCCTCGCTCTGCGCCGGTCCCTCCAGGGGCAGCAGGGCGCGGGCATGGCCCATCTCCAGGTCGCCGTTCTCGACCAATCGTTTGACATCGTCACGCAGGCCGAGCAGACGCAGGAGGTTGGTGACGGCGGCGCGCGAGCGGCCCACCGCATCGGCGGTCTGCTGGTGGGTCATGCCGAACTCTTCGATGAGGCGGTGCAGCGCGATCGCCTCCTCGATGGGGTTGAGTGCCTCGCGCTGGATGTTCTCAATGAGGCCCATGGCCATGGCGGCCTGGTCGTTGACCTCACGGATGACGGCGGGGATCTGGTCGAGCCCGGCGATCTGCGCGGCGCGCCAGCGGCGTTCACCGGCGATCAGCTCGTACTCGCCCTTGGTGGCGGTGGGGCGCACGACGATGGGCTGCACCACCCCCTGGGCACGGATGGAGTCGGCCAGCTCCTCCAGGGTGTCGGGGTGCATGTCGATACGCGGCTGGTAGCGACCACGGCGGATCTTCTCGATCGGCAGCTTGCGCAGGGAGCCATCGGCGGGACCCTCGCCCTCGCCCAGATGGGGGTGGAGTTGGCTCTCGACCGCCGTCTCGGTGAGGCCGCTGCCACCGAGTAGCGCCTCCAGCCCCTTACCCAAGCCACGTGGTTTCTTCGCTACCATGCCTGCTCTCCTAGAGATTGTGCGCGCTCTTGAGCGCCTCGGTCTCGCGCCGTTGGATCAGCTCCGCGGCCAGGGCCAGGTAGCTCATCGCCCCGCGTGAGGTGGGGTCGTAGTCCACCACCGGCAGGCCGTGGCTCGGCGCCTCGGCGAGGCGCACGTTGCGCGGCACCACGTTGCGGTAGACCTTGTCGCCGAAGTGCGCCTCCAACTGCTCGGAGACCTGGTTGGCCAGGTTGTTGCGCCCATCGTACATGGTGCGGATGAGCCCCTCGAGTTCGAGCCCCGGGTTGACCGCCTTGCGGATGTTCTCCACCGTCTGCATCAGCGCCGAGAGCCCCTCCAGGGCGTAGTACTCGCACTGAAGCGGCACCAACACGCTGTCCGCCGCCACCAGGGCGTTCAGCGTCAGCATGTTGAGCGAGGGGGGGCAGTCGATGAGGATGTAGTCGTAGACCGGACGCAGGGTACGCAACGCCTCGGCGAGGCGCTGCTCGCGGCGATCGAGGCCGAAAAGTTCGACTTCTGCGGCGGTCAGGTCGGAGTTGGTCGGGATCAGGTCGAACCCCCCCGTCCCCGAGGGGACCACCACCTCGGCGGCGGGGCAGCGCCCGAGGAGCATCTCGTAGCTGGAGTGGCGGATGCGGTTCTTCTCCACCCCGGAGCCGACCGTGGCGTTACCCTGCGGATCGAGGTCGACCAGCAGCACGCGCTGTTTGTTCAGCGCCAGCGAGGCGGCGAGGTTGATGGCCGTGGTGGTCTTACCCACCCCACCCTTCTGATTGGCCAGTGCGATGACCCGTCCCATGCCGATTACTCTCCGCGCAAGGTGAGCCGCACCAGGTGGCGCTGCTCGTGTTCGAGACCCGGGACCTTCAACTCCACCACCTCGGTGAGGCTGAACCCCTCGGGGATGCCGCTAAGCTCTGTCGTGCTCAGCTGCGCCTTCATCGCCAACACCTCGCCGCCGGGGGCGAGCAGAGGACGCGCACCCTCGGCGATCTCACCAAGGGCGGTAAAGGCACGGGCGGTCAGCTGGGCAAAGGGCGTTTCAGGGCGCCAGGATTCCACGCGCGAATGTACCACAGTGAGGCGAGCGAGCCCCAGCTCGATACGCGCTTGCTGCTGAAAGCGACTCTTCTTGCCGTTGCTGTCGAGCAGGGTCCAGGCGCGCTCGGGGGCGGCCAGGGCCAAGGGAATACCGGGGATGCCCGCACCGCTGCCCACATCGACGGCGCTCTCGCCCTGGAGCCAGGGGAGGATGCTCAGGCTGTCGAGCAGGTGGCGCGCGACCATCTCCTGCGGCTCGCGTACGGCGGTGAGGTTGTAGACCTTGTTCCACTTCACCAACAGGGCGAGGTAGTCGATCTGCCGCTCCAGCAGCGGCTCGCCGAGGTCGAGGCCGAGGGCGGCGACCCCGGCGCGCAGCTCGTCGAGTAGCGGGGTGCGGTCGAGGGTCTGGCTCACGGGCGCGCCTCCTGGCCACGTTTCTTCAAGTGCACCAGCAGCAGCGAGATGGCCGCCGGGGTGATACCGGGGATGCGCGCGGCGACGCCCAGGGTCTCGGGGCGCTGACGTGCGAGCTTTTCCGCGACTTCGGTGGAGAGGCCGCGCACGGCGGCGTAGTCCATATCCGCCGGTAGGGCGAGCCCCTCGTGCTTGGCGGCACGGGCGATCTCCTCCTCCTGTCGGGCGATGTAGCCGGCGTACTTGGCCTGGATCTCCACCTGCTCGGCCACCGCCTCGTCGTCGACCTCACCGGCCAAGCCGTCGATGGCGGTGAGCGCCTGGTAACTCACGGTGGGGCGACGCAGCAGCTCGTCGGCGCGCTGCTCACGGCTCAAGGGCTCACCGCTGATCGCGGCAAAGGCCTCGGCCTGGGGCGTGCCGGGGCGGATCCAGCAGGCGTGCAGGCGCGCCTGTTCGCGCGCGATCGCCTCCTGTTTGGCACAGAAGGCCGCCCAGCGGGCGTCGTCCACGCAGCCCAGCTCACGCCCGATGGGGGTCAGGCGCAGGTCGGCGTTGTCCTCGCGCAGCAGCAGGCGGTGCTCGGCGCGGCTGGTGAACATGCGGTAGGGCTCGGCAGTACCACGGGTGATCAGGTCGTCGACCAGCACGCCGAGGTAGGCCTGATCACGACGTGGGAACCAGCCGGGGCGCCCCTGCACCGTCAGTGCGGCGTTGAGCCCGGCGAGCAGCCCCTGGGCCGCCGCCTCTTCATAGCCCGTCGTGCCATTGATCTGCCCGGCGAGGAACAGCCCCGGTTGGAGCCTGCTCTCCAGCGTGTGGCGCAGGTCACGCGGGTCGAAAAAGTCGTACTCGATGGCGTAGCCAGGACGGGTGATCACCGCCCGCTCGAAACCCCGGATCGAACGCACCAGGGCCAGCTGCACGTCGAACGGCAGGCTGGTGGAGATGCCGTTGGGGTAGACCTCGTGGGTGTGCAACCCCTCAGGCTCGACGAAGATCTGGTGTGCGCTGCGTTCGGAAAAGCGCACCACCTTGTCCTCGATGGAGGGGCAGTAGCGCGGACCTACCCCCTCGATCACCCCGGTGTACATGGGCGAGCGGTCGAGCCCGCCCCGGATCAGCTCGTGGGTATGGGCGTTGGTATGGGTGATGTGACAGGCCACCTGAGGCGGGTGGTCGGCGCGTGAGCCGAGGAAGGAGAAGACCGGACGAGGGTCGTCACCGGGCTGGGGCTGCATCACGCTGTAGTCGAGGGTGCGTCCGTCGATGCGCGGCGGGGTGCCGGTCTTGAGACGGGTGACGGTGTGCGGCAGGGTATGCAGTTGCTCGGCCAGGGCCTGGGCAGGCGGGTCACCCGCACGACCACCGGGGTAGTTCTGAAGGCCGATGTGGATGCGCCCGGCGAGGAAGGTGCCGACCGTCAGTACCACGCACGGCGCGCGAAAGACGAGGCCCATCTGGGTGCGAACGCCGGTGATCTGGCCGCCTTCGATGCGGATATCCTCGACCGCCTGCTGGAACAGGGTGAGGTTTTCGGCGTTCTCCAGCACCGCGCGCACCGCCTGCTTGTAGAGGGCACGATCGGCCTGGACACGGGTGGCGCGCACCGCCGGGCCCTTGCTGCCATTGAGGGTGCGAAAGTGGATCCCTGCACGGTCGGCGGCGCGCGCCATCAGCCCGCCGAGGGCGTCCACCTCTTTGACTAGGTGGCCCTTGCCGATGCCACCGATGGCCGGGTTACAGCTCATCTGGCCGAGGGTCTCGATGTTGTGCGTCAGCAGCAGGGTGCGCGCACCCATGCGTGCGCTGGCCAGGGCCGCCTCGGCCCCGGCGTGGCCACCGCCGACCACGATCACCTCGAACTGTTCTGGATACTCCATCCACCCACCTCGCGACCCACCGCCCTATTGCGTGGGAACCGAGCATTGTAATGGAAAGCACCCGAGAGGTGGGATGGCGAATGCCAGGCCCACCATCTCCTTAGACGGAGCAGAGAAAATCGGCCACGCAGACGCCGGGGCGCAGTGGTGCGTCGTGAGATGGGCGCTGAAACACCCCCGCATATCGATGGTAACGGATGTGGCATACAGCGCTTGACCAGGGCCGACAGAGCAGCCTAGCCCGGCCTTACATCGTCGGCACGATACTCGCCGATCACCTCGATTTCACCGACGATCTGCGCGTTCAGCGCCTCCAGCTCCTCGGCGGGCACCCACCACTCGGTGTGGTGCCTCGCCCCGACTTGATGGATCGCATAGCGCTGCATAAAGGCCTTGGCCACCTGAAATCGGGTGACGTAGCCCACCCCAGAGGCCTTGATATTCCACTGAATGGCAATCTCCTTGGCGTACCCCTCGTTGGTCACCGGGTAGAAGATGGGCTGCTCCGGCAGACGCGGGGGCCACCGCCGGTAGCCGCTGGCGGCCACCAGGGCCAACTCCTCGGGGCCGGTCGGTCGATAGAGCGTGAGGGTCTCCACGGGCATCGATCGGCCGTGTTCAGTGCGCATCACGCGGTGCCTCGGGTGTCGGTCGCGCGAGCAGCAGGCCGACAAAGAAGGCGCCCAGGCCGAAGACACCGATGAGCAGACTACCCTTGATCAGCAGTGCGACGAAGGCCGCCTGGTCGAGCGCCTCCACCACCCAGGCGATGCCCAGACCGGTGGCGAGCAGGGCCCAGAGCAGGAGCAGGAGTTTAAGGGTGTTGAGCAGACGCGATCCCATGGATATCTCCCTCGATGTTGGCCGCTTCAGGGGTAGAAGCGATCGGCGATATTGCAGAACTTGTCGCGCAGGGTGCGCTCCTTTTCGCGCTTGGCGCCCACGCTACTCTCCACCCCTTCGCGGTGCTTGTGACACTGCGCGTGAAAGTAGTCGATGGCGTAGCTCCGGCACTCACGGTAGGCGATCGAGCCGTTCTTGTGGTCGGCACAGACGCTGTCGGAGTCGATACGTCCGTCGCGCTCCTCCCAAGTGACACGATAACGCTTCTTCGGCGCAACCACCCCGGCATCGGCACTGTAGGCGACCCCGAGGGTCAACAGGACGAGCCAAACTCCCTTCGTAATAACCATATCCACCTCCCTGGCATGACGCCCCACCGCTCCGCGGCCCTGCTTGATGATGGGAGGCAAGGGGCGGCGGGTCAAGCCGCCGCCGGGGCGAGGGGCGAGCGGGCGTCCTGCGCTCGCCCGTATAGACAGCCGCACGCGCCCACGACCACTCCAGTGACACGTATGCGCTTGTGTCGAGGCCGCCCCTCCCCCCTGCCACGGCGGGGTCGTACAATGCCCACACCACGCCGACCGGAGCTCCCGCATGTTTTCCATCAGCTGCCCCATCCCCGGACTCTTCGTCACCGGCACCGACACGGAGATCGGCAAGAGTCGAGTGAGCGCCGCGCTGCTCGCCGCCTACCGTGCCCAGGGGCATGTGGCGGTGGGTATGAAGCCCATCGCCAGCGGCTGTCGGCAGACCCCCGAGGGGTTGCGTAACGACGACGCCCTGCTCTTGACCCAGGAGGCGGGGGCCGAGCGCCCCTACCCGCTGGTCAACCCCTATGCCTTCGCGCCCCCCATCTCCCCCCACCTAGCGGCGGCGGAGGCCGGGGTCGAGATCAGCCTGATACGCATCCAGACCCACCTCAGCCAACTCTGCATGGGCGCCGACCGGGTGGTGGTGGAGGCGGCGGGGGGTTGGTATGCCCCCATCGGCGAGGAGTTGACCATGGCCGACCTGGCACGCGTGCTGGACCTACCGGTGGTGCTGGTGGTGGGGCTGCGCCTGGGCTGCATCAACCACGCCCTACTCACGGCCCGGGCGATCGAGGAGGAGGGGCTCACCTTCGCTGGCTGGGTGGCGAATCGGCTCGGCCCGGCGATGAGCCACGAGGCACAGAACATCGCCACGCTGGAGCGCATGATCCCGGCCCCACGGCTCGGCACGGTACCCTATCAGCCGGAGTTCGACGTGCACGCCGCCGCCGCCGCCCTGACCCTGCCGCGTCGGGCCTGATCACACCTCGCGCTGGCTCGGCAACCCACCGAGGTATTCGGGCCGCTCCTGGGGTCTGGCGATGTGGAAGCCCTGGGCATAGTCAATGCCCAACTCCTGAACCACGGCCAATACCTCGGCGTTGTGCACATGCTCGGCCACGGTGCGGATGCCGAGCTGGCGGGCAAACTCCTGGATGGTGTTGACGATGATGCGCGCGTTGCCGTCCTGCCCCAGGTCGCGCACCAGACTGGCGTCGAGCTTGAGGAAGTCGACCTCCAACTGCAGCAGGTACTCGAAGTTGGAAAAACCGGCACCGAAGTCGTCGATGGCCAGGCGGCAGCCGAGGTCACGGGCACGGCGGATGAAGGCGTGCACCTCGGTGATGTTGCGCAGCCCCTCCGACTCCAGGATCTCCAAGATACAGCGCCCCCCCAGACCACTTTGCTCGATGCGTGCCAGGATATAGTCGGCCGTATCGTGGTCGAGGATATCCTCGATGCTCAGGTTGACCGAGAACTGCACCCTCGCGTCCATCTGCGCCAAGCGCGCCAACGCCTGGTCGAGGATCATGCGGGTCAGCTGCGGGTAGAACTTGGTCGCCTTGGCCGCGTGCAGGAAGTCGCCCGGAAGCACCAGTCGGTCCTCTTCGTCGCGGATGCGCGCGAGCACCTCGAACTTCTCCACCGTCCCGCGCTTGAGGTCGAGGATCGGCTGATAGAAGGGGAAGACCCGCCGATTACGTAGCGCCTGACGTACCACCTCGGCCTGGGCGATGTTGCGGGCGTAGATGTCGTGCTGCTCCATCGCCTCACTGTGCATGAGGAAGGGACGGTGCTGGTGCTTGGCGCTCTTGAGCGCCACCGCGGCGGCGGCCAACGGCAGGTGTTCACCGAGCTGGTGGCGCATCACCGCGCCCATGGTGGCGCTGACGCCGATGGCCGCCCCGTTACGGTCGAAGAAGGGGTCTTGCTCGATCACATCGAGCAGCAGGTGGGCGGACTCGATCAGCTCTGCCTCTCCGCGCACGTCGAGCAGGATGCCGAACTCGTCGGCGGAGAGGCGAAACAGCTGACCATCCAGGGCGCACACCTCGGGCTGCAGTCGCTCACTCACACCGACGAGGATATCGTCGCCGCTATCGTGACCGAAGAAGTCGTTGATCTCCTTGAACGAGTCGATATCGAGCAGGATCAGCGCGGCGTGCTCGGTCGCCTCCAGCTCCTCCAGCAGGTGTGTGCGATTGGGCAGACCGGTGAGGCGGTCGAGGTGCAGCTCGCGCAGCAGGTCGCTGCTCGCCTCTTCGAGGCGGTGACTCTTGTCCATCGACTCGGTGATATCGACCATGTTGACCACATAGTAGCGGTCGTCGCCCACATCCAGGTGGCGGGCGCGCATATCGAAGACGATGCCGCCGATAAGGGCGAGGAAGGTCTCCTCCGGGTGCTCGTCGATATAGCTGACCCAGAGCTGTCCGTTGATCTTGTTGCTGATGAACTGCCCATCCTGCCCCTGCTCGAACAGCTCGCAGATGCAGTGGTGCCGGGCGAGAAACGCCTCCAGGCTGCCGAACTGCGGCAGCAGGCGGAAGAAGGCCTGATTGACCTGCACCAACTGGTCCATATTGCTCAACAGCACCACGTGGGGCTGGGCATCGAGCACCTGCTGAGTGAAGCGCTGCGCCTCGCTGAGGCGCTCGGTACGCTCACGCACCCGCGCCTCCAGCAACTGGTTGAGGCCGAGGAGCCCATGCTGCGCCTGCTGGAGCGCGCGCATGTGGTGGTCACGCTGACGCTGCAGGATGCGGATGCGCCCGACCATCGCCCCGGTGATCACACCGACCATGATCGGCACCAACCAGAGGCGCGGATTAATGCCGTCGATGGGGTAGTCGAGGATCTGGGTAAACTGGAACAGGGCGAAACAGCAAACCAAGGAGACGGCACCGAAGATGCTGTGCAGCATCAACCGCCGATCCTCGGCGGGCAGGTTCAGCACCTCGGGGTCAGCGCACGAGGCTTGGCTGTCAGGTCTGCTCATGAGTGGATGCAATTGAGACATATGTCACTAGTTTCGCTCAGATTCCACCCGATGGGCAACACTCGACGGACGCACGGCAATACCCTAGCGTTATCATCATAAATGGCTGTTTATGCTGATAAAAGGTTGCCTTCTCCGCGCCCCGGTAGCAAGCCCTCTGCGGGCCAAATCGGCCCGAATCTCACCCTTTACGGTAATTTTTTGTCAAGGAGCCCTGCATTGTCCACCACCGCCACCCTGCGCGCGCAGCTCGCCGCCCCTGGACTGCTCACCATGCCCTGCTGTTTCGACGCCCTCAGTGCCCGCCTGGTGGCCGAGGCGGGCTTCCCCATCACCTTCATCTCCGGCTTCGCCCTCGCCGCCGCCCGCTATGCCCTGCCCGACACCGGGCTGGTGGGCTACGCCGAGATGACGGCGGCGGCGCGGGCGATCGTCCCGGCGGTCCCCATCCCGGTGTTGGCCGACGGCGACACCGGGTACGGCAATCCACTCAATGTACGCCGCACCGTGCGCGCCTACGCCGATGCCGGGGTCGCCTGCATCATGCTGGAGGACCAGCAGTGGCCCAAGCGCTGTGGCCATACCGCCGGTAAGCAGGTGGTGGGACGTGACGAGGCGCTGGCGCGCATCCGCGCGGCCCTCGACGAGCGCGACGCGGGGGCCGATATCCTGATCATGGCACGCACCGATGCACGCCACACCCACGGCCTGGAGGAGGCGCTCTGGCGCGCACGCGCCTTCGCCGAGATGGGCGCCGACATCACCTTTCTGGAGGCCCCCACCGACCGTGACGAGATGGCCCGCTACTGCGCCGAGGTGCCCGGTCACAAGATGGCCAATATGTTGGAGGATGGCGCCACGCCTTGGCTTTCACCGTCGCAACTGCAGGCGCTGGGCTTCAAGATCGCCGCCTATCCCCTCACCTTGCTCAGCAGTGCCGCGTTTGCCATGCGCGCCGCCCTGGCCCGCCTGGCCGCGGGCGAGGCGGTGGAGGCGCGTCTGCCGTTCACCGAGCTACGCCGCCTGACCGGCTTCGACGCCTACGAGGAGGCGCTGGCCCGCTACCCGTCGGGGTCACTCGATTAGGTAGATGAAGCGCAGGGTGAGGCCGTGCTCGATGGCGAAGCCGTTCTCCATGTGTGCGTCCTGGGTCAGGCGCAGGTTGAGGATGCGCAGCCGATCGGGGGTGAGGAAGTAGACCCCGCCCAGATAGAGGCGCTGCAGCTCAGAGGCGTTGTCCAGCGGCACACCGTCGAGGCTCTGCTCGCCACCCCAGTTCCACTCGCTGCCGAGGTAGAGGGCGTTGATCCGGTCGGGGTGGTAGCTGATATAGGCGGTGAGCGCCTGACTCGGTGCTTGGGTCAGCCGGGCGTGGCCGAAGGTGAGCGGGTTGAACGCCTCGGGGTTGTCGCCGAACCAGTCGTATTCGGCCATCAGGTCGAGGGTCCAGTGTGGAGTGATGGAGCGGATCCAGCCGAGGGAGAGGGCAGTACGCTGGCGGTTTTCGCCGATATTGAACGGTTGGTCGGCGACGTAACGACCGGTGGGCAGCACCTGCATCAGGTTGATACCCAGATGGTGGCGCCTATCCAAGTCATGGATCGGGTACCAGGTGAACCCCAGTCGCAGGTCGCCAACCCCGCTGGGGGCGTGCTCCATCCCAGGCGGCAAGGGCCCCTCCAGCGCCAACTTGGCCACCGGGGCGATCGCCACCAGACTAAAGCGCTCGTCGGCGAGGTCGCGGTAGTGCGAGACACGCACCACCGCCGAGGTGTAGGTGCCACTGAACGGCCCGGTGGCCCCGGCCTGGTACTGCTGCACACTGTTGTGCAGGTAATAGCTCGTGATGCTGGTCGCCCCCTTGGGCAGGGCGGTAAAGTCCCCCGGCAGGGGGCTGTTGATGGCGCTCCAGAGTGGATTGGAGGCGAGCCAGAGAGAGAGCCCACAGAGGGCTCGAAGGGCATGCAGAGGGGACATCGTGGAGCCTCGTCTTGACGCGACATTCCATCACTGGCGCGGGAGACTCCATGTCGCGTGGGCGCCGTAAACCGGTTCCTTCACGCCCACAATCGGCGATTATGGACCACTACCCTGGCCAAGTTAAGGTTTGATTCAGCCAAAAGCCTACCGCTCGGCGGGCCAATATCCCTCGCGACATGTACTAATGCGACCGATGCAGAGGCCGCCACGCCCATCACCCACCGGCACACGACACGGACGCGTGCACAGCAATAGGGCCCCGAGGTGCCCGCCCGCACCATCTTGGTGGGGTCGCACAGCCGCACACACCCCCTCGTGCGTCTGGTGCCCCCCTACACACGCGGCTCGGCCCGCTGGATCCTGAAGGCGTCGCCTTCGATAGCGCTCCCCCCTACACGCTACACACGCGGGTCGGCCACCTTCAAAACACGCCCAGCAGGCCACTCACGCGCGCCGATCCCGCGTGTCTGTAGGGCACGGGGCTGGCTAAGTAGGTGATCTTCCATTGCCTAGGCGGGTAAACACCCTGCACCAAGACGCTGTCGAGAAATAAACAATTCCCCCCTCGACGGCTCGCGCAGGCCTGTTGGGTTTACGACACAGGGCCCCTCTAACTTCCTCCACAGCGGTAATAACTGCTTATTTAACCTTGGCTTAACCTCAGCATCGGGTGATTGGCACAGGGAGTGCACTGCCTTAACCACCTGTGACGTGCAGACACGTCCAAGACACCCAAGTGGAGGCTACTCAATGGCTTGCGATACATCAGCAAAGGGTTCTGCCGGCGGCTGCGGCAGTGGGTGCGGTACCGGTCCGGCGAACGCCGGCGGCGGTCTGCCTGATCACATCCGTGCCCGCGTGGAGGACCACCCCTGCTTCTCCGAGCAGGCCCACCACCACTTCGCCCGTATGCACGTGGCGGTCGCCCCGGCCTGCAACATCCAGTGCCACTACTGCAACCGCAAGTACGACTGCTCCAACGAGTCGCGCCCCGGCGTGGTCTCCGAGCTGCTCAACCCCGAGCAGGCGGTGAAGAAGACCCTGGCGGTGGCCGCCGCCATCCCGCAGATGACCGTGCTCGGCATCGCCGGCCCCGGCGACCCGCTGGCCAACCCCGAGCGCACCTTCGCCACCTTCCGCGAGCTGGCCAAGACCGCCCCGGACATCCGTCTGTGCGTCTCCACCAACGGCCTGCAGCTGCCGCAGCACGCCGAGGAGCTGGCCAAGTACAACATCGAGCACGTCACCATCACCATCAACTGTGTCGACCCCGACATCGGCGCCAAGATCTACCCGTGGATCTTCTGGGAGAACCGCCGTATCCGTGGGCGCAAGGCCGCCGAGATCCTCATCAAGCAGCAGCAAGAGGGTCTAGAGAAGCTGGTCGCCCTCGGCGTGCTGGTGAAGGTCAACTCGGTACTCATCCCCGGCATCAACGACGAACACCTGGCGGAAGTGAACCGCATCGTGCGTGATAAGGGCGCCTTCCTGCATAACATCATGCCGCTCATCGCCGAGGCGGAGCACGGCACCTTCTACGGTCTCACCGGCCAGCGCGGCCCGACCAACGAGGAGCTGACCGCGGTGCAGGACGCCTGCGCCACCGATATGAAGCTGATGAAGCACTGCCGCCAGTGCCGCGCCGACGCGGTGGGCATGCTCGGCGAGGACCGTGGCGCCGAGTTCACCCTCGACAAGCTCGACGCCATGGAGGTCGACTACGCCGCCGCCATGGAGCACCGCCGCGAAGTCCAGGCCCAGATCAAAGAGCAGATGAAGGCGCCGCCGCAGCCGGTCGCCGTACCCATCGAGTTCGTGCGCCTCAAGCCCCCGGTGGCCGGTGCCCGTCCGCGTGTGAGCATCGCCGTGGCGACCAAGGGCGGCAACGTGGTCAACGAACACTTCGGCCACGCCAACGAGTTCCTCATCTACCGCGTCGACGACGAGAAGGTGGAGTTCCACGGCGTGCGCAAGGTGGCCCCCTACTGCACCGGTGCCGAGCACTGCGACGAGGACCAGTCCGTACTCAACGGCATCCTTGAGGCCCTCTCTGACTGCACCGGCGTGCTCAGTGCCAAGATCGGCATCGAGCCCTGGGAGCAGCTGGAGGCCGCTGGCCTGGTGCCCAACGCCGACCACGCCTGGCAACCCATCGAACAGGCCGTGGCCGAGTTCTACCGTGAGCTGGCCGAGTCTGGTCGCCTGCCCAAGGCCAGCGCCCCCGAAGCACTGCGAGGAGCCGTCTGATGGCGTTCAAGATCATCGAAAGCTGTGTCAACTGCTGGGCCTGCGAGCCGCTCTGCCCGAGCAAGGCGATCTTCGAGGCCAAGCCACACTTCATCATCAAGGCCTCCCTCTGCACCGAGTGCGAGGGCGACTATGCCGACCCGCAGTGCGCCTCCATCTGCCCCATCGAGGGTGCGATCCTGGACGCCAGTGGCGTGCCGCTCAATCCGCCCGGCTCTCTCACCGGCATCCCGGTGGGGCTCAGTGCGGTCGCCAGTGAGGAGCGCCCCGGGATCTGACCACGGGCTCACGTCCACGGACGAAATGAGTACTGGTCCACATCTTGCAGAACCCCCCATGCCCTCACACGCAGTGTCCGCTTTCCGACAGCGGGGTGCGTGGGGGGTCCGCCCCCCTCTTGCCCCGAGGAAGCGGCTTCGCCAATCAACACAAAGTTTCAGGAGCACTCACATGCCCAAGGCCAAACTGGAGTTCGCCGACATCGGCGTAACGGTCACCGTCCCCGCTGGCGTGCGCGTCATCGAGATCTCTGAGAAGGTCGGTTCCGGCATCATCTACGGCTGCCGCGAAGGCGACTGCGGTACCTGCATGATGAAGGTCGAGGAGGGTTGGAATAACCTCAGCGAGCCCTCCGTGCTGGAGGAGAAGGTCCTGCGTGACAACATGGCCGGTCGCCACTACCGTCTCGCCTGCCAGGCCCAGGTTCTGGGTGACTGCACCGTCAAGCCCGCCTGATCAAAAGGACAGAGGAGTAAGCTACAATGGCTCTCATTACCTTCAGCAATCCCGAGTACAAGGATAAGACCGTCTACGCCGTCGCTGGCAGCTTCACCGAGACGGTGCTCAAGATCGCCAAGACCAACAAGATCCCGATCAACTTCGACTGCCAGGACGGCGAGTGTGGCTCTTGCCTGGTCAAGGTCACCAAGCTGAACGACACCAAGACCATGGGCGGCCCGCTCACCGACAAGGAGATCAACGTGCTCTTGCAGATGGGCAAGATCACCAAGGACGAGGTGGACACGATGGCCGTCGATGACTTCCCCACCCCCTATCGCCTGGCCTGCCAGATGGTGGTTCGTGATGAAGAGCTCCTCGTCGAATACAACCTCGACTGATGGAGTAGAGCCGAGTCCTCGGGACCAGCTTTACGCCCGTCTGCTCGGCTTCGCCACAGGTCGTCCCAACGACGACCTGCTGGCGCGTATCCTCGCCTCACAACGGTGTGGCGGGGGTGCACTAGCCGAAGACCTCGGCCTGGGTGAAGCGGCCTTTCGCCATATGGCGGCACGCCACTTCCCCGGCTCTCACATCGCCGGTCGCCTACCCATCGCCGGAGACGACGGCCGCAGCGACGAGCGCAGCGAGCTGCTCACCCTGCTGCTCGCCCACCGCGCCGACCTCGATGAGTCCGAGACCTGGGTGGCACGTATCGTCACCGCCGCGTGCATGGCCAACGACCACCTCTGGCAAGACCTCGGGCTCTGGAGCCGCAAAGACCTCTCCCGCCTCATGACCGAGAACTTCCCCGCCCTGGCGGCGAAGAACGTCAAAGACATGAAGTGGAAAAAATTCCTCTATAAACAGCTCTGCATCCAAGAGGGCGTCTATACCTGTCGCGCCCCCTCGTGCGAGCAGTGCAACGACTACGACGTCTGCTTCGGGCCGGAAGAGTAAAAGGACCAGCGTGAAGGGACCGCTCCACCGCCGCACACTCCCCGCCCCCAGTACACCGGGCAGCCTGAGCGACCGCGCCCGCGCCGCCTACCTGGGGATGGCCCTGGGCGACGCCCTCGGTGCCACCGTCGAATTCCTCACCCCACGCGAGATCGCCCACCAGTACGGTCAGCACGACCAGATCACCGGTGGCGGCTGGCTGCACCTCAAACCGGGTGCCGTCACCGACGACACCACCATGGCCCTCGCGCTCGGCAACGCCCTGCTCGACAAGGGGCTGGATGCCGACGCCATCGCCCAGGCCTTCGACGGCTGGCTACGGGCCAAGCCGGTCGACTGCGGCAACACCGTGCGCCGGGGCATCATCCACTGGCGTCGCACCAGTGAGACCGAGGTGCCGCTGAGCGAACACGACGCCGGCAACGGCGCCTGCATGCGCGTGCTGCCTATCGCCCTCTACCTGCACGGTGCCGAGCGCGAGGCACTGGATGCGGCGTGTCGCCTGCAGTCGCACATCACCCACCACAACCCGCTCTCCGACGCCGGTACCCTGTGCGTGGTCGAATGCATCACCGCCGCCCTCGACGGGGCCGACCTCGACACCCTGCGTGACGGCCCCATCGCCCGCCTGGTGGCCGAACACCCCCTCTTCGCCTACGACAACAAGCGCCAGGAGAACCCCTCCGGCTACATCGTCGACACCCTGCGCGCGGTGTTCCAGGCGCTCACCGCGCAGGGCGATTTTCGCGCCGTGCTGGTGGATGTGGTCAACCGCGGCGGCGACGCCGATACCACCGGCGCCATCGCTGGGATGATCGCCGGTGCCCTCTACGGCTTCGACGAGCTGCCCCAGGTCTGGCTCGCGCGCCTCGACCCCAGGGCGCGCGAGCTGTGCGAGGCGCAGGCCGAGGCGCTGATCGCGACCGCCGAGGTCGCCCTCGCCTAAGGACCACCACCACCCGCCAGGACGGCCCATCCCATGAGTAGACGCAACGAGCGCTTACGCGGTGCGATCGGCACCTTCATCCGCCAATACCAGCGCAAGGCCCACCCTCGACACAACCCCAACGACCGCCATTACGACCGCCAGGTCGAACAGCAGGTGAGCCATCTCCAGCCCAGCGAACTGAGCGAACTCATGAGTGACCAAGGCGACGAGATCACCCTCGCCGAGGAGCAGGCGTGGTACGCCGGGCACAACCCACCCGGCGTGCGCTACGGCTATCGGCAGCGGGTCGTGTTCGACGGGCAGCAGGCGGGAGAGGTCATCGAGCTGACCCAGGTGCGCCCGGTACCCGGCTATCGGGTCGAGACCGATCAGGGCGATCACATCGAATGCTTTCAGAGCCAGCTGACGGCACTGCCTCACCCGACCCGAGACCCCGAACCGCGAGCATGACCCCCGTCCGCTCGGCCTCGCACTCGTCGCGCTTGGCCTATAAGCCCGGCCTGGCCGAGCCCCCTGGGGAGCGCGCCGAGGTGATCGAGCGGCAACGCACCGGCTGCCTCGGCAGCTGCCCCGCATATGCCCTCAGCCTGTTCGCCGACGGCGGCCCTGATCTGCGCAGTCTGGGCTGTCAAGTTTCGCCCGTGAGGCGGAGTTGATCGCCCTGGAGCGGGCCCTCGATGCGCTGCTCGGCAGCCGTCAGTGGGTGGAGGGGGAGCCACCCTAGCGCGACGCCGACTCCGCCCGGCTAGCGGCGCCCTGCCAACCCCTCGACCCCCAAGCGCCCCAGCAGGTGGATCTGCAGCGGTAGCAGCAGCGCCGTGGCACAGGCGATCCAGGCCAGGCCCGACATGCCGAGCAGCGTGCCATCCGCCTCGGCACTCAGCCAGAGCGAGGAGAAGAGCGCCCCGGCGCTGATGGCGAGGTGCTGCACGGCGCCGTTGAGGGCGCTGAAAGCGGCCCGCTCGTGGGCACGTGGCACGTGTGTGAGGCTGGTCTGCAGCACCACGCTGCGCACCGACTGGGCCATCATGTAGAGGGCGAATAGGGGGATCACCGGCAGTGGCAGCGGCTGCATCTGGAACAGCGCCAACAACACCAAGATCAGCACCAAAGTCCCCCCTTGGGCCACCCTCTCTACGCCGAAGCGGTCGCTCGCCCGGCCACCGAGTTGCAGGGCGAAGAAGCTCAATATCCCCCCGAAGAGGTAGAGCAGGCCGATCTGTTCGCGCGGGAGGCCGAGATTGAACTGCACATAGGCCGAGAGGTTGGGGATGAGCAGAAAGCCGGTGAACAGCACCAGGGCCGAGGTGGAGAAGGCGAGCAGGGTGGCACGGCGCAGCAGGCGCCCGGCGCTCGCGGCATCCAGCGCGTGGTCGAGGTGACCGCGCAGGGGCGGGAGACCGAAGCGCAACGCGCCCACCACCAACAGACCCAGGGCGGCGATGACGAAAAACGGCAGCCGCCAGCCGCCCAGGCGCGCCAGCTCCAGCCCCAGCGGCACACCGAGTACGGCAGAGACAGAGAAGCTCGCCATCACCCAGCTCATGGCCCGCCCCCGGCGCTCGCTGGGGACGCGGTCGATGATCATTGCCAACCCCACCGCCGTGGCCGGTCCGCCACAAAACCCGGCGGCGAGGCGCGCGGCCACCAGCCCCTCCAGCTCCTCGGCCAGGGCGGTCAGGGCGGTGGAGAGGGCCAGCCCGGCGAGCAGCCAGGCGGCGGCACTGCGCCGATCGAAGCGGTCGAGATAGCGCGCGGTGAGCAGGCCACCGAGGGCCGCCGCCAGCGTGTAACTGCCGCCGACAATACCGATGTGCGCGGTGGAGATGCCGAGCGCCTGCGCAAAGTCAGGCCCCAGCGGCATCACCAGCATGAAGTCGAGGGTGTTGATGAGCTGAATGGCGGTGACCATGAGGACCACGCGCCACTCGCTGGGCAGGCTGTGCATGATGAGAGAACGCCGTGTGACAACAGGCGCCGTTGTACCGTAAATACGCCCGTCTGCCAAAGGTGGGCAGCGTCGACGGCTAGGCCTATCTAACCCGCAAAGATAGAAATTTTGCCCCTATTCGGCACCCGACAGGGCCCACGGACTGGGGACAATCCATAACCGTGCCGACAATGAGGGTCACGAGGCGGCCCCCGCTGCCTGCAGCAACAACTGCGGCGCGGGGGCTTCGGGCCGCTGTGGGCGCTGGGCCTGCTGGGAATGCTGGGTTGGCGCTGCGCCACGCGACGGGGTTAGACCTTCACTCAGCGCCTACCCTTGGCGGGCGGGCCCACGCCGCACCGTTCGCGCAGGCGACGCCCCACAGCTACAGCACCAACCCCTCCGGCAGGCGCACCTGCATGCTGATAGGCAGGTGGTCGGAGTGCGCCTCGGCGAGCACCTGACAACTCTCCACCTCCAGCTCGGGGGTGACCAGGATGTGGTCGATATTGCGCCGCGGGCGCCAGCTGGGGTAGGTGTGTAGCGTCTCGGCGGGTTCGCGCAGGGTCGAGTGGGCGAACAGCCAGCGCAGCTCACGGCTCTCACTCGGGCAGTTGAGATCGCCCATCACCACCACGTGGCGTCGCCCCTGGATCTGCTCGGCCACATAGCCGAGCTGGTTAAGGCGCGTGCGTGCCCCGAGGGCGAGGTGCAGCTGCACCACCCAGAGCCGCTCCTCCCCCTGACCGAACTCGGCGATCAGCGCCCCCCGCCCCGGCAACACCCCGGGGAGCGGATGCTCCTCGATGCGCGTAGGACGGAACTGGCTGAGCAGGGCGTTGCCGTGCTGGGCGATGGGGCCGAGGTTACGGTTGCGCTGATGGTGGTGAAAGGGGAGCCCGGCGGCCTGCGCCAGGTGTGCGGCGAGGTTGACCTGGCCGGTGCGCAGGCTACCGGCATCGACCTCCTGCAGGCCGACGATCTGGTGGCCGTGGATCACCCGGGCGATGTGCGCCAGGTTGTCGATGCGCTTCTGCGTCGGCAGCAGGTGCTGCCAGCTGTTGGTGAGGTAGTGGTGGGGGCGGATGCTGCGGATCCCCACCTGGATGTTGTAGCTCAGTAGGCGCAGGCGGCGCGCGTCGTCACGCATGGCTCAGACGGGGCAGACCATCTCGCCCAGCTCGGCGGTGAGCTTGAGGTTCTCGCGGTAGTCCACCGGGCAGTCGATCACCACCACCGTATCCAGCGCCAGCGCCTGCTCCAGGGTCGGCATCAACGCCTCGGCACTCTCCACGCGCAGCCCCACGGCGCCGAAGGATTGGGCGAACAGGACAAAATCGGGGTTGGAGAAGTCGACGTGGGCCGGACGCCCGAACTGGTTCATCTGTTTCCACTTGATGAGACCGTAGCCACTGTCGTTCCAGATGAGGATCACCATGGCCAGTTTGAGGCGCATGGCGGTCTCGATCTCCTGGGCGTTCATCAGGAAGCCAGCGTCGCCGGTCACCGCCACCACCTTGCGCTCGGGGTGGGCGAGCTTGGCCGCGATGGCCCCGGGCACGGCGATGCCCATGCTGGCGAAGCCGTTGGAGATGATGCAGGTGTTGGGCAGCTCGCAGCGGAACATGCGCGCCATCCACATCTTGTGCGCGCCGACGTCGCAGATGACGATATCTTCGCGGTCGAGGGCCGTGCGCAGGTCCCAGATGATCTTCTGCGGCTTGACCGGGAAGCCGGTGTCGTCGTGGTGCAGCCCCAGCTCGCGGATCAGCCGCTCACGCAGGGTGCGTAGGGCGTGGCCGGTGTGCGGCGTGGCCAGCTCGGCGATACGTAGCAGGCTGTGCTTGAGGTCGCCGACCACGCCCACCTGCACCTCGTAGTAGGCATCCACCTCGGCCGGGGTGGCGGCGATGTGGATGAGGGTGCGGTCGCGGGTCGGGTGCCAGAGGTAGGGGTGATACTCGACCAGGTCGTAGCCGACACAGATGATCACATCGGCGGTGTCGAAGCCACAGCTGATGTAGTCCTTGGATTGCAGACCGGCGCTACCGAGGGCCATGGGGTGGCGGAAGGGGATGACCCCCTTGGCCATGAAGGTGTTGGCCACGGGGATGTTGAGCTTCTCGGCGAAGTGGGCGAGTTGGGCCCAGGCACCGGCGCGGATCACCCCGTGCCCGGCGAGGATGATCGGCGAACGCGCCTTCGAGATGAGCTGGGCGGCGGTCTCCACCCGTGCCGCGGCGGGCTCGGGCAGGGTCGGTTGGCGTACCAGCAGCGGTCGGCTGTCGACCGGCATCTTGGCGATGTTCTCGGGGAATTCGATGAAGGCGGCGCCGGATTTCTCGGTCTGCGCCACCTTGAATGCCTTACGCACCACCTCGGCGATGGTGTTGGGCGAGAGGATGCGTGAGGAGTACTTGGTGATCGGCTGGAACAGTTGCTCCAGGTCGAGCACCTGATGCGACTCCTTGTGCAGGCGGTGGGTGTCGGCCTGGCCAGCGATGGCCACCAGCGGGGCGTTGTCCATATTGGCGTCGGCCACGCCGGTGATGAGGTTGGTGGCACCGGGACCGAGGGTGGCGAGACAGACCCCGGCCTTGCCGGTGAGACGCCCGTAGACGTCGGCCATGAAGGCGGCGCCCTGCTCGTGGCGGGTCACCACCACCTTGATCTTGCTGCTGCCGAGCAGCGCGTCCATCACATCGAGGTTCTCCTCGCCGGGGAGGGCGAAGAGGTACTCGATCCCCTCGTTCTCAAGACACTGGACGAACAGCTCGGCGCCCTTCATCACGCTACCTCCGGCTACTTGTTACTCTGCTGCCCGATGAGCGCATCGACGATGCTGACCATGTTGTCGTTGGTGCGCGCCAGGGTGGTGGTGATACGGTACTTGCCGTCGACGATCACCGCCGGAACGCCGTCGATGCCGTAGCGTGCGGTGAGGTCCTTGGCACGGTTCACCTTGAGGGTGACGGCGAAGGAGTCGAGTGCCTCCAGGAAGGCCTTACGGTCGACACCGTTCTGCTCGAACAGGTCGGCCAGTTCGTCCTTATCCTTGAGACCATTATGCTGCTGGTGGATCGCCTCGAAGATGATCGGCGTCATCTTCTGCTCGATGCCCATCACCTCGGCGGCGTAGAAGGCCTTGGCGTGCAGCTCCCAGCGGTCGGAGCGGAACAGCGCGGGGATACGCACGAACTCCACATTCTCCGGCTTGCGCTTGAGCCACGCCTGCATGTTGGGCTCGAAGGCGTAGCAGTGCGGGCAGCCGTACCAGAACAGCTCGACCACTTGCACCTTACCGGCATCGAGGTTGGTCGGTACGGCAGGGCTCACCAGCTCGTAGTCGAAGCCCTCGCTGGGGGCCTCGGCACGCACCGACAGCGGCAGGGTGAAGAGGAGGGTCATAAGGCCAAGTACAAGGCGTCTGTTCATCGAGCGATCTCTCCCTTATAGGTAAGGCGGCTCGGTCTTGGTTGCCCGGCCGCAGCGACTTTCATCATATCATCTATGTATGCACGGCCAACGCCAGATTCCGGCGGGCGAGAGCTTTAACCCGCGCCCTCTCTCCTCTATTCTTAACGACAAAAATTTTCGCCGCTATTTTCCAGGAGCACAGCATGCCGACGCCGGCCAAGATCGACCTCGCGGAGTTTCTCAACCAGCAATATCTGTGTGAGTGTCTGACCGTCCGCGAGGTTGAGACACTCATCGAGTTCACGGATTCCGTCATCTACAAAAAAAACGGCATCATCGCCGATATCGGTGAGGTGGGCGAGGCGCTCTACTTCGTCATCAAGGGCGAGGCGGCGCTGATGTTCGACGTGAGCGGCGAATCGGTAGAACTCGGCAGCGCCCGCGAGGGCGAGCTGATCGGCGAGATGTCCTTCTTCGACCGCGAGCCGCGCTCCGTGCGCCTGGTGGCCACCGCCGCCAACACCCAACTGCTGCGCCTCTCACGCACCATGTACGAGCGCCTGCGTGTGCAACACCCCTTCATCGCGGTGAACCTGCTGGAGCACGCCATCATCAGCCTCGACCACCTGTTCCGCCGTGTCAGTCAGGATATGGCCACCTACTCCACTTATCTGCAGGAGCGCGAACAGAAGGCCAAAGAGGCGCGCGACGCGGGCTAACCGCTACGGCGCCCCCTCCTCCAGGAGCAGCAACTCGCGCTCCTGGTCGAGATAGAATTGGTACTGACCGAGCAGGTCCATCCCCAACAGGCCATCCACCCCCTCGAACATCCCCCCCTGGATCGCCAGGTCGAGCCCCAGCGCCCCCATCCCCTGTAGTGCCACCTGCGCCTTGACCAGGGGCGCCACCACCACCCCACCGACGGTCATCAGGCGCACCTCACGCCCATCCCCCGCCAACCCTGCACGTGCCGCCGCCTCCGGGGTGAGCAGGCTGATGCTCGCACCTGTGTCGATGAGCAGGGTCACCGGGGTGGCGTTGACGCGCACCTCGATGAGGTGGTGCTTGCCCCGACGCTGCACCGGCAGACGATGACGGTAGCCGTTGGCCAGGGCCAGACGACGCTGCGCACGCTGGTCGAGGCGCTGGGCACGCTCGCCCCAATCCGGGTCGTAGAGCAGCCCCTGCAGCGCCAGACGGGTGGCGCCGTATTGGTGCTGCTCGAAGTGGGCCTCGGCCAACTGCCACTGGTAGCCCAACACATTGGGCAGCGCGGTAGTGGCGAGCTGCAGCAGGTCGAGCCGCGCGGCACTATCCTCGCGCCCCTTGGCCGCCGTCAGTGCCGCATCGAGCAGCTTCGGCAACAACGCCTCGATCGCCTCCGCGCGCCCCGCATCGCGCTCCAGCGAGCGGCGCTCCAGCAGCAGGTCGAGCGCCTCGCGCAGGCGCCCGTCGGCGGCCAACCAACGCACCCGCAAGAGCAGCGCACGCGGCTCGTAGGGGTAACGCTCCAGCAGTGTGCTCAGCTGCTCACCGGCACGCGTGAGACGCTGCGCCGCCAGGTCGGCATCGATCGCCGCCAACGCCGCCTCCAGCGTCACGCCCTGCGGCGTCTGCGCCTGGCGCGGTGGTTCGACCCGCACTGGCGGTTCGGCCCACGTCCAGGGGGTCGGTGCGGCACTGGGCGGGGGGGCCGACGGGGCCGCGCTGGAGGGGGAGGGCCCCGGCGCAGGGCCGACATCGAGCCACAGACCCAGGGCGAGCCCGGCGGCAAAGGCGACGGCGAGGGGAAGGGGGTGACTCTGCATGGGACCCATGGTGCGGCGGATGGTGCCTCCGACTCAAGGGGTACGCCAGCGGCCCCACACCCCGGGCCTGGCATCTGTATGGGGTTGGCGACGTTCAGCAATCGGGTGGACAGCCTCCCCCGCCCCAGCGCATGATCCGCGCAGCTCACAATGGTGAAAGGAGAGCCCGATGTCCGATCTCGACGCCCTGCGCGCCCGTCACGCCATCCCCGGCGTGGTCCAATTCCACCCCGCCCCCGGCGGCCTGGTGCGCATCCAGGTGGTCAACCAGTCCGCCAGTGCCAGCATCCTGTTACAGGGTGCCCATGTACTCGACTACCGCCCCGGCGGCAGCCCACAGGGACTCATCTGGGTCAGCGAGGAGGCACGCATCGGCCCCGGTCGCTCGGTGCGTGGTGGCGTGCCCCTCTGCTGGCCCTGGTTCGGCGCCCACCCGAGTCAGCCCAAATTCCCCGGCCATGGCCACGCCCGCACCACCCCTTGGCGCCTGCTGCGCGTCAGCGCCGTGAGCCCGAGCTGCACCGAGCTGGAGTTCACCATCGAAGAGAGCGAGCAGAGCCGCCGCTTCTGGTCCCACCCCACCGAGGTGCGCTACCGCCTGCGCATCGGCCAGGCACTGGAGGCGAGCCTCACCACCGGTAACCTCGGCCGCGAGCCGGTGACCATCGGCGCCGCCCTGCACACCTACTTCAGCGTCGGCGATGTGCGCCGCTGCACGGTCGATGGACTCGACGGCTGCGCCTACCTCGACAAGGTCGCCGGCATGGCACGCAAGACCCAGCACGGCGCCGTCACCATCGACGGCGAGGTGGACCGCATCTACCTCGACACCCCCGCACGCAGCGCCATCGTCGACCCGGTACTGGGCCGCCGCATCCGCATCGAGGCCAGCGGTAGCGCCTCCACCGTGGTCTGGAACCCCGGCCCGGCCAAGGCCGCCGCCATGGGCGACCTCGGCCCCGACGGCTACCTGCGCATGCTCTGCGTCGAGACCGCCAACGCCGCCGACGACACCGTCACCCTCGCCCCCGGTGAGCGCCACACGATGAGCGCGCGTTACAGCCTCGACCCGCTCTGAGGCCAACCACGCAAGGCTTGCAACAGAGACGCGGAGGGCACAGCGAGCGGCCCTAACCCTTGTTCGGTAGGAGGCTCCCTGCCGTTTTCTGCAGAACAATGGGTTGCCCGCTCACACCCTCCCCCTCCGTGTCCTCTGTGTCTCCGTGGCCAATGGTTCACACTGTGGTTGCTACGTGAGCACCCACACAACCATTGCACTTCTTTTCACACCCCCACCCTCCCCCACGGAAACGGCGCGTATCCTTTAGCCCAACCTCGCTCAATTCGCGCCGGAGCCAAGCATGACCACCGCCCCCAACGATATCGCCCAGACCCTGGGCCTTAACCGCCCCAAGCGCCACCCGCTGCGCCGTCTCACCGCCTATCTGGCCCTCTTCGCCCTGCTCGGCGCGGGCTTCTGGCTGTTCCTCGCCGACGGTAGCGGCAACCCCCAGGGGCCGCAGTTTCGCACCCAGGCGGTGAAGCAGGGCGACCTCGCGGTCACCGTCACCGCCACCGGCACACTCCAACCACGCAACTCGGTGGAGGTGGGCTCGGAGCTCTCCGGCACCATCACCGAGGTGGCGGTCGACTTCAACGACCGCGTCACCCCCGGCCAGCTCCTCGCGCGCCTCGACACCGAGCTGCTGGAGGCCAAGCTCACCGCCGCGCGCGCCTCGCTCCAGCTGGCCGAGGCGCGGGTCGACGAGGCGAGCGCCACCGTCCAGGAGACGCGCGCCGCCGAGCGCCGCTGCGCCGACCTGGCCAAACAGAAGATGTGCTCGACCAACGACCTCGACGCGGCCAAGGCGGCCCTCGCCCGCGCCCACGCCAACGAGGCGATGACCCGCGCCCAACTGGCCATGGCCCAGGCGGAGCTGGCGCAGCAGGAGACCAACCTGGCCAAGGCGACCATCCGCGCCCCCATCGGCGGCGTGGTGCTCGACCGCAAGGTCGAGCCGGGCCAGACCGTGGCCGCCTCGCTCCAGACCCCCGAACTCTTCACCCTGGCCGAGGACCTGGCCAAGATGGAGCTGCTGGTGGCGGTGGACGAGGCGGACATCGGCCAGATCCGCGAGGGGATGCGCGCCACCTTCAGCGTCGACGCCTACCCCGAGCGCCCCTTCAGCGCCCAGGTGACGCAGATCCGCCACGCCCCGGAAGAGGTCGACGGTGTGGTCACCTACAAGACCGTGCTGCTGGTCGAAAACCCCGACCTCGCCCTGCTCCCCGGCATGACCGCCACCGCCGAGATCCACGCCATCGAGCTGAGCGGCGCCACGCTGATCCCCAACGCCGCGCTACGCTTCACCCCACCGACCACCGACTCCGCGCGCTCCGGCAACCTGCTCACCCGCCTTCTGCCGCGCCCCCCGGCCCAGCCCAAGCGCCAGGGCGGCGCACAGGAGAACGGCACCAAGCGCGTCTGGACCCTGCAAGAGGGCCAACCCACCCCGGTGGCGGTGAAGCTCGGCGTCAGCGACGGCCAGTGGAGCCAGCTCTTAGAGGGGCAACTTGCCCCCGGCAGCGAGCTGCTGGTCGAGACCCTGGAGAATAAGCGATGAGCGCCGAACCGGTCATCGCCCTGAGCAACATCCGCAAGGAGTACGGGCGCGGCGAGGCGCAGGTGAACGCCCTCGACGGCATCGACCTGAGCGTGGCGCCCGGTGAGTTCGTCATGCTCATGGGGCCGAGCGGCTCGGGCAAATCCACCTGCATGAACCTGCTCGGCTGCCTCGATACGCCGAGCAGCGGCAGCTACCGCTTTCGCGGCGTCGAGGTGGGCAGCCTCGACCGCGAGCAGCAGGCGCTGCTGCGCCGCCACTACATCGGCTTCGTCTTCCAGGGCTTCAACCTGCTCTCGCGCACCTCGGCGCTGGAGAACGTCGAGCTGCCGCTGCTCTATCGCGGCACGCCCAAGGCGGAGCGCCGCGCCCGCTCCCTGGCCGCCCTGGAGCAGGTCGGCCTGGCCGAGCGCGCCGACCACACCCCGGCGGAACTCTCCGGCGGCCAGCAGCAGCGCGTGGCCATCGCCCGCGCCATGGTCACCGAGCCCTCGCTGCTGCTCGCCGACGAGCCCACCGGCAACCTCGACAGCGCCCGCTCCGAGGAGATCATGCAGCTGCTCACAAGGCTCAACGCCGAGCAGGGGCTGACCATCGTCATGGTCACCCACGAGCCGGATATCGCCCGCTACGCCCACCGCCTGGTGCACTTTCGCGACGGGCGCATCGAGGAGGCCGCCTGATGTTGTGGAACGCCCTACTCCTGGCCCTGCGCGCCATCCGCCGCAACGTGCTGCGCTCCTTCCTCACCGTGCTCGGCATCGTCATCGGCGTCGGCTCGGTGATCATCATGGTCAACCTGGGCAACGCCGCCACCGCCAGCGTCACCGCACAGATCGCCAGCCTCGGCAGCAACATGCTCATCGTCCGCCCCGGCCAGCGCCGCGGCCCCGGCAGCAACGAGGAGGGCGCGGCACTGACCCTGGCCGACGCCGAGGCGATCCGCCGCGAGGTACCCGGCCTCGCCGCCGTCGCCCCCACCGCCAACAAGTCGATGACCGCCGTGTTCGGCAACAGCAACTGGTCGACCACCGTCACCGGCACCGACAACGCCTACCGCACCGTGCGCGACTGGGCCCTAGTGAGTGGTCGCGACTTCACCCCCGGCGAGCTGGCCGGGGGGCGCGCGGTGTGCATCATCGGCGACACCGTGCGTCGCGAGCTGATCGGCCCCGGCGACCCCATCGGCGTGCGCATCCGCCTGAAGAACATCGCCTGCGAGGTGATCGGCCTGCTGGAGCCCAAGGGCCAGTCGAGCATGGGTCAGGACCAGGACGACGCCGTGCTGGTGCCGCTGCGCATGTTCTGGCGCCGCGTAGCGGGCAATCAGGATGTGGGCGCGATCCAGCTCTCCGCCCGCGACGGCGTCGCCACCACCAAGGTGCAGGCGCAGACCGAGCGGCTGATGCGCGAGCGCCGTCGCATCAAGGATGGCGCGGACGACGACTTCCACGTCTTCGACATGCGTCAGATCACCAACACCCTGACCAACACCACCCGCAGCCTCACCGGCCTACTCGGCGCGGTGGCCGCGGTGAGCCTGCTGGTGGGCGGTATCGGCATCATGAACATCATGCTGGTGTCGGTCACCGAGCGCACCCGCGAGATCGGCATCCGCCTGGCCATCGGCGCCCTCGGCCACGAGGTGCTGCTGCAGTTCCTGGTCGAGGCGGTGGTGCTCGCCGCCCTCGGCGGCGTCGCCGGCATCGCCCTCGCCCTCGGCGTCTCCTGGCTCGCCAGCGACCTGATGGGCATGCCCTTCCTGGTCGACTGGGGCATCGTCTTGATCGCCTTCCTCTTCAGCGCGGCGGTGGGGGTGGTGTTCGGCTACTTCCCGGCCCGGCGCGCCGCCAGGCTCGAGCCCATCGAGGCGTTGCGCCATGAGTAGACCTCCTCACCCGGTCCTGCAAGAGGCATTGGCTGAGGCGTTCGAACCCTGGAATATGCAGATGTCACGCACCGACAACAGTGGGTAGGTCGTTTTCCACCACGCGGCTCAGGCCTACCTCCCTTCCCCTCCGCGGGTAAGCTTTTCACCCGCCCAACACCACACCGGGCGCCCGGTGAGCGCCCCTCCAAACCTACACCGCACCGCAGCGCTGTCGATCAGTGCGATAATCCCGCCCTCACCCCATCACGCCAGGAGACCACCATGCCCATCGAATCCGCCCTGCTCGCCCGTAGCGACTCCCAATGCGAGCTGTGTGGCTCCCGTGAGGCGCTGGAGGTCTACGCCGTGCCGCCGGATGGGGCGGGCGACGTGGACAAGAGCGCGATGCTCTGCGCGGTCTGCCGCGAGCAGCTCGACGACCCCGAGAAGGTGCAGCTCAACCACTGGCGCTGCCTCAACGACAGCATGTGGAGCCAGGTGCCGGCGGTGCAGGTGCTGGCGTGGCGCATGCTCACACGCCTGCGCGGCGAGGGGTGGCCGCAGGAGCTGCTCGACATGCTCTACCTGGACGAGGCGACCCTGGCCTGGGCCCAGGCCACCGGCGAGGGGGCGAGTGCGGACGACGGCGGTGTACGCCACCTGGACAGCAACGGTGCCGTGCTGGAGGCGGGCGACACCGTGGTGCTGATCAAGGACCTCGACGTGAAGGGGGCCAACTTCACCGCCAAGCGCGGTACCGCCGTACGCAAGATCTCCCTGGTGCCGGACAACCCGGAGCAGATCGAGGGGCGGGTGAACGGCCAGCAGATCGTCATCCTGACCAAGTTCGTGAAGAAGTCCTGAGCGTTCGGGGTGCCACCAGGGCAACCGCATGCTTTTGCCACAGAGGCACGGCGGACATGCAGAGGCGGATCGGGCGCGAGCGGTTGTTGAAACGCACCTCTCCCTCTATTCGGGCAGCCTTTCCCATGCGCCAATAACACTATTTCTCCGGCTCCTCTGTATCTGCGTGGCTGATTTTCAGCCGTTCGGGCAAAGTATGCGCTGGCCCTGGGGTGTCGCCCGCGGTGGCGACGCCACGACCCGTGTCTGCCGCGACGCCGAAGCGGACTACGTGAACGGCTAGCCTGGGTAGGTGCCGCGTCATCCGGCAAGCCACTCGCCATTCGCTTCACGCCTTTATCGCCCCCATCGCTTCCCCCGCGCTCGCCCTCGCCCTCGCCCTCGCCCTCGCCGCCCCCCTACATCGGCCGACAGGGCACGACAAAATCCACATGGTAGTGCTCGTCGTGGCGCACCCAGGAGCGCCGGGTGCTGAACTGCAGGTGTTGGCGCAGATAGGCGCCGTCGGCGGTGGCAAAGAGTCGGGGTTGTAGCTGCGGGTCGAAGATCACCCGCCACACCTCGGCCCCCTCGGCGAGGGCGGCGCGGTGCAGCGCGGCGAGGTGGGCGGCCATGGCCGGGAAGTCGATGCGGTACTCACCGAAGCGCCCCTCGGCATCGAACTCGATGGCGTAACCGAACTTGTTGAAGGGGTGGGTCGGCAGTTCGACCGAGTGCCCCTCGGCATCGACCGCGGGGACCATGAAGTCGACCGAGAGGCCGTTCTGATGGGTCTTGTGTGGGCGAAAGCGTCCGCCCTCGGCGAAGCCGGTTTCGGCGTATTTGAACTGCATGCCCGGGGCGCTGGTTTCCAGGCGCCGGTAGGCGTCGAGCAGGATGTCGCGTACCCGCGAGTGGACATAGGTGCGCCCGAGCAGGGCGGCCGTGGTGCTGTAACGGGTAAAGTTGGGGCCCTCGGCGGGCAGCTCGACGCCGCCCTCTAGGCGGCCCTTGGCGGTAGTGCCGTAGCAGGTGCTCTGCGTGGCACCCCACGCCGGAGCGCACAGCAGCAGTGTGGCGGCGATGCCGCTGAGTAGGTACCGGTGGTCCATCGTCCCTCCCCAGGGCGCCCGCTCAGTAGAGGAACAGCGCCCCCTGGTCCGCCGGGAAGCCGGCCACTGTATCCGTCTTCGCCCCCACCGCGAGCAGCTCGGCGTCGCGACTCAGGTCGAGCCCGAGGCCGAAGCTGTCTTGCAGAGCGGTGGTCGGTGACTTCACGTAGGCACGCTGCGACCAGGTGCCGTTGCGCTCCACGAAGAGGTAGACGGCCCCGGCGAAGCTGGTGGAGTTGTCGTCTTGGTTGCCGCCGATGCCCACGGCATGGCTGTCGTCGCCGGTGGCGCCGACGGCGAGCACGCTGCCGTCTTGATTGAGGGCCAGAGTGCCACCGAAGTACTGGTTGTCGTCGGTGTTGGAGGGCTTGAGGTAGTGGCTGAGGCCCCAGGTGCCGCCGACCTTGCGGTAGAGGTAGGCGGCCCCGGCGAGGGCGATGCTGTCGTCGTTGCCGTTGCCGTCGATACCGGTGGCGGCACTCGCCTCGCGCGGGGCGCCCACGGCCACGCTGAGGCCGTCACCGCTGATGGCGACAGCACTGCCGAAGAAGTCGATGCCATCCGGATTGCCCGCCTTGAGGTAGGCGGTTTGGTACCAGTGGCTGCCGTTGTACTCGAACAGGTAGGCGGCACCGGCGAGGTTCAGGGCGTCGTTGACCATGCCGTTGACGCCGCTGGCACCGCCGTCCTCGTAGGGGGCGCCGACGATGAGGGTGTTGCCGGCGGCGTCGAGGTCGAGGGCGGTGCCGAAGTTGTCCATCCCCTCGGTGTTGGCCCCCTTGAGGTAGGCGCTCTGCTGCCACACCCCGGCGTTACGGGTGAAGAGGTAGACCGCACCGGCGTTGACCGAGCAGTTGCTGGTCGGGTAGGCGCAGTGGTGCGCGTCGTTGCCGCCGGCACCGAGGCCGTCCTCGTAGGGGGCGCCGACGGCGAGGGTGTCGCCGCTGTCGCTGAGGGCGACGGCGTTGCCGAAGTGGTCGGCGATCTCGGTGTAGTCGGGGGCGGGGGGCTCGACGTTGGAGGCCTTGATGTAGGCCTGCTGGCTCCAGACGCTGCCGTTGCGGGTGAAGAGGTAGACCGCGCCGGGGTCGCGGGCGCTGTTGTCGAACGGGTCACCGTCGATGCCGCTGCTGGCGCTATCTTCGAGGTCCGCGCCCACCGCCAGGGTGGCGCCGTCGCCGTCGAGCGCCAGGGCGCTACCGAAGCGGTCGTCGTCGTCGGGGTTGGAGGCCTTGATGTAGGCCTGCTGCTGCCAGGCCCCGGCGACCTTGTGGAACAGGTAGACGGCCCCGGCGTCGCTCAGGCTGTTGTCGCCCTGGTCGCCGTTTACCCCGCTAGCGGCGCTGCGCTCGCGCGGCGCACCCACCGCCAGATAGTTGCCGTCGCCGCTGATCGCCACGGCGCTGCCGAACTCGTCGAGTGCGTCGGCGTTGGAGGGGGTGAGCTGGTCGATGGTGGCGAGGATATCGCCGTTGGCCAGGCGCTGCGCTCCGGCACGGCAGCCGCTGGGGTCGCACGCCTCCAGCAGGTAGCGGGCGCGGGCCCACTGCTGCAGATGTACCGCCACCGGGAGGAGGTAATGCAGGGTGCCAGCGGGGATGTCGGCGCCCACCTGGGTGAAGCCGGAGGCCCCATCGGGATTGACATAGAGGCGGTAGTGGGTGGCGCCGGGGTAGTCACTCCAGCTGAAGTCGAGCTGTTTGGCGGCGTAGCTGACCGCGAGGGCGGGGCCACTGGGGGCGGTGCTGGCACTGCTCCCACCTCCGCCGCCACTGCAACCGACGCTGACGAGAGGCAGAAGGGCGAGGGCGAGGCGCAGGACGGGGGTGGACATGCCGAGTGACTCCGCAGGGTGGCGAGGGCGCCTGGCGCCGGTGCCCACCCAGCGGCGCAGGGCGGCGCACAGCACCAAGCGCGACGAGCATAGCCGATAGTGATCGCGTCGGAGCGACTATTTCGAGCAGGGGTCGTTCTTAATTCTGCACGGCGACAACGTCCCAGCAATACCGTCACTACAGCGCGAGCTGGCGCCGCATCTGCTGCAGGTCACGGCGCGAGAGCCCCCGCACATAGCGCTCCGCCGCGCTCTGATAACGCCGAAAGCCGTAACCACCGTAGAGCATCTCGTGCAGCGCCTGACGTCGGCCCCAACCCTGCACCAGGATGCGATAGAGGGCCACCACCACGCCGGTGCGATCGGCACCGTGGAAGCAGTGCACCAGGATCGGCCTCGGCGAGGCGAGGATCAGCCGCAGCGCCTCGACCACATGCTCGTGGTGGATGTCCGCCGTCATCTGCACATGCAGACTCTCCAGTGTGGTACCTACACAAGCATCATCATTGTGGTGGAACTGACGTAGGGATAGCACCCGTTCGACCCCAAAGCTCGCCAGTGCCTGCATGCCATCGGCTGTAGGCTGCGCACTGCGATAGAGGCGCTCATCCACCTGATGAAGATTGCTCACACGCTCGGTCAAGATCCGCCGCGCCCAGCGATTGGGGCGCAGGCGCAGGGCGGCGACCAATGGGCCACCGAAGGTGAGTTGAAAGAGGTCGCTCAGGTGATATGCCGAAAAGTGGTGACGTGGATCGCTCATGCTCCACCTCGCAGAATTTGTTGCAAAAAACTTGTGTACGCGCACGTAAAGACTAGCACGCGCCCATAATAAGGGTGACCTGGTTCACTTAAAATAGTCTATCAGCACTATCTGATGCTGTCGTGACGACACAAACCACGATTTAAGTGTGGTTTTTCACACGCGCACAAAATCAAGGGAGAGTCTGGGCCACGGGGTGCAGAAAACACCCCGTCGAGGGGTAGGCTCATTCGAGGTTGCGTATGACCTCTTTCCACAACTGCTTGTAGGCGCCCGCCGCGACACACTTTGGGGCAAAGCTGAAGACCGGTGCCCGTGCCACACCCATGTGCTCCACCTCGACCGAGAGGGGGATGACGCTACGTAGGACGCCCTTACGCTTCTTCGGCATCGCCTGCATCACCGCACTGTGTAGCTTGTTGCGCGGGTCGGCCATGGAGAAGTAGGGCAGAAACTTGAGCTTGCCGAGGTCGTGCTCCTTGCAGAAGGCGATGAGCTGGTCGTAGGTGCGCAGCGAGAGCATGGTCGGGACGATCGGCACCAGCAGGGCATCGGCGGCGTGAAACACGCTCTCGGAGAGCATGGAGATGCTCGGCGGACAGTCGAGGAAGATGCGGTCGTAGGCCTGTGCCTGTGGGCGCAGCAGCTTGGCCAGACGGTGGGTGGGGCGTTTGATCTCGTCCAGCAGCAGGTCCATGTGCCGATAGGAGATGTCGGCGGGGATGATGTCGAGATTGGGGAAGTCGCTCCCCTTGACGGCATCATCCAGCGCACGCGTGCCGCGGATGAGGCCACCACCGCCCCCCTTCACCTTGGGTTTGATGCGGTAGAAGTAGGAGGAGGCGCCCTGGGGGTCGAGGTCCCACAGCAGGGTGCGGGCCCCTTGGGCGGCAGAGAGGTACGCGAGGTTGACGGCGGAGGAGGTCTTACCCACCCCGCCCTTGATGCTGTAGTTGGCGTAGATCTTCAAGGCGGTCTCTAAGGGCTCGTGGGTGTCGATTTGTCGGTAGAGGGGACGAACAGGGCGCGGAATTGCGCCTCGTACTGGGGCATGGCGAAACTCGCGAAGCGGTTGGCGAACGCCTCCCGCGCGGCGTGCTGACGCTGCTCCAAGTCGCGCATCAACATGCCCATGGCGAGCAGGGTGGCGGGGCCGGCCAGACCCTCGGCGAACATCGCCTCGGCGAAACCGTGGAGGGCGTGCTGCTGCACCTCGAAGTCCTGGAAGTCACCAAGGTTCTCCTGCAGCGTCTTGAGCGCCTTGATCAGGCCCTTGAGTGTCTCGGCAGGGTAGAGGGCAGCAAAAAACTCCATCAGGTAGCGCAACTTCTTGCAGCTCTTGCGCAGCTCGTGCAACGCCGCTGGTGGACTGCTCGGGCTGATGGCACGCCCCTCGTCGAGCACTCGCCGGTACATCTTCCAGATACGCCGGGAGGCGAGCTCGCCGATGGGGATGAGGGCCTGCTCGGGGACGCGCTTGCCCAGCTCGCCCTCCAACAACGCGGCCCAATCGGCCTGCAGCTCGGCGTAACGTGGAGTGTCGAGGGCCGCCACCAGGGCCTGTTGCGACTGGCGCTGATGCGCCACCAGATAGGCGTACAGCGGGTCGAGGTCGGCGCGCACGGCGCTCGGCAGGCGCGCCTGATAGGCGTCGAAGGTGAGCAGATAGACATCCAGATCACGGGTCGGACCGGTCTCCTGGCCAAGCCAGGCGAAACCCTCCTTGAAACGCGCCGTCGGCCCCTCCGGCAGCACCCCCTTGATCTGCCCGAGGGCGGAGCGGGTACGGCGTACGGCGACGCGATAGTCGTGTAGAAATTCGCTATCGAGGTCGGCGCGGGTACCCGGCTCGTTGACCTGCATCGCCTGATGCAGGTGGCGCAAGATGCGCCGTGTGGCGATCCAGGCCGGCTCGGCTGGGTCGAGCGGGATCTGGACCTTGCTGCTGTAGTCGCCGGGGTGCAGGCCACTCTGGCCGAACCCGGCATGGAACGGGCCGCCGTCGGGGCGCAGGTCGAGCCCTTCGAGGAGGGCGAAGACCTGGGCATAGGCCTCGGGGTAGCCGCGCACCCCTTCGAGGGCCAGCCAGCGCCCCAGGGGGCGGCGCTGACCGTCGCCCTGCTGCAGGTCGAGGCTCTCTATGTCGAGGCGCACCACCGTCTTACGCTCGCCATCGAGCAGGCGCAGCGGCAGGCGCTCCCCCACCAGCTCGACGCGCGGCAACAGCGCGCGCATCTCCAGCACAGGGGCGAGGGTATCGCGCAGCGGTCCGGCGGGTAGGTCGGCGGCGAAGCGCGGCGGCGCCTCCCGTTCGAGGGCCCAGAGGGGCTGGCCCGGGGCCTGCCAGAGTAGGCGCAGCCCCTGCTCGTCACGCTCGTACCAGAGCGGCTGCCCGGCACCGTGCAGACGCCAATCGAAGCTGTCGAGCCAGACCTGGGTGAGCGTCTGGGGGCGCCCGGCGGAGAGGGGCAATGCGGCATGGAGCCGGCCGCTCAGTGCCTGCGTGGCAAGGGATTCTGGGATCGCAAAATAGAGGCGTTGGAGCTGCATGGTCACACCGGCCCCGGACGAAATGGGAGAGCAGCAGGGTAGCACACTTGCCGCGACGCCGTGTTACAGCCCCTGGTGTGTCGCGGGGCAAGCACACTCCTTGACCACGAAGAACACTCCGTAGGCCCCGCTCAACTGTTCACCCTCCACCCGTCGCGTTGGGTGTGCCCGCCAGAACGAAAAAGGCCCGCACCGTCTGCACGGTGCGGGCCTCGTTCAGGGCCTAACTTAAGCGCCAAGTCCCGCCTGATTATAGATGCGTTTTTGGAATAACTCAGGTTGCCGGTCATGCCACTCCTTCATCGCCTGAATCGGCGTGACATGCCCCAGGGCGCGTTGTGGGATCGAGTGGTT